>JBJEKI010000058.1:0-3503 GCA_051878555.1 Lepagella sp. | reverse complement strand
GTCGCCGATTGAGGTGACGGAGTTGGGGATGGTGACGCTCGTCAAGCCGCTGCAACCGGAGAACGGACTTTCGCCGATTGAGGTGACGGAGTTGGGGATGGTGACGCTCGTCAAGCCGCTGCAATAAGAGAACGCTGCTTCGCCGATTGAGGTGACAGAGTTGGGGATGGTGACGCTCGTCAAGTCGCTGCAACCGCTGAACGTCCAGTTGCCAATTGAGGTGACGGAGTTGGGGATGGTGACGCTCGTCAAGCCGGTGCAATTTTCGAACGCACTTTCGCCGATTGAGGTGACGGGATATGAGATAGCACTATAAGTGACCGACTCGGGGATGGTGAGGTCGCCTGTCGGCTTATTGCCTGACGGATAGCCTGCTACCGTAACAGTTGTGTTGTCGTTATTGACGCTGTAGCGCACGCCATCAACCGTAAATTGGATGGCCGAGGCGCTAATGCTGTTGGCAATTAATATTGTCAAAACGAATAATACTTTGTAGAATGTTTTCATAATTTAGACAATAGAATATGTGTAATTAAAAACAGGAGTTACGTTTGAGCCGTTAAACACTTGTTGCTGTGGTCTTTTTTGCCATAAGCAATATAAATTTATCCGCCATGCAATCCGAGTGGTGGGATTATACACAAAGAAAGCGATGTCGGTGCGGAATGTTGCCAATCCACGTTGCAAATATAATAATAATATGCAATATAGTAAGTATCCTGACCATCTTTTTTGTAAAAAACTTTGTCTTTTGCCACGGCTCTAAGCCGGTAGCTGAATATTTCTTTAAGGAACTCACTCTAATGAAGGGGCACTAAACTAAACTCAACGCGCTCTAAAACTCCAGTCTGAAGCCTTTTTGCTTCAGTTCGTCGTATTTGGCTTTATTAAAACGAAAGAGATAAGCCTCTTTCTTGCTGGAGGGATTGACCGTTTCATCCAACTGGTCGAGCATCTCGAGATGCTTCATCTTTTTGTAGAAATTACGGCGGTCGAACCTTACATTTAAGATAGCCTCATAGAGATTTTGTAACTCCTTGATGGTAAATGCCTCGGGCAGCAATTCAAACCCTACAGGTTCGAAATGTATCTGCTGGCGCAGTGCCTGCTCTGCCTTGCGAAGGATCTGATCATGATCGAATGCCAACTGAGGCACATCATCCAGAGCAAACCAGCGAGCATCAGCCGCATCATCACCCCCTTTCACCTCCTGCATCCTCACCAAAGCATAATAGGCTATGGTGATAACTCGCTCGCGAGGATCACGTTCGGGCGCTGTAAAAGTGTGGAACTGCTTGATATATGCCCCCTCCAAACCTGTCTCCTCCTGCAATTCACGAAGAGCTCCCTTCTCAGCACATTCATCCATCCTCAAGAACCCGCCGGGCAATGCCCACCGACCCTTATATGGCTCAATGCCTCGTTCCACTAAAAGTACTCTCAATTTAGTGCCGTCAAAACTGAAGATAACACAATCGGTGGTTACACTCGGATGTGGATAAGGATAGCAATAACGATTCTTCAACTCGCTACTATCTATTGTCATGTCACTCATATTATATCTTTTATAGTCTTATAACACAAAATTATAACTAATTTTTGAAACGGCAAAATAAAATGCGTAAATTTTACACATTTTAAAGGATTTTATATTTGAATAAAATAATTTTGCTATTTCAAATTATTATGCTATATTTGCCCGATGAAGTGCTGATAGAGATTGGCACATTGTTATAAACACCTTAAAATCAATAAATAATATACCATTTAAAACATGAATGCTAATATTTCATTGTCACCCAACCATGTGGTGCAATATCTCGGTAAACCGTCTCGTGAGTTTAAGAAGGAGGATATCATCCGTTATGTCAAGGGCAACGACATCAAGATGATCAACTTCATGTATCCTGCTGATGATAATCGTCTTAAGACTCTGAACTTTGTCATCAACAGTGAGGAATACTTGGACTCTATCCTTACATACGGAGAGCGTGTAGATGGCTCCAGCCTTTTCCCCTTCATCGAAGCCGGCAACAGCGACCTCTATGTGATACCCCGCTTCTCGACTGCATTCCTTGATCCATTTGCAGAGATACCTACCCTCTCGATGTTGTGTTCTTTCTTCAACAACGAGGGTCATCCACTCCCCACATCACCCCAGCAGACTCTCGTGCGTGCTCTCGAACAGTTCAAGCAAGAGACCGGTATGGAGTTCTATGCCATGGGCGAGTTGGAATATTATGTAATCAGCGATGACCTCGGACTCTTCGGTGCCACCGACCAGAAAGGATATCATGAGTCGGCACCATTCGCCAAGTTCAACGACTTCCGTGCCGAGTGTATGCTCAAGATCGCTCAGACCGGCGGTCAAATCAAGTATGGTCACAATGAGGTGGGCAACTTCACCCTCAACAATAAGATCTTCGAACAGAACGAGATCGAGTTCCTCCCCGTCGATGCCTTGGAGGCTGCCGACTCGTTGATGCTCGCCAAGTGGATCATCCGCACACTCGCCATGAAGAATAATTATGACGTGACCTTCGCACCGAAGATCACCGAAGGCAAGGCAGGTAGCGGTCTCCACATCCACTTCAAGCTCATGAAAGATGGCAAGAACATGATGACCGAAAATGGTAGTCTGAGCGACAATGCCAAGAGAGCTATCGTCGGTATCCTCGACTATGCCGATGCCATCACCGCATTGGGCAACAAGGTGCCTACCAGTTACTTCCGTCTCGTGCCTCATCAGGAGGCTCCGACTTCTATATGCTGGGGCGATCGCAATAGATCTGTGCTCGTCAGAGTGCCTCTCGGTTGGACCGGCGACAACGATATGTGCTCGCAAACCAATCCACTTGAGTCTCCCTCAGCAGTGCGCCCCGAGAAGCAGACCGTAGAATTGCGTAGCGCCGATGGTTCTGCCGATGTTTATCAGCTCCTCGCAGGTATGGTGACTGCCGCTCGCAAGGGCTTCGAAAATCCCAACGCTCTCGCTCACGCCGAGGAACTCTATGTCAGCGTCAACATCCATAATGATGCCAACCGCGCCAAACTCGAATTACTCCGCTCTCTCCCGACAAGCTGCTACGAATCGGCTATCGCTCTCGGAAATGCCCGCACCATCTTCGAAGAGCATGGCATCTTCGCTCCGGAGATGATAGACGGTATCATCAAGAAGCTCAACTCCTACAACGACAAGACTCTCCGCGCCGAAATCTCCGGAAATCGCCAGGAGATGCTCAACCTCGTAAATAAGTTCTGGCATTGCGGCTAATCCCGGTCGACATTTTGGTTAAGAGCGAGCTCTAATACATAATTCTCAAAGTTTTTTGAACGAGAGGGTCTCAATCCAGGTTGAGTCCCTCTATTTTTTTGAGTCAACGATAGAAATGGCGAAAACTTTTGACAAAATAGTAGTACATATCGCTCGAAATTTTGTAAATTTGCAAAGAGCGCGTTCCTTAAATTTTTTGGGTCGTAGAGGCGGATATTTTTGAGCAGAT
>JBJEKI010000057.1:0-14749 GCA_051878555.1 Lepagella sp. | reverse complement strand
TTTTTGGCATATTTCAAAACTCGCATCGGTTACAATGCACGCATTGCGCCCGCTGTGACTTTCAAAATCTGCTCAAAAATATCCGCCTCTACGACCCAAAAAATTTAAGGAACGCGCTCTTATGAATCAGACGGGCTATAAGTATATGTATCTATTGTCGAGATATTTCAATGAGCGGTTGCTTTATCGAGTATCAGTCAGTCCGTATAAAGACAATTTTCTTCTTAAAGGAGGTTCGTTATTATACGCATTAGATGGTCTTGAGGCTCGACCCACCATAGATATCGATTTTTTGGCAGATCGAATAAATCGAGACAGAGGAAGTTTAACCGAAACATTCAAAAACATTATCGCTATAGAATGTGATGAAGATGGGGTATATTTTGACATAGAAAGTATAAAAACAGAACCGATCACCGTAGATAAGAAATATCCCGGTTTACGATTCTATATAACAGCCCACATGGATACAATAATCCACAATATGTCGATAGACATAGGTTTTGGAGATGTAGTATCCCCATATCCAATGACTATCGATTTCCCGTTATTATTGACCGGAATACCATCAGTAAATCTACAAGCATATTCACTTGAAACTGTAATAGCAGAAAAATTTCATACGATGATAGACCGAGATGAGTCAAATAGTCGAATGAAAGATTTCTTCGATTGCTATCAATTGCTTACCCAAAGGGATATTAGCGATAACACACTCTATGAAGCAATAAATGCGACGTTTGACAATAGGAAATTGGCATACAATCCTAATCTCAAACTTTTTACTGAAGGATTCATCTCAGATAAAGATCGTCTTAGTCGATGGAAAGCATTTTTAAAGAAAATCAGGTGGAAAGAGGATATCCCATTTGAAGAAGTAATAATGGTAATCAAAAATCGACTTGAACCCATGGCGATGAGATATTGGAACGAAAAACAACCGTTAGAGCGCGTTCTAAATGAGAAGTTGAGCAGTAAATAAACGAATTTAAACCAATTTAATATGTCAGAAATCTACGGCAATTTAAATTATTTGCCGTAGATTTTTGACGTTTTTTTATTTATTGGATGTAGAGAATAGTCTATGGTAAGAGCGAGGGTGGGCTTTTTTTTAGTAAAAAAAAGAGGGTGGAAAATTTGTTTGTGGGGATTATAGTGTGTAATTTTGTATTGTTGTGCGCTTTTGTCACATGGCGCTATTTATAGGGCGTATGTTATGGTGCGCTATTTATAGGGCGTATGTTATGGTGCGCTTGTAAAAAATACAAGAATTATGCAGTTATCGGAATTAAAGCCGGGACAGACCGGTGTAATCACCAAGATATTGGGCCATGGGGCCTTCCGCAAGAGGGTGATGGAGATGGGATTCGTAAGGGGCCGCGAGATCAAGGTTGTGCTGAACGCGCCTCTTCAAGACCCGGTGAAATATGCCTTGATGGGGTATGAGGTGTCGTTGCGCCGCGCTGAGGCAAACCTGATCGAAGTGGAGCTTCTCGAAGACTGGCAGAGCCGCGAAGATAATGTGGAGAATCTGCCGGAGGTGGCGGAGAATGATGAATGTAGCGTGCCGGTGCGCCTGCGCCGCGACAAAATCATCAACGTAGCCTTGATCGGCAATCCGAATTGCGGCAAGACATCGCTCTTCAACCATGTGTCGGGAGCTCGCGAGCATGTGGGCAACTATGCCGGCGTGACCGTTGGCGCCAAAGAGGGTCATATCCGTTATCATGGCTATCATATCAATATCGTCGACCTTCCGGGCACCTACTCACTGTCGGCCTACTCCCCCGAAGAGCTCTATGTGATGCGCTATCTTCGCCAAGAGACCCCCGACGTGATCATCAACGTGGTGGTCTCCTCGAACATGGAGCGCAACCTCTACCTGACCACCGAGCTGATCGATCTGAACCTGCCGATGGTGATGTGTCTGAACATGTATGACGAATTGCAGAAATCGGGGATACAGTTAGACCATGACTCCCTTGGCAAGATGCTGGGAGTGCCGATAGTGCCGACGATAGCGGCAACGGGTTGGGGAGTTGATGACCTCTTGGAGCGCGTGGTCGAGGTGTATGAGATGCGCAATCCGGTGACACGCCATATCCATATCCGGATGAACCCGGTGATCGAATCGGCAGTAGGAAGGATGAATCGAGAGTTCAAGAGCGACCCGAGTGTCACCGAGCATATCTCGCCCCGTTTCATGGCGATAAAATTTCTGGAACATGACCCGGAGATCGAGAGCACTCTTCGCGACAACCCCTCCTACCCACGCTGGGAAGAGATGCGTCGCGAAGAAGAGGGAAAGATCTCGGCAGGCATCAATGAAGATACTACCTCAGCGATCTCAGCCGACAAATATGGGTTCGTGCAGGGGGCACTCCGCGAGACGATGAGTGGCGGCGAAGAGCGCCATAAAGACAACACCAAGCTGATCGATGCCGTGGTGACAAGCAAGCTCTTCGGCTTCCCCCTCTTCATCGCCGCCATGTGGCTGATGTTCTGGGCGACATTCCAATTGGGCAGCTATCCGATGGGATGGATCGAATCATTGGTGGGATGGATCTCCGGGATGCTCGACCGCCTGCTGAGCGACGGGCCACTGAAAGATCTGCTCTTGGATGGCGTGATCGGAGGCGTGGGAGGCGTGATCGTGTTCCTGCCCAACATTTTGATACTCTACGCCTTCATCAGCTTCATGGAAGACTCCGGCTATATGGCACGCGTAGCCTTCATTATGGACCGACTGATGCACAAGATGGGGCTACATGGCAAATCCTTCATACCGATGATCATGGGCTTCGGGTGTAACGTGCCGGCAGTGATGTCGACACGCATTATCGAGAGCAAATCGAGTCGACTGATCACCATTCTGATTAATCCCTTCATGAGTTGCTCGGCGCGAATTCCGATCTACGTGCTACTGGCCGGGGCATTCTTCCCGCAATATGGGGCTATAGTCTTCGTGGGGCTCTACCTGCTTGGCATCATGGTGGCGGCAATAACGGCACGACTTATGCGCCGTGTATGGTTCAAGAAAGATGAGACCCCCTTCGTGATGGAGCTGCCCCCCTACCGCGTGCCGACGCTTAAAGCGACGATGCGCAATATGTGGAGCAAAGCCGAGCAATATCTTCGCAAGATGGGAGGACTGATCTTGGTAGCCTCTATCATCATCTGGGCACTCAGTTACTTTCCCCACTACGACATCAGCGACGTACCGGCAGACTATCGAGCCGACATAGCCCAAGAGCTATCGACATCCGAGGCTATACCCGACGCTGAAGAGATCGATGCCATAGCCACAGCAGAATATCAGCAAGAGCACTCTATATTAGGGAGAATAGGCAAAGCGATAGAGCCGGCAGTCCGTCCGTTAGGATTCGAATGGCAGACAAGTGTGTCACTGCTGGCCGGGGCGGCAGCCAAAGAGACAATAGTTTCCACCTTGGGAGTATTATATGGAGGAGAAGATTCTGCCGACACGCTCAACAAGCGGCTACAGACACCATCACGAGTGACAGGCAAGGCGCCCTTCACGCCGGCCTCGGCGTTGGCATTCATGGTGTTCGTGTTGCTCTACTTCCCCTGCATAGCGACATTGGTGGCAATCAGGCGCGAGACCGAGAGTTGGAGCTATATGCTATTCTCCATGCTCTACAACACCGGCCTGGCATGGCTCCTGGCATGGCTCACCTACCAGATAGCCGGTCTGGTATAGAGTGACATATCGGCATAGAGTGCGTCGTTCCGGCCGCTGACAGCAGGCAAAAAACGTGACAACAAGAGAAAAAAATATATAAAAGGAGAAAAAAATTGGGTAAAATTGAAAAATTGGCACGACATTTGCGGTGTAAAGGTTGAAACAAACATCCAAAATAGATGAGCAACGACTATTCAAAGCAATTCTTACCCGTACTTGAGCTTGCCCTTGAAGAGGCAAAGCGCACGGGATCTCGTGTGATCATGCCCGAACACTTTATGTTGGCGGCACTTCGTGACCGCGACGGCGTGGCATACAAGATCATGAGTCGGGTCAATGTAGATATCGACAAAGTGATCGAAGAGATCGAGGAAGCACTCAGGCAGCAGCCGGAGCCACAAGACACCACTACCCTCTTCGACGAGAAATATGCGATCACCCTCTCCGGAGTGAGATTTCTTCAACTTGCCACCTCCGAGGCTCGCAAGATGAACATGCGTATGATCGGCAGCGAGCACCTCTTCATGGCACTTGTCAATGACAAAAATGGCATGGACTCACAGGTGCTCCGTGACATCAAAGAGAAATACCTCAACTTCAACATCACCATCCAGGGTATCAACGTCGGAGAGATGCCGAGTGACCTACAGGGTGGCGACGAAGAAGGTGACGAACTTCTCTTTGAAGATGAAGGCAAATCTGATGGAGGCCAGCCCGGCAATCGCACTGAGGCGTCAGGTCAGGGAGGCTCGGGCATGAAGTCACGACAACAGCGAGGCAAAGGCAGCGACACACCGGCCTTGGACAAATATGGCTACGACATGACCAAAGCGGCATCTGAGGGAAACTTGGATCCGGTGGTGGGTCGAGAGAAAGAGATCGAGCGTTTGGCACAGATCTTGTCACGCCGCAAGAAGAACAATCCAGTGCTGATCGGCGAGCCGGGAGTCGGCAAATCGGCGATCGTCGAGGGATTGGCACTGCGCATCGTGCAACGCAAAGTGTCGCGCGTACTTTTCAACAAGCGTGTGATCGGTCTGGACATGGCATCGATGGTGGCAGGCACCAAATTCCGCGGCCAGTTCGAAGAGCGCATCAAGGCAGTGCTCGATGAGCTGTCGAAGAACAAAGACATCATCCTCTTCATCGACGAGTTGCACACGATCGTGGGCGCCGGCAACACAAGCGGATCGATGGATGCCGCCAACATATTGAAGCCGGCGTTGGCACGAGGCGAGATCCAATGCATCGGTGCAACGACGCTCGATGAATATCGTCAGAACATCGAGAAAGATGGAGCCTTGGAGCGTCGTTTTCAGAAAGTGATCGTCGATCCGACCACACCGGAAGAGACCTTGGAGATCTTGCGCCAAGTCAAGGGTAAATATGAAGATCATCACAACGTGACCTATACCGACGAAGCCTTGGAGGCATGCGTATCGCTGACCGAGCGCTATGTGAGCGACCGCACCTTCCCCGACAAAGCGTTGGATGCACTCGACGAAGCGGGGAGCCGAGTACATATCACCAACATAGAAGTGCCGGAAGCGATCGACAATCTCGAGAAGCGCGTCGACGAGCTGACCCAAGAGAAACTGGCGGCAGCCAAAGCCCAAGACTACGAGCGTGCGGCATCGCTGCGCGACGAAGTGTTGAAAGCCAAAGAGGAATTAGATCGCGCCAAAGAGGAATGGGAGAAAGGGCTCAACAGCGAGCGCCAGGTAGTGGATGCCGAGAAGGTGGCAGAGGTAGTGGCACTGATGACCGGCGTTCCGACGCAGCGCATCGCCCAAGCCGAAGGAGTCCGTCTGCTGAAGATGGGAGAGAGCCTCAAGGGGTGTGTCATCGGCCAAGACGAAGCCATCCGGAAAGTGGTGAAAGCCATCCAGCGCAACCGGATAGGCTTGAAAGATCCCAACAAGCCTATAGGAGTCTTCATGTTCTTAGGGCCTACGGGTGTGGGTAAGACCCTCCTTGCCAAGAAATTGGCAGAATATATGTTCGACTCCACCGACTCCTTGCTAAGGGTCGATATGAGTGAATTTATGGAGAAATTCAGCGTATCGCGCTTGGTGGGGGCACCTCCGGGCTATGTTGGCTATGAAGAGGGTGGACAGCTCACCGAGAAAGTGAGAAGAAAGCCCTACTCGGTGGTTCTGCTCGACGAGATCGAGAAGGCGCATCCCGACGTGTTCAACCTCTTGTTGCAGGTGATGGACGAAGGGCGTCTCACCGACTCCCTGGGGCGCAAGATCGACTTCAAGAACACCGTTTTGATAATGACGAGCAACGTAGGCTCACGCCAGCTCAAAGAATTTGGTGGCGGAGTCGGCTTCAACTCCGGCGAAGTGAGCAAAGAGCAGGGACACAGCGTGATTTCGAAGGCCTTGAACCGGGCCTTCTCACCCGAGTTCTTGAATCGTGTCGACGACATCATCATGTTCGATCCCCTCGACTACGAATCGATCTCCAAGATCATCGACATCGAGTTGGGCGAATTTATGGGACGTGTCGAGAAACTTGGCTACCGACTCGAGCTAAGCGACGCGGCGAAGAAATTTATCGCCGACAAGGGCTATGACAAGAACTTTGGCGCCCGTCCGCTGAAGCGCTCGATCCAGAAATATCTGGAAGATGAGCTGGCAGAGATCATGTTGCGACTCAACGCCGAGTCGCAGATCGGCGGCACGATCATGGCAGACTATCGTGAAGGAGACGAAAAGCTGACCATGGACTATAAGCCGGTGGAATAAGCTCATCAAAGAGGAGAAGAAAAGAAAAAATCTCATAATAATCATAATAATAACAAAGAAATGCCGGCAGATACCGTTGAGATAACGGTATCTGCTGATTTTTTAAGCGAAAAATAGGTAAAAAGTCATAAATTTTTTGTAATTTTGTGTGTTAAAGTGCCATGTTCCGAATAGGGGCAAAATGGTGCTTAAAAAAGAAGAAACAAACCGAAAAAAAGTATAATGCAAGTAGACGAAAGAATAATACCGATTAATATAGAATCGGAGATGAAGAGTGCCTACATCGACTACTCCATGTCGGTGATAGTGTCGCGAGCTCTACCGGATGTAAGAGATGGCTTCAAGCCTGTGCATCGCAGGGTATTGTTTGGCATGAATGAGTTGGGCAACACCTATTCGGGCGATACGAAGAAATCGGCGAGAATAGTCGGAGAAGTGATGGGTAAATATCACCCGCATGGCGACTCATCGATTTATCTTACGATGGTAAGAATGGCGCAGGAATGGTCGTTGCGCTATCCGTTGGTATTCGGTCAGGGAAACTTTGGATCGATCGACGGCGACTCTCCGGCAGCGATGCGTTATACGGAGGTGAAATTAGAGAGGATGGGAGAAGAGCTTCTGCGCGATCTGGACAAAGAGACCGTGGACTTTATGCCCAACTTCGACAACACTCTGATGGAGCCGACAGTATTGCCGACCCGTATACCAAATCTATTGGTGAATGGCGCTTCAGGTATCGCTGTGGGTATGGCGACGAATATGCCGCCGCACAACCTTACGGAGTCGCTCAACGCCTCAATAGCACTGATCGACAATCCGGAGATCAGCATCGAGGGACTTATGGAACACATCAAGGCACCCGACTTCCCCACCGGCGGCGAGATTTATGGCATGCAGGGTGTGAAAGATGCCTTCGAGACCGGTCGCGGCAGGATCATCCTCCGCGCCAAGGCAGAGATCGAGAATGATGGCAACCACGACATGATCGTCATCTCAGAGATTCCCTACGGCGTGCTGAAGGGAGAACTGGTGAAATCGATCCATACCCTCGCCGAGGAGAAGAAGATCGATGGCATCGCCGATATCACCGACACCTCGGCACGCGGCAAGATCAACATCGTGATTGACATCAAGCGCGATGCCAACGCCAATGTCGTGCTGAACAAGCTCTTCAAGCTGACCCAACTACAGACCTCGTTCAGTGTCAACAACGTGGCATTGGTGAATGGTCGTCCGCAGACATTGAACCTCAAAGAGATCTTGGAGGCATTCGTCGGACACCGTCGCGAGGTGGTGACACGGCGGACTCGCTACGAGCTACGCAAGGCAGAAGAGCGTGCCCACATCTTGAAGGGGTTGATGATCGCTACGGACAATATCGACGAAGTGATCGCCATAATCCGCAGCAGCAAGACCACCGACGAGGCACGCGAGCGACTCTCTGAGCGCTTCGGACTCGATGAGATACAGACTCGCGCCATCGTCGAGATGCGACTTCGTCAGCTCACCGGCTTGGAGATGGAGAAATTGCGTCAAGAATATGACGAATTGATGCATCTTATTGCCTATTACAATGAAATTTTGAGCAACGACCACGTTCTTCGCGAAGTTATCAAGCAGGAACTCGTGGAGATCAGAGACAAATATGGCGACGAGCGCCGCACGAAGATCAACCTTCAATCGGGCGACTTCAGCACTGAGAGCTTCTATGCCGACGATGCGATGATCATCACGATCTCCCACTTGGGCTATATCAAGCGCACTCCGCTGAGCGAGTTCCGCGCCCAACATAGAGGAGGCGTTGGCGCCAAGGGAAGTTCGACTCGCGATGAAGACTTCATCGAGCATATCTACCCGGCTACGAACCATAACCACATGCTCTTCTTCACCGAGAAGGGACGTTGCTACTGGCTGAGGGTCTACGAGATCCCCGAAGGGGCAAAGAACTCAAAAGGGCGCGCCATCCAGAACCTGCTACAGATCGATGCCGACGACAAGGTGAATGCCTTCATCCGCGTCAAAGATCTAACCGACCAGGAATTTACCGCCACTCACAACCTGGTGTTCGGTACGAAATTGGGCTTCATCAAGAAGACATCTCTTGCCGCCTACTCACATCCGCGTGCCATCGGCGTGAATGCCATCGTGATGCGCGAAGATGACGAAGTGGTGGATGTACGACTTACAGATGGCAACAGCGAAATTATCATGGCGAACAGGAGTGGTCGTGCCATCCGCTTCAACGAGCAGGGAGTACGTGCCCAAGGCCGTATCTCGCAGGGTGTCAAGGCGATGACCCTCGACGAGGGGGATGAAGTGATCGGCATGATCACCATGACCGGAGCTCCCGATGAGACAGTGATGGTGGTATCGAGCAATGGCTATGGCAAGCGCTCGGCACTCGACGACTACCGCATCACCAACCGTGGCGGTAAGGGTGTGAAGACCATCAACATCACCGAGAAGACCGGCGACTTGATCGCTATCAAGAATGTCAACGACAACAACGACCTGATGATCATCAATCAGAGCGGCATCACATTGCGTCTCTCTGTGGCAGATGTCAGAGTGATGGGCCGTGCCACACAGGGTGTTAAGCTCATCGACCTTAACAAGCGCGGAGGCACCATCGCCTCAGTCTGCAAGGTAGACTCCGAGCCGGCAGAAGAGGAGATCGCCGAATACTCTGAAGATATAGCCGACGGGGCTACTCCGGCAGAAGTGACACATGAAGAAGATGTCGAGACTTTCGAAGGATCCGAGACCGAAGCAGAAGAAAATGCAGAGGAGTAAACCAACGGTGAGAATAGAGGTCAAAAGTTAAAAGTGAAATAAAAAGAGAAAAAGTTAACAACAAAAACAGATACCATTATGAAAAAAATCGTGACTTTAGCGCTATGCGTAGCTTCAGTAGCGAGCATGAGTGCTCAGAAGCCGGTAGTGGAACAAGCATCCAAACTTTCGGGCAAACTTGACAAGATCGAAGATGCACGCACCTTTGCCAAACAAGCCATCGCCGAGCAGGGAACACCCCAGCAGCAGGCACGCGCCTACTATGTAGCAGGCAAGATCGAGTTCGATGCCTTCAAGCAGAGAGAGAACAAGAAACTTATCAACCCCCAAGATCCGGCAGTCGATCCGGTGGAGATGGGTTATGAGCTTCTCAATGGTTATGACTATTATATGAAGGCAATGCCCCTTGATGCAGTGCCCGACGAGAAGGGTAAGAGTGGCAAATACCTTAAGGATATGTCGAAGACACTCAGCCAGCGACATGATGCTTACTATGCATCGGCAGCCGAGTTCTACAACCAGAGGAAATACTATCCCGAGGCCTACAATGCCTTTATGATTTATGGCGACATGCCGGGTATGGAATGGGCAGATGCCAAGATTCAAGCCGTGGCCGACACCACCAGAGCATTGGCATATTACTATGCCGGTATCAGCGCCTACTCGAGCAATAACCTTCTTGAGGCAGCAGTGGCTCTGAAGAAAGCACGTCTGAACAACATCAAAGATATGCAGAGCTATATCTATGAGATCGCGACATGGCAGAACATCAGCAACCGCGATGAGAGCAAGGCTGCAGAAGCAGAAGCAATGATCGACGAGATCGCAAAGGCCGGATATGCGAAATTTGGCATCCAGAACCTGGTGTTCATCAACAACATTGCCACATCGCTTGTCAACAAAGAGAAATATGACGAGGCATTGGCACTGATGAATGGCCAGCTTTCACAGACACCCAACGAGCCGGGACTCTATGCCACCAGAGCCTGGATCCAGGAGCGTAAGGGCGATGAAGAAGCAGCCGTAGAGGATTATCGCAAGGCAGCAGAGTTCGAGAATGCCACCTACGACATTCTGGAGAGAGCCGCCAAGAAGGTATACAATCACGGATCGGAGATCTGGAATGCCATCGAAGGCAACCAGCCTGAGAAGCGTCAAGAAGTAAAGGTAAAATACTTCGAGGCAGCCAAGGCATTTGCAGAGAAGGCACAAGCCATGGATCCGAATAATGGTGGTGTAGACGACGTATTGGAGCGCATCAACTACGCCCTCGACACCTTCTTCCCCAACAAGTAAACACCCCTACCCTATTATATAAAGAGCCCGCCGCAACCGACAGCGGGCTCTCTTTGTTAGATAATAAAAACCCTGAAGCCCCAAAGCGAAACTTTTTTCGGGGGAACAGTGGCAAATTTAGAAAACACCTAAATAAATTAAATCGTATGAGACTGAAGAAAATATTGATAGTTGCTGTAGCACTTCTGGCATGTGTCGGGATGGCTAATGCACGCGGATATCGCGGAGCAGTGGACCTTGGATTGGGATTGGCACGCCATGGAGAATGCCACTTTGAGGCATCTACGACACATGGCTATGTGGTGAACAAATACCTGTTCGTGGGTGGAGGTATCGGACTTCACTACTACTGGGATGTAGAGGGCTTGGCGATGCCCATCTATGCCGATGTCGAAGGACGTTATAACTTGGGTGTGGTCACCACCTTCTTGGATATGCGTCTGGGCTATTCGCCCGATATCGATGGCATCGCCGGAGTCTACTTCTCGCCGGTGGCAGGTGTGAAATGGAAGAGATTCACCGCCGGACTCGGATATACACTTCAGAGGATGAAGAATCCGTATAGACCAGCCGATCCACGTGGTCTTGATGGCTTCACCATCCGACTCGGTGTCGAGTTCTAAGAGAATAACAAAAGGGGGCAGCGTTGGAGATAAGTCCAACACAGCCCCCTTCTAATAAAAATCCTTTTCTTTGAGATAATCTTCATACCCTACATTACAATGACACAAATGAGAGAGACAATTACAGCGATCATAGCGATCATGGCGATCTTGCCGATGAGCGGACAGAACGAGTTGAAACGGGCCTCCGCCGGCATCGGCCGTATAGATAAGCTTGAAGAATCGCGTCGCCTTGTGAATGAAGCCAAGCAAGATTCTGCCTGCCCCGACCTGCTTCGTGCCTACTATGTGGCGGGGAAATTGGAGATCTCTGCCTTTGAAGTGCGTGAGACCAAGCGGAAGATCAACCCCGGCGACAAACTTGCCGACGTCGAGGAGATGAACCGCGAGCTCAGCGAGGGCTATGACAATTATCTCCGTGCATTGCAACTCGACACTACATTAGACGTCAAGGGGCGTGCGAAGGTGAAATATTCCAAAGAGATTGCCAAGAGTCTGAATCAGCATCATGGCGACTATTATCGCTATGGGGTGGAGATGTATAACAAGCGAAAATATTATCCCGAGGCATATCGTAGTTTTATGATCTATGGAGAGATGCCGGGGCAAAGTTGGGCGACGAAGAGTGTAAAAGATACGCCCGATTCACTTATAGCGAAGAGTTATTACTATGCCGGGATCGGGGCGTACTCCGCCGGCGAAATGGAGGCGTCAGCGAAGGCATTGGGGAAGGCACGCGAGCATGGCATCAGCGAAGAGCGGAGCTATATCTTCGAGATAGCGGCATGGAAGAATATCATGATGCGCGATGCCGGCAAAGAGGCATCAGCTAAGAATGCTATTGAGGTGTCGGCGGCGGAGGCATATCGTCGTTTTGGCACGAAGAATCCGCTCTATATCAGCAGTCTTATCTCGACGATGGTGGATAATGGCAAGATAGCGGGAGCACTTGAGATCGCCGACCGGGAGATAGGATTAGATCCGGAGAACTCACATCTCTATGCCTTGCGGGCATGGATCCACGAGCGCGACTACGAACCTGACAAGGCCCTTGCCGACTATTGCAAGGCAGCAGACCTGAAGGGGGCGAATGCCGAAACACTTACCAAAGCAGCCAAGAAACTCTACGAGCGAGGACGCGAGCTCTGGAACAGGCTCGAAGGTGTCGAAGCGGAGAAACGCAAAGAAATCAAAGAGAAATATTATCTTGTCGCCAAGGGTTACGCCGAGAGGGCAAAAGAGTTATCGCCCAACGATAGCGACACCGAGCTCGTATTAATGAGCATCAACTACGACTTGGCACTATAATTTTATGACCCCCCAAAGAGAAACTTTTGGGGAACAGTATAAAAAATTTATATTAGAAGATATGGTGGTATTGAATATTTTGCTTTTGGTGGTGAGCTTGGCAATGATCTTGTATGGTGCGAGTTGGCTCACGGATGGGGGGTCGGCGGTGGCTAAGCGCTTTGGGATGAGCGAGATGGTGATCGGACTGACGATTGTGGCATTCGGCACGTCTGCGCCGGAGTTGGTGATCAGCCTTGTGTCGGCGCTCAAGGGTAGCGCCGAGTTGGCTATCGGTAATGTGGTGGGTAGCAACATCGCGAATGTGCTTCTGATTGTGGGAGTTGTGGCTCTGGTACGTCCGATTCGGATTGAGCAGAGTGTATTGACTCGAGAGATACCCTTTGTGGTGTTGGCGTCGGTAGCACTACTTGCCACCGGCAATAAGGTTTGGCTCGATGGGGGAGAGAATGTGGTGACACGTGTAGATGGCATCATGTTGCTGCTCTTCTTCATGGTCTTCTTGCGCTACACCTTCTCACAGGCGAAGAAAGTGGATAAGTGTAATGAGAAAAAAGAGTGTAATGAGGTCGGTGAAGCCGACAAGAAGAGTGTGCCATTATGGCGAGCATTGCTGATGATCATCGGCGGTTTGGCGGCGCTGATCTGGGGTGGTGATATCTTTGTGGATAACGCATCACGGTTGGCATTCTCGATAGGAATCAGCGAGGCAGTAGTCGGACTGACGATAGTGGCAGTAGGGACCTCCTTGCCGGAATTGGCGACATCGGTGGTAGCGGCAGTCAAGGGGCACTCCGGGATAGCGGTCGGCAATGTGATCGGCAGCTGCCTCTTCAACATTCTCTTCGTACTGGGAGCGTCGGCAGCAATCACTCCCCTACCCTTGGGAGGTATCGGCAACTTGGACTTGCTGACGATGACCGGAGCGGCGCTGATGTTCTGGATCTTCGGATGGAAGATCGGCGACCGAGAGATAACCCGCGTCGAGGGAGCCATAATGACCCTGGGCTACCTCGCCTATATGATAATGTTACTAAGATAGGAGTTAGGAGTTAGGAATTAGGAATTAGGAATTAGGAATTAGGAATTAGGAATTAGGAATTAACAAGAGCCTTGAAGCATTGCCTTGGGGCTCTTGGGTATATTGGGGAGGATTCTAAATGATTATGCCATGGCAAAACAAGATATGCTGAGCTTATCCTCGATATTTGCGAGACTCTTAAAACTGAGGTTTTCTGTGCCTGAAAGGAGTTTACTGACGTATTGCGGGCTCACGCCGAGGCGAGCGGCGAGATCGGCTCTTTTCAGACCGTTGTCTTGCATATAGCCAATAAGTGTTACGGCAAGCTGACGCGACCAGCGGAGCCAACTTGCATTATCCTTTCGCCATGCAGCATCTTCAGCAAACCGAGAAGGAGTCTCACTCAGATGTTCTTCCAAAAATTTAACTGCTTTGCTTGCCATAAAATTATTCATTAGTAAGTTCAACAAAACTGTCTTGATCAAATACACCATTGGCTTTAAGAAACTCCTTACAGCGATTGAGTTTTTGTAACTCGATGGCTGTATGTTCTCGTTCCTGCATCGTACGTGTAAGCTTGATAGCTCCACCGGTTACGATGTAAACATTTGGTTCAAGCCTTATGGCGTAGATACGAAGCCAACTTGCATGACGTTCACGTTTCCAGTTGCGGGCTTTCTCACGGCTTAACTCACTGGCACGTGTGTCGGTGATGTCAAGGGGTTTGAAAAGCTCGTCAAGAAGTTCCGTATACGGAACTTCGAGAACGAGTTCCTGCAAAGCTTCGGCGTCCTCAAACGTATCATTGACGGCTTCATCGAGTCGTTCAATATGGAAGAAACTTTTTAGGTCTTCCATATTTTCCATAAAGAAGTCAAGGAGATACTCACCATTGATCCAGTTTCTAAACAATAAGGTGAGTTCATCAACTTCCTTACCTTGAGCTTTAACAGCCCAAAGATGATCGTATCCGTCGATTATCCGTACAAACCTCATACTATATAACCATTTATCCAGATGCAAATTTACGAAGTTTATTCGAAAAAAGCAACTTATAAGTTGCATTTTTTCTAATAAATTTCAGACTGAACGGATATCACCGGAATTGGTGAACGGGTATCGACCGGAATACGCACTCGATGTTCAAAATATTTAAAAACATTTATAAGAGCGTGTTCCTTAAAAACATTTATAATTATTGCTGTCCGATAAAACTTGAAACCTCGAGCGTACACGTGTAAGCAAAAAA
>JBJEKI010000056.1:0-52296 GCA_051878555.1 Lepagella sp. | reverse complement strand
TGTCGTTTTTTTATGCCATCATCTCTGAAATATCATACTTGCGAAACTTAAATTATTATTATATTTACAACGTGGATTGGCAACATTCCGCACCGACATCGCTTTCTTTGTGTATAACCCCACCACTCGGATTGCATGGCGGATAAAATGATATTGCTTATGGCAAAAAAGACCACAGCAACAAGTGTTTAACGGCTCAAACGTAACTCCTGTTTTTAATTACACATATTCTATTGTCTAAATTATGAAAACATTCTACAAAGTATTATTCGTGTTGACAATATTAATTGCCAACAGCATTAGCGCCTCGGCCATCGTATTTACGGTTGATGGCTTGTGCTACAGCATCAATAACGACAACACAACTGTTACGGTAGCGGGCTATTCGTCAGGCAGTGAGCCGACAGGCGACCTCACCATCCCCGAGTCGGTCACTTATGGTGATATCTCATATCCCGTCACCTCAATCGACGACAATGCGTTCTACTATTGCTTAGGCTTGACGAGCGTTACCATCCCCAACTCCGTCACCGAAATCGGCGACTTGGCGTTCGAAATGTGCACCGGTTTGACGAGCGTCACCATCCCAAACTCCGTCACCTCAATCGGCTACAAGGCGTTCGTCGACACAGCTTGGTATAACAATCAACCCGATGGGCTTGTCTATGCCGGCCTTGTAGCGTATCAATACAAAGGCACAATGCCACGCGGCACAAGTATCGTTATAAAAGAAGGAACCAAAGGGATTGCAAGCTATGCGTTCAACTATTGTACCGGTTTGAGGAGCGTCACCATCCCCAACTCCGTCACCTCAATTGGTGACCATGCGTTCTACTGTTGCAGCGGCTTGACGAGCGTCACCATCCCCAACTCCGTAACCTCAATCGGCAACGGTGTGTTCGACGGCACAGCTTGGTATAAAAATCAACCCGATGGGCTTGTATATGCCGGCTATGTAGCGTATCAATACAAAGGCACAATGCCAAGCGGCACAAGTATCGTTCTAAAAGAAGGAACCAAAGTAATTGCAGACTGTGCGTTCGAAATGTGCACCGGTTTGACGAGCGTCACCATCCCCAACTCCGTCACCTCAATCGGCCGCAGTGTGTTCTGGGATTGCAGCGACTTGACGAGCGTCACCATCCCCAACTCCGTCATCTCAATCGGCGACTATGCGTTCGGCAGATGCAGCGGCTTGACGAGCATAAAAGTGGAGAGTGGCAACTCTGTATATGACTCGCGCGAAAACTGTAACGCCATTATCGAGACTGCAACAAACACATTGATTAGTGGGTGTAAAAATACAATAATCCCCAACTCCGTTACCTCAATCGGCTACTGGGCGTTCTACGGTTGCAGCGACTTGACGAGCGTCACCATCCCCACCTCCGTCACCGAAATCGGCGAAAGTGCGTTCTCCTTTTGCTTCGGCTTGACGAGCGTCACCATCCCCAACTCCGTCACCTCAATAGGCTACTACGCGTTCCATGATTGCATCGGTCTGACGAGCGTCACCATCGGCAACTCCGTCACCTCAATCGGCAGCGAGGCGTTCTCCTTTTGCAGCGGCTTGACGAGTGTCACCATCCCCAACTCCGTCACCTCAATCGGCGGCGATGCGTTCTCCTTTTGCACCGGCTTGACGAGCGTTACCATCCCCAACTCCGTCACCTCAATCGGCTACAGGGCGTTCTCCTTTTGCAGCGGCTTGACGAGGATTGATGCCTATCCGGATCCTGAAAAAGTCAGCACCGGGGCGGACGCTTTCTATAAAGTGCCCAAAGATGGGACCCTGCATGTGCTACCCCAGTATCTGAGTGCATACCAGACGGCGAGCCCGTGGAAGGATTTTACCAATATCAAGGGTGACCTTACCGAGATTGATGGCATCGAAGTTGTGCGCGTCGATGAGTTGGACCACACACTGCCCGTGAATGTGTATAACATGAATGGCGTGAAGATGGGCGACAGATTGGAAGATCTCCCTGCCGGCATTTACATTGTGCGCCAGGGCAACAAGAGCGCCAAGGTGGTGAAGTAACCGCATCGGCAACCACCACAATAAGAACGCGATCTAAATCATGCCGGTCATATAGAATGGGATATACATCAATTCATTGTCGCCTTTCAATAGATCTTTGGTGTAAATAAGATAGCTATTCTTAATTCGGCCGGAGTATTTTGCTCTAAACTCGTCAAGCGAAACATGTGTCTTGTATCCGGATGATTTAACCTCAATCGGACAAATCTTATCCCCTCTTGATAACAAGAAATCAACTTCGTAGAAATGTTTCGAATCCTTTTCAAATGTATAGTAATACAACTTATTGCCGGATGCTGTAAGCATTTGAGCTACAAGATTCTCATAAATGTAACCGAGATTAGCCTCTAATTTATCAGCCAATAACTTCTGATAAATCACATTATCAGCAAAGTTCCTATCCCAGAATGCCATCGTTACGAACAGACCTATATCAGCAATAAAGAGTTTATATTTTGACACATCTTGCGTCAATGCCATTCCTACATTGGGATCGTCAGTATGATATGATATAAGGACTGCCTTACTGTCTTCAAGATTAATAAGGAGTTCAGCTTCAGTCTTCTCTTCCAAATCTCCAACAATAGAATTTGTGTAAAAACGAGTAGATTTCTTGCTTAATTGAGCAGGTATTGACATGAACAACTTACTCAGTTTTCCGGTAGGATCGATCTTTAAAAAATCATCTGAATACAATTTAATGATTCTACGTTTTACAGCATCTACTTTTGCAAGATTGTTAGTATTGAGATACTCATTGACTGCTTGTGGCATTCCCCCAATTAACATATAAAGTCTCATATCTCGCTGCTTTACACGATGTGCTGCTCCTAATGGAATTCGTTTATCGAAAAAAGTTTTTATCAAGGGAATCGATGTAGTGTCTCCTAAGGCCCAACGGAACTCCTCAAAGTCCATTGGGTACATATCAATTGTCTCCTCTTCGCTCGGGATAGTTATCCCCCTTGTATTTTGTTTGATACTGATAAGCGATCCGGTTTCTATGTAGTCATATCTTCCATCTTGCACAAGATACTTGATTGCTTGTCTCGCATTCGGGCACTTTTGCACTTCATCAAAGATAATTACAGATTTACGTTCTTCTAAAACGACATTATATATCGTCTGTAATTGTAGAAATATAAAGTCCAAGTCCATTAAATCATCAAATAATGACTTAACGACCATAGATGCTTTATTGAAGTCTATAATCAAATAGGATGAATATTCTCTTTTGGCAAATTCTTCAACAATAGTCGATTTGCCAATACGTCTTGCACCTTGCACCAGCAAAGCTGTATTACCATTAGATTCTTGCTTCCATTGAAGAATCCTCTCGTATATTTTTCTTTTAAATATATTCTGTTTCATTATTAATACTATTTATGTTGCAAAAATAACTAAAAATCCGATTTCCCGCAAATTTGAAATGGGCAATTTCCAGATTTCCCGCAAATTTGAAATGGGCAATTCCACGATTTCCCGCAAATTTGAAATGGGTAATTCCCCAATTTACCACAAATTTGGAGCTTATAAAATTGGGAGATAGTCATCATCTTTGAGGCGACTATCTCCCTTTTCATTAGAGTAGGGCTCTTTTGAGCCTTTTATCTTTGCGTTATTCTTTATAGTAGTTTTATGGAGATGTAGCGCTTCGGATTCTTCTTGATGTCTACTATCAGAGAGTCGATGTCTGAGGCTACGGTGTTGAGGCGGTTATAGAGCTCCTGGTCGGTGGTCAAGCGTCCCAGAGTAGAGTTGGGATTGTTGAGCTGCGAAGAGAATTTCGAGAGATCGTTGGTGATATTGTTCACATTCTCCATCGTGTTGCTGATCGGCAGTTGCTTCAATTCACTTGATAGAGCTGCCAAGTTGGCACAGATGCTGTCGATCTTCACGGTCGCCGAGTGGGCATTGTTCATCACTGCCGGCACTTGAGTGTTCAAGCTTCTCAGTCCTTGTGAGGCGTAGAGGAGGTTGGCTGTGATGCCATCGATTCGGGCTATCGATGCCGCCAATGCCGGATCTGACACCAAAGTGTTCAGACTATACATCAGCGAGTCTACCTTTGGCAGGATAGAGTTGATCGCCGGCATAAGTTCCTTATCGAGCGATTCCATCAGCCCATAGTGAGGACGTGTCGGAATCGTCGTACCGACCTCCATAGCCTTAGGACTCTTACCTAATTTGATGTCGACAAATCCGCCACCCATCAGTGTGGAAGATAACTGAGCGTAGGAGTCTTCAGGAAGGCGAAGTTTCTTATCCAATGCCAACAAGACTTTGAATTTGCCGGGGTGTTCATAGTCATACTCGATGTCGCGAACCTTGCCCACGGCATAACCATTGATCGATACAGGTGCAGAAACCGCCAATCCGGTCACATCCTCATATTCGACATAATAGAAGTTGGAGGGTCGCAACATGTTGATACCTTTCAGGTAATCAATTCCAAAAAATAGCACTGCAAGTGATATGATCACCGAAATACCGATCATAAATTCCTTGCTGCCTAATAACTTTTTCATATTTGTGTTTTTATTATCATTTCTCGTTTATTATCATTTCTCGTTGTCGACGATGATTATGGCGTTGGGAACCATCGATTTGATTTCCAACAATTTTTTCTCCATCTCACGGCGGTTGGTGCTGCTCCCGTAGGTGTATTTGTAGTGATTGTTCTCCACAAACATCTCTGTGGGGGTAAGGCCACCGAAAGCGGGGTCGTCGTTGCTAAGTTTATGGTCGCTCTCAGCCAGTTGTATCTTGTAATATATCGGACGAGGCGTCGATGCAGAAGCCGCCTTAAACTTCGGACGTCCTGTCTGACGAGCAGTTGTATCCTTGGTCTGAGTCTCGGCTTTGGCGACTGTCTTGCCGGAAACAGCTGTCTTGCCGGAAGCAGCTGTACCGGAAGCCGCTGACGTGCCGGTCTTAGCTTTGGTCGTACCGGTCTTAGCTTTGGTCGTGCCGGTCTTACCGGCATTAGCCTGAGTGCTGTTACCGCTCTGCTTTACTACGAAGGTCTTGCGATTGCCATGATTCGAACTCTTTCGTGACGAGCTCTCTGATTTCTTCGATTCGGCTTTCTTTGCATCCTTGCCGGAGGTCGATGCCATCATCTCACCCTGCTTGGCGGAGCTTTTTGACTCTTTGGCTTTAGTATCTTTGGTTTTGGACTTTTTGCTTTTCTTTCCTTTCTTCCCTTTGGCTTCCTCTTTCTTTGGCTCATTTACCTCCTCTTTTACCTCCTCTTTCGGGGCTTCATGGCGTGCCAAATATTGAGTTTCGCTCTTCAGAGCGATCGTGTCGGTGGCAAGTTCACGTTTCTCGGAGATGGCTCTCGAGGATTGCGATCTCCGCTTGCGAGCACTGCTTGAGCCGCTACGTCTTGTCGTAGTCGCTTTGCCTCCGGTCTTCACACGTTCGGCACTTTCGACCGATACCAAGGTGCCGACACCGGTTGAAGTCGCCGTGGCTACAGCGTCGGAATCCTTCTCTTTAGTCATATTACCGGCATCGGCATGATCTTGTCGTGATTTATCACTCGACTTCGATTTATGTTCTTTCTTATTGTTATCCGACTTGTCTCTCTCGGAGGCAGAGGCTGATCGATTGCTATCGGCAGAGAAATAACGTTTCACGGCGTTGCAGAGGGCTTGTGCCATCTTTTCTTGACCCTCATCCGAACCTAAGAAAGCAGCTTCGGTAGGATTGCAGATGAAATCCAATTCCACCAGCACCGATGGCATCGACGTAGCCCAGAGCACCCAGAACCCGGCTTGTTTCACTCCCCGGTCGGCACGACCGGCTGTAGCTACCAACTCCTTCTGAGCCTCGGCGGCAAAGCGCAGACTCTGGCCGAGATTGCGCTTCTGTGCCATCTCGAAGATGATATAAGACTCATCCTTATTAGGATCAAATCCACTATATTTCTGATGATAGTTGTCTTCCAATTCGATGACAGAGTTCTCCAATTGTGCCACCTTCAGATTATTGGCATCTTTCTGATGACCGAGAGCATAGACTGAAGCTCCCGCCACCTTTCGGCGGTTGGGATTGCTCTTATCCACCGAGTTGGTGTGGATCGAGATAAAGAGGTCTGCTTTGTTGAAATTGGCGATATCGGCTCTTCCTTGCAAAGAGATGAACGTGTCGTCATCGCGAGTCAGCACGACTTTGACATTCTTGACATTTTTCTTGATCTGCTGAGCCAACTTCTTAGCCACGCCGAGATTGATCATCTTCTCGTTTTGACCATTGTCCATGGCACCGAAGTCTTTGCCGCCATGACCTGCATCGATCACTACGGTATATACCTTATCTTTATCTTTCCCCGCGCCATGAGCCAATAGGGGAGAGGTGAGCATACTGCCGACCATGACGATGGTCATCAGCAGGGCTCGGAAAGTCGCAGGGGTTATAATATGTCTGATATGTTGTCTCATCAATTATATTTCTTTTCCTCGTCGAGGATGTTGGTTTCTTTATGGTCAAAAGTTTTATGGGTATATACGAAATCGCGACCCAGGTATTTTTGTCTCACTATCGGGTTGGAGGCAAGTTCTTCGCTGGTGCCCTGGAAGAGGACACGTCCTTCGAAGAGCATATAAGCCCGGTCAGTGATACCGAGGATGGAGTCAGCCTTATGGTCGGTGATAAGCACACCGATATTGCGTTCTTTGAGGTGGTATACCACCTCCTGGATATCCTCCACAGCGATTGGGTCGACGGCTGCAAAGGGCTCGTCGAGCATAATGAATTTCGGGTCGATAGCCAAACAACGTGCTATCTCAGTGCGTCGACGCTCACCACCCGACAGGCGAGTACCGATGTTATGTCTCACCCCACCGAGGTCAAACTCGGCGATCAGCTTTTCGAGTTTGGCTTTCTGATATTCCTTCGATGTGTTGGTCATCTCCAGGATTGCCCGGATATTATTTTCCACCGTCAGCGAACGGAACACCGAAGCCTCTTGAGGCAGATAGCCCACACCGATCTGAGCGCGCTTATACACGGGATAGCCGGTAATCTCTTCATCGTTGAGGAACACTCGCCCCTCGTTGGGCTTAATCAGGCCGACGGTCATATAAAAGGTGGTGGTCTTGCCGGCGCCATTTGGGCCTAACAGTCCGACAATCTCACCTTGTGTTACTTCGATCGACACCTGATTGGCCACCGTACGCTTGCCATATTTCTTGACAAGGCCTTCGGTGCGAAGCACATCTCTCGCAGGCTCACCCTTATCGACTGACTCCAACTCAGTGTCGATTTCCGACACCTCTGTCGGATCGCTCAGAGACACAATCTCCGCATCCCCGGAAGAGATTACTTCTCCCTCCAGGTCGCGTTCTTCCTCTTCGGTCAGCTTCTCAGGCTTTGGCTTGCGAAAGTTCAGTCTGTTTTTCAGTAGTGGGGCTATCTTCATTGTCTTGGGTTAGGGTAGTAGCGAACGGATATAATCGGTAAGCAGCTTGATGGCTACATTATTGCCACCACCCTGGGGTATGATCAAATCTGCATATCGCTTCGAGGGCTCGATATATAGTTCATGCATCGGCTTGAGGGTCTCCTGGTAACGGTCGATCACCATCTGAGGCGTACGGCCACGCTCCACGCAGTCACGCTTGATGACTCGTATCAGTCGCTCATCGGCATCAGCATCTACGAACACCTTGACATCGAGCATATCGCGCAGCTCCTTATCGGTGAGCACCAAGATGCCCTCCACCACTATTACCTCTTTCGGTCGCAAATGCACTGTCTCTTTCAGACGAGAGCAGGTAATGAAGTCGTAGGTCGGCATTTCCACATCCTCGCCGGCTTTGAGTCGCTTTATTTGCTCGGTGAGTAGCGTCCATTCGATTGATGCCGGCTCATCGTAGTTCATCTTCAATCTCTCCTCCAACGGGATGTGTGCATTATCCTTATAATATGAGTCTTGAGGCATCACCACAACTTCGTCGGCGGGCAGACTCTCTATTATCTTGCGGACCACCGTCGTCTTGCCGCTGCCGGTGCCTCCCGCTATTCCTATTACCAACATATCGAGTTTCCTGTTTTGATAATTTTCTGTTTTTTTACCAAGGCGGTTAACTATTTCGCCCTTCTTGGCACACAAAATTAATAAAAACTCCCCGCTCTGCCAAATTTTTGAAATTTTTGTTTTATCTTTGCATTTGGATTTGTGTGATTCGGTATCTATTACCACTATGTTGAAGCACACTCCCTATATATAAATCTACTCAAATGATTAGCAGTTCTATTAAATCGTTCGGACGCTATTGCATCTTTATGACACAAGTGTTCCGACGCCCCGATAAGTGGAGAGAGTTCTTTAAGAGCCTTATCTTCGAGATCTATAAACTCGGTGTCGATTCGATACCCTTGGTCATCATCATATCCCTATTCATTGGTGCTGTGATCTGCATACAGATGACCCTGAACATCTCCTCGCCGATGATCCCGACATATTCCACAGGTATGGCGACTCGCGAGATCCTCGTTCTTGAGTTCTCTTCCACGATGATGTGTTTGATTCTCGCCGGCAAAGTAGGCTCGAATATTTCGTCTGAGATCGGCACCATGCGTGTCACCGAGCAGATCGATGCCCTCGAGATTATGGGTATCAATTCAGCCAATTTTATCGTACTGCCCAAGGTGATCGGCTTTATCCTGTTTGTGCCCGTGCTCTGCATTCTCTCGATGTTTATGGGTCTATTGGGTGGTGCTTTCATCGCCGAGTTTACTTCTATGGTGTCGCTTGAAACTTACATCTATGGCATACAGTCATTCTTCGAGCCGTATGATGTATATTACAGTATTATAAAGACTTGTGTCTTCGCTTTTATTATCACTACAGACGCTGCCTATTATGGCTATCATGTCAAGGGTGGCGCCCTCGAGGTCGGTAAGGCGAGCACCAATGCCGTGGTATCAAGCTCGATCCTTATCCTGCTTGCAGACGTTATTCTAACTCAACTCCTTTTGCAATAATGATTGAAGCTAAACATATCTCCAAATGGTTCGACGGCCAGCAAGTCCTCTTCGATATCAACGCCACCTTCGAGGCTGGCAAGACCAACCTTATCATAGGCCGTTCCGGCTCGGGTAAGACCGTGTTTATGAAGTGTCTTATCGGGCTTCACACCCCCGAGGAGGGTGATATCCTCTATGACGGAAGAAAGTTCCGCGATCTCGACCTCTCCAAGAAGCGCCAGCTTCGCGCCGAGATCGGTATGCTTTTCCAGGGATCGGCTCTCTTCGATAATGAGACAGTGATGGGTAATGTTATGTTTCCTCTGAAGATGTTCTCCCCAATGACTCGCCATGAGCAGATCGAACGTGCCAAGTTCTGCATCGAAAGGGTAGGTCTCGTCAATGCCGATAATAAGTATCCTTCGGAGATCTCGGGAGGTATGCAGAAGCGTGTGGCTATCGCACGTGCCATCGCCCTTAATCCCCGTTATCTCTTCTGCGACGAACCAAACTCCGGCCTCGACCCTCAGACATCGATTCTGATCGATGAGCTTCTGAGCGACATCACCCATGAATATAACATCACTACGATCATCAATACTCACGACATGAACTCCGTGCTCGGCATCGGTGAGTCAATCGTATATATCAACAAGGGGCGCTGCGGCTGGACCGGTGATGACCACTCCATCTTCAAAAGCACCGACGAAGACCTCAACGATTTCGTCTTCGCCTCCAAGCTCTTCCGCGAAGTAAAATCTTATCTCGAATCCAAATATTGATTACGGAATAATATCTATTTGCGATTATCAAATTTGCGAATTTGAATTTGTTTTACTAATTTTGCCTTGCATTACAAGTAGTAAGAACGCGCTCTAAATATGGTAGTCACTTTTGAATACGAATACTTAAGAGCGCGTTCCTTAAATTTTTTTGGTCGTAGAGGCGGATATTTTTGAGCAGATTTTGAAAGTCGCAGCGGGCGCAATGCGTGCATTGTAACCGATGCGAGTTTCGAAATCTGCTCAAAAATATCCGCCTCTACGACCAAAAAAATTTAAGGAACGCGCTCTAAATTATGAAGTACTCAGCGGTGATAAAAAAGGCCTTTCGTCTGTAAGAGTCAACGATCAATATAGAGTTGAATTTATAGTGACTTTGAATGATAAAAGTCCGATGCTGACTATTTGTAATATTGTAGAATTATCTAACCATTATAAATGAGTGATATGGAAGTAAAAGTTGATGGCGTATCTCCTGATATGATAGCTAATAATATGCATCCAAGTAATCTTATTCATCCGGGAGAAATGATCAAAGATGAATTAGAATTCAGAGGTATCTCTCAAAAAAAATTGGCGGCTGAAATTGGCATCCCGGCTTCTGTCCTTAACGAAGTCCTTAATGGGAAACGAGCTGTAACCACAGAATATGCTCTTCTTTTAGAGGCTGCTCTCGGTATAGAAGCTGATATATGGCTTAAATTACAATCGGATTATAACAAACAAGTGGCGAAATCAGATACCTCGTTTATGGCTCGACTCGAAAAAATCCGACAAGTAGCAGCTTTCCTTTAGAGAGCGCTCTTAATGAACACACTATAGTTTTTGTGTTATTGGGAAATTGCTTCAGAAGTCTTTCTTGCAAAAGATGCTCTTGAGCTTCAGTGAGATTACTCCGAACACTGCCTCACCGAAGATGCCGGAGTTCATCTTCGAAGTGCCTAATTGCCGATTGACGAAGATGATCGGCACTTCCACGATTTTGAAATTCTTCTTATATGCCTTAAATTTCATCTCGATCTGGAAGGCATATCCTTTGAATTGGATTTTATCCAAGTTGAGGGCTCTCAACACGTGTGCCTTGTAGCACACGAATCCGGCTGTCGAGTCGTGAAGCTTCATGCCGGTCACCGCTCTGACATACATCGAAGCGTAGTAACTCATCAGGATACGACCCATAGGCCAGTTGACCACATTCACTCCCGACACATAGCGGGAACCTACCGACACATCCGCCCCCTTATCCTTGCACTCATGATAAAGCTTGGGGAGATCGTTGGGATTGTGTGAAAAGTCGGCATCCATCTCAATCATATACTCATAGCCACGCTCTAAAGCCCACTTAAAACCATGGATATAGGCTGTGCCGAGTCCCAACTTGCCGGTACGTGTCTCTAAGTGGACTCGCCCCGGATATTGCGACATCTTCTCTTTTACCGCCTCTTGTGTGCCATCGGGTGAGGCATCATCGATCACGAGCAGGTCAAATGAGTCTTCCAACGAGATCACTGCATCTATGATGTTACCGATGTTCTCAATCTCGTTGTAGGTGGGTATGATTACTAAAGCTTCACTCATCTATGCCTATATTGTTTGGTTCGGTGCAAAATTAACAATTTTTCTACAATTATTATCGCTCTATCACATATTTTTTTATCCTTAGAGCGCGTTCATCACCGATACTGACGATTTTTTTCGAAATATGTAGTGTCGGATGGTAAGACAACTTGCTTTTGCGCAAAGTTTCGATCCCCATATCATCTTCGCGGTTGAGGTAACGAAGCTCGGGGTAGTGCTCTTTCGCCACCTTCGCCATCGCCGATGCCACAGCTTGGTAGACTCCGCGATAGTCGATGTCTCCCTTCTCGGCATGTATCACAAAAGAGTCGCCACCCTTCTCACCGAAAGAGAATCCCAAGATTCGACCCTCATATCGGATAGCCACCCCGAGGAAAGGGTAGCGGTCGTAGTCGCGAAGGATATCGATTACTTTCCGACTCTCATACACCGCCAATCGATTGTCGCTATGTCGATCGCTAAACCGACTTACGAAGTCGATAAGCTCTTCGGCGATCTCGCTGCCGATCACCACCTCTTCATAGTCGGCGAAGTTATGGCGAAAGAAGTTGAGATGATTGCGTTTCTTCTCCATTTTTTTGCCGCTGAAGGTAATGAAGCTTTCGATGTCATAGAGATATTCAGTCCAGTCGACATATAGCTTTTCGCCTCCGATCTCTTCGGGGAGCGAGTCTTTCAGTGGATTGGTTTCCACCGGCAGCATCAGCAAGGCATCACACCCATGGTGATGGCAGTAGTCGGCGATAATGTTCATATAGTGCTCCATACTCATCGGTCCACGCGGTTCGTAAAATAGGGGAGTGCCGTTTTCGGGCCATACCCCTTTTATGATGAGTGTATCTTCGACTATCGCTATCTGATATTTGAAATATTCTTTCCACATTAAGATGCCTCCCACCGTGAAGTCGTCGCACATCGAGGGGTATCGATCGAAATATTCTCTCAGCGTAGATATATCACTCTCGTCGGCATCTTTCATCTCAAGATCTAATCCTGTATGATTTTTCATCTGTAGTCTATTATTGTCTATTTTTGCTTTTACTTTATGAATCTTCTATGGTCTAATCGTAAAGGCAAAACAAAATTAATACAAAAATATTGTTTTGTCTATCCTAAAATGTAAATTTTTATTAAAAATGAAAGATTTCGACTTTTTATTTGGTGGATAGTGAAATTTTATATACATTTGTTGTCGGTTTATCCGCAATTGTATGTATGTATGTATTTTTATCACTTTTTAATATTCTATTAATTTAAAATCTAATAGTTCGAACACAAATTTTAATAAAAATAACCTTTATGATTAAAAAGTTTTTAAGTCTTGCAGTAGTCGCCTTTGGCGCACTGTTTGCAAGCGCACAGCAAGCCCTTCCACTGGATCCGGCTGTCAAACATGGAACCCTTCCCAATGGGTTGAATTACTACATCATGCATAATGAGGAGCCGAAAGAGCGTGCCCATTTCTACATCGCTCAGCAAGTCGGTTCTTCACTTGAAACTCCCGAACAACTCGGTCTCGCCCACTTCTTGGAGCACATGGCATTCAACGGCACTACCAATTTCCCAGGTAAGGCTATGTTGGAGTATCTCCAAAGCAAGGGCATCCGCTTCGGCGCCGATATCAATGCATATACCGGCTTCGATGAGACAGTCTATCACATCGCCAATGTTCCCACCACCGACGTGGCTCTGATGGATAGCGTTCTGCTCGCCATCCACGACTGGAGCTGCGCCATCACACTCGATGCTAAAGAGATCGACAATGAACGTGGCGTAATCGAAGAGGAGTGGCGCTCGCGCAACGATGCAATGTATCGTATGTATGAGGCGATCCTCCCTGTCGTATACCAAGAGTATCAGTATCGCCAGATGCCTATCGGCAAAATGGAAGTTGTCAAGAACTTCCCTCCCCAGGCTATCCGCGATTACTATCAGAAGTGGTATCGCCCCGATCTCCAGGGTATCGTCGTAATCGGTGATTTCGACGCTGCTGAAATGGAGCAGAAGGTGATCAAACTCTTCTCTGAAATCGAGGCTCAGAAGAACCCGGCTCCACGCACGTATACATCTATCTCCGACAATAAGGAGCCGATCTATGCTTTCTATTCCGACAAGGAGTTCCCCGTTAATATCGGTTGGGTTATGTTTAAGTCCGAACCATTCCCCCGCGAGTATCGCAACACCGCTGAGTATATGATGTTCAACGACTTCCTCCAACCTATGATCTGCAAGATGATCGACAACCGCCTCGAGGAGTATGCCAAAGATCCTAACTGCCAATATGTGCAAGCAGGTGTCGATTTCTCTCAATACTTCGTATCTAAGACCAAGGATGCTTTCGCCGTTCAAGTCATCGGTAAGAATGATATGAATGCCGCTATCCGCGACGCTATGAGCATCGTAGCTCGTGCTTGCAAGACAGGATTCACCATCTCTGAGCTCACCCGCGCTAAAGATGAAATCATGGCTGATATCGAGAAGGCTTACAATGAGAAGGATAAAACCGATAGCCGCAAGTTGGCTCCCGAGATCTATCGCCATTTCATCGACAATGAGCCCTGCCCCGGCATCGCTATCAAGTATCAGGTGGCTCAACAAATATTACCGGCGCTCGACGTGAATGCTATCAACGAAGCTGCCAAGCAGATCCTTACTACCGACAACCAAGTTATCGTGATCGGTCAGCCTGACAATGAGACTGCTGTCGTGCCCGTTAAGGAGGAGGTCATCAAGACTGTCAATGATGCCCTCAAGGCTGAGTATGAAGCTTACGTCGATGAGGTTATCACTGATCCTCTGATCGAAAATCTTCCCGCTCCCGGCAAGATCGTCAGCTGCAAGGAGAGTAAATTCGGCACTACAGAGATTGAACTCTCCAATGGCGCGAAGGTCGTGCTCAAACCCACAGACTTCAAGGAGGATGAAATTCTCGTCAGCATCAATGGCGCAGGCGGTAAGCAGGCTTATACTGCCGACCAAGCTGCCGATGTGCAGGCTGCTGAAGCTCTCTTCGATGATTTCAAACAGGGCAATTTCAATGCTATCAAGCTCCAAAAGTATCTCGCCGGTAAGAATGTAAGCCTCTCTTACAATGTCGGCAACAAGGCCACCGGTTTCGATGGTAAGTCTACCAAGAAGGATCTCAAGACTCTTTTCGAATTGATCTATTCCGCTTTCGTACAGACCAACCCCGATAAGGAGGCTTGTCAAGTCGATATCGAAAAGATCAAGAACTTCCTCGCATCTCAAGATAAGAACCCGCAGCAGGTATACAGCAAGATGATCAGCAATGCTTGCTACGGCGGCAATCCTCTCTATGCTCAGATGTCGGTTGAGATGCTCGATCAGATCGATCTCGACAAGACCTACGATATCATCAAGAAGTCGCTCGCCAATGCCCGTGATTTCACTTTCGTTTTCACCGGCAATGTCGATCTCGAAACTATCCGTCCGCTCCTCGAGCAATACATCGCTACTCTCCCCGCTGCCGACAAGGCTTCTGCAGTGGAGGCTAAGTCTTCTATCTGCAAGGTTGAGGGTCAGGTCAATGAGCACAAGACCATGCCGATGGCTGCACCCTCTACTATGGTGTTCGTAAATGTTATCGACAACAACATCCCTTACACTCTTGAAAATGCCGTTAAGGTGAACATGGTAGGTGAAATCCTCAGCAATATCTTCACCGATACACTCCGCGAAGAGGAGGGTGGCTCTTACAGCCCGTATGCTTATTCATTCATGAATCACGTCACCGGATACTGGGAGATTGTCTACGTTTTCCAGACCAACGATCAGATCCAAGATAAGATGATGAACCGCGCCAACGAAGAGCTCATGAAGCTTCTGAAGAATGGTGCAAGCCAAGCTCATTTCACCAAGGTCAAAGAGGCAGCTCTCAAGCAATATGACAACAAGATCCGCACCAACGAGTACTGGTTGCGTTCGCTCGACAAGTATTACCTCTTCGGCATCGACGACCTCACCAATGGCAAGGAAGCCATCGAAAAGGTAACCCTCGATGACCTCAACAAGTTCATGTCTACACTCTACGACGGCAAGAACCAGATCAAGGTAGTGCTCCAAGGCGTAAAAGAATAAACCAACTTTTGCGATAACAACCCGAAGTTAATGCCCCGAGCATTAACCCCAAATAAGAAAGTGTCATCGGCCGGGCCGATGACACTTTCTTTTATTCGGGGTAATCACCGAACATTGGCTGAACACTGTGAACGGCGAAACCCTCGCGAGAGGGCTTGCAGTGCTTGTCGGCGAAGCCGGTGCACGATCGCTTGCGAGCAAGACCCACCGCAAAAATTCTCATATCGTGATGCGTTCTTGTTCTCGCCGAGTGGTGTTTTATAATTTTCTTATTCTTTTAGTCAATTCTTTCATTCGTTCAATAAGTTCATTGAAGGAAAGTCTGTTGTCATCAAATATAAAGCGACTTTGCATTGCCTCATAATCTTTCTCCCACTCCCTAATAATGGAGTCCGGTGGTATGAATGATAGAGTATTCGGATCATGAGATCTGTAGTCTATGTCTTCAATTCTGTTGAATATAGATCTGTGTCTTACAACGCTGTCATACAGTTCTCTATCGTAAATAGAATTGCCAAATTCGGTATCCATTATTTTCTCTATGTCATACAGATGTCTGCTCATGCGTTTGCTACGTGGACGTTCTTTCTGGAACTCCTCATGCAGCAGGAATATCTTTTCGAGAAAAGTTCGCGTTGGCACAACAGTAGGAAACAGTACCGAAACATCTTCTTCCTCCTTCAGAACATCGGATAGGAGACTGCGGATAGTTTTATCTTCAACCGGCTCATCCATTGATAAACAACTGATTTCTATCTTCACTTTTGGCTCGATATATTCTGACACCTCAGGCAAAACAGATTTATAATGAATGTAAATTGTCGATGGATGTGTGGTTGCTCTCAGTTCCGACGGAACACCGTAGGCATCAACTCTTGTTGTCTCAGGCTCCACGCTGTAATCAATAAGGCCCATATCGTTGAGAGTTGCTGAAATCTCGCCGGGCAACTCACGCACAATATAATGGCGGGCAGTACGCCTTAGCTTAGCAAATTGATTGCCCGACGTAGAGGAGATACTGAAAGCTCCTTCCCGGCGCATGGCTATATCTATATCTTCACTGAACCTATTTATCAAGCTCCACCCTTTTGACAGGGATGTACCTCCTTTAAATGACATCAGATTGAAATGTCTGGTCGTTGACAATGCCTTCAAGACCATTGTAACCCACCAGTCTTTTTCAATCGCCAATTGTGGAAGTTTTTTTCTCGCTGAGGTTATTTCAAGGACGGCAAGGCGATCCTCATAACTCAGTTGTTGCCAATGTTTCATAATAGTTTTTTTATTATTTTTTGAATCCAAACCGGTGCCAAAAATAAATCTTCTTTTAAGTATGGATCTTTTTGTCGGTCAATAAACCGCTTGATTGCGTCATACTCGTTGATTGATATATTATCTTCCCCAAGTTCCCGCAAACCTTGTATCAACAATGGCAATACAGTTCCTTTTGCCGCGAAATTCTTTGGAGAAGCATGGCGAAAATAGATTTTTCTATCCCCTACGTTAATCACTCGGGTTGACCCTGTAGTAATATACGAAAGATTCATAGGAACCTGAGTTGAGAGTCCTATAAGATTTGCGGCGGTACTTCCTGTCGGCAATATTTTGCACTTATCTCGCAGGGCTATTTCTTTTGCCACTGTTTCAAGTGAAATGGGAACATTCCCAAATCGAGAAGTCTTGGGCTTGAAATATATGCCATGACACGCTTTCTCCAAGACTCCTTTAATTGTGGCCTCATATAGAATTTTACGGATTGTCTCGGCCGAACCCATATCCGCATAGTCGGAGATGAAGAATATTGAATGAGGTTTACTCTCATTTATTTTCTCCATAACGGACTGTTTTATGTTTCCTCGTTTAGCGTCGCACATATTAACATTTTTTAGTACCGATATTTCTCAAATATTTCGGTACAAAGTTAGCAATTATTTACTTGTCTACAAAATCTCAAGGCTCTTTTAAAGGGACTTTTGGACTTTTGCGACTTAATCATGTGAATCTTGACGGAGGTAATTGCACGATTTTCAGTAACATTGTAGTCTGATACTAAAATTTGTCAAAAATTTTTCACTTTCAGGGTTAGGTTTTTGAGAAGTTGTGGTTTTAATAAGTGTATGACGACAAAAAGTGACATAGTATCTGCTTACCGATGTACGCTTTGCCTGTTTGAAGCATCTCCGCAGCCTTTCGCTGCGCGAGCGGTTCAACAGTATATCCTTATGTTCATTTCAACAAATGTATGCAGATGAAAAAGCATTTTCAAAATCAGTGCTCAGAGGCAAGACTGTCATGCATATTCAGGTTCATTCCGCGGGTTCATATAATATGCGTATATGTTTGACCATGCCACTTCTGACTCAGTTATGCCGGCGATACGCATTAATTCAACATTGTTCTGCTCAATAAATCTCACTCTATAATTCAATTATTCTTGGTTTTGATAAATCTGAGTAATCAGCGTTCATAATTGCTCCATTGGAAAAGGTTACGCCGTTTTGTGTCATAACTCCGTGTTGAGCGTGGATATGACCGAAGAGATGGGCTTTTAGATGAAGGTCGGATAGTTTCTTCAGGATTTCTTCCGAACCATAGTTGATGCCGTCGTCGAAGTCAAGGATTCCATAGGCTGGAGAGTGTGTTATCAAAACATCCGTGTCGTCAGGAATATTGGCAAAGTTGCGACTCTGGCGGTCCGTTATGCAATCTTCAAGAAACATCGGCACGCCATAGAATTTCAGCCCATCAATCTCGATGCCGGAGTTGCACAGGTAATGCACATTGACATCAAGACCGTCGATGTTGGCTCCATACAGGCAGTCGTCGTGGTTGCCGCAAATGAAAATTTTGTGGCGATACGGCAGGTCGCAGAACCAGTTTAGGAAATCAATGGCTTCCTGCTCGGTTCCAACCATACAGAAGTCGCCGGAATGTACCACCACATCGGCCTCGGGCAAATCCCGAAGCCTACGGTGACAACCGTGAGTATCAGAGAGATGAAGGATTTTCATATCAAAAGTAATATTTTCCCAAGAGGCCTTTCATATCCGCCGGAACTATCTTGTCCCAATGAAGGCTTATAACTCTTGATCTATCTTCCACATATTTCTCAATGAAATTGTTAAATTCCCGAACGCATTTCATATTCCAGACAGGAAAAATAAAAACGTTATAGATTCTCCTGTCAGGCCCCGATCCGTTTCCACAAATAGCGTTTCTGAAAAGTTGATAATAAGAGAAGAATTCGTCTTCGTCATCAGGCTTTTTGACCACTGTTGACTCTTCAATACGGGGCTGATAGATTTCTAAATACTTTTGATGATGCGAAATACCTGATTTTGAGGTGCTGTCTTTTTTAGATTTACCAAATCCATCTTCTGTATATTTGATTTCGAAACGTATTTCCGTTTTATCGTCGTAGAGGATAAAATCAAAAGATGTGCCCTCTTTAGGGTCAATAACAGCTTCAAACTTACAACAAGCACTTTCGGAGAGGAGTGGAACTTTGGGTAAATGGGTTCTCAACCATTCTCTCATGTCGGAGCTTATTCCAACGATTCTTTTGCTTGTATCATTGATTGCCAGCAGCTTGCCAAAAAAATTATAGCATAAGATCTGCGACGAGTTGAGATGATTCGCATAAGGATGAAGTTCATTGACCGGAAGTACATTCCGGAAGTATTTCACGCCGTCGGTCAATACTTCAAATTTTTCTAATGTTTCCGCTATAGCATTGCGTCTTTTGTGTTTGTTATATGGCGATAAGTCCATGATATGTCCATAAGATTTGGCTTTGTATGACCCTTCCGGAATATTATGCGATTCTCGCCATTCACGTAATTTTTCAAATACCAAATTTCTAATATCAAACTTTTTATAAGGAAATAGGTATACTCGTCTGACCATTACGGTTTCGCCCATTTCCTCCCAGTCGTTTCTCAGACGGACAAGCGGACGGACAATAACGGAATCCCAATCCCAGTCGGACCATCTTTCTACGGCATCGTCGGCTGAAGAATATCCAATCTGCATCTCTGTGTCGGTCTCGTATAGATTGCGCAGATATTCCTTGGTCAGTGGGCCGACAACAATAGCGGGGAAAACGGCATCATAGCCTTCGTGAATCAGACAAAGCACCTTATCTCCGACTTGGAATTTGCATGGCTCGGAGTAGCATTTGCCACCCGGCTGATGTTCGCCATAGTTATACTGGGTATTGACGGTCTTGTCGGCATTGTAAGTTTTAAGCACATAGGGTGCGGTATCACATTCCGTGTCGCTCTCGAAACCTAAAGAACAGGGCAATGCTTTCAACTGTTTAAGCTTTTCAATTTCTTCTGAACGGTCAGCGCATGAACCGTGTTGAACCGACTCCAATTCATACGCCGTCTCTCCTTCTTCGGAACTGACAATGCGCTCCGTATCTATCGGTTTTAAGCGATATTCGATTAATTCGGTATCTTCTATCATAATTACAAAGTTAGTGATTTTCAGCGGTAATACAAAGCATTTTATCATAGTTGGCTTTGCCGAGAATCTTTTTTAATTCGTCTTCTTCGATAAAGTAGTCGTTATCTCCGGAGTAAGTGTTCCATCGAGATGTAATTGAAGCGATTTTATTGTCAGGAGTAACTTCAACGGCAATGAGAGAGTAACCATATCGGTCATGGGGGAAGGTAGCACCGGGAACACAAGGAATGTCCCACCAATCACCGTTGCCGCAAAAGTAGAACCGGTTGCCATTTGTTGTGTAGCTCTTGAACGATTCTTCCGATATTACGATGCACCATGATGTCATATCTTGCCATTGACGTGCGTTTTCGTAGCTGTCAATAGAGAATACAGTATAGTCAAACTCAAGCGTTGGTTCGTCTATTAGAATTTTGGGACTCATGCCTATAATCCTGCAGACCGTTTCAGGGTCGCATTCATTGAAGGTGTTGTCAAAGAAGTCAAAACCGGGCGTCTGGTCGAGTACCTTCAGAATCAAGCGGACGCGACTCACATCATCGGGATTATCAATGTCAAACAATCCTTTCATATTCCATAACAGAATGCCTACGCCGAACTTTGATAGACGGGATTTCAATTCCGGAAATATAGTCTGATATCTTTCGACCTGTGCTTCCGGATCCATAGTCAATTCGGCAAACCACCAGTTAAGGTATTTTCTATATCTTTCTTCCATGTCGCAAATATAGCAATGAGATGTCTCAAATTTCGATACAAAATAAAAATTGAATGATAATTTTACCCTGTACCGTAAAATGCGCCACCCCCGGTGTAATTTTGCGTTCATGAAAGAAGTTAGAAATAATTTGTAGTGCGCAGAATGGTTGCGCATCGACAATCTAACTTTGCAGCGTAAATAATAAAAGGAACATAATATGAAGACAATAGAAGGATATGACGTGAAGATTTTCACTGACAACATCGAAGAAAACGCTTTGGAGCAGATTAAGGAGCTGCTCTCAATCGATGTGTTTTCCGATAAGAAGATAAGGATTATGCCCGACGTTCACGCCGGAGCAGGCTGCGTTATAGGTTTTACCGGAGACCTTGGAGACAAGGTAATCCCGAATATCGTGGGCGTTGACATCGGTTGCGGTATGCGTATCCTCAATCTCGGCAAACTGGCAGATATTGACTACCATGCTTTCCACGAGCATATACGCGGCAATGTGCCTTCAGGGAAAATTGTACGTGAAGACAAGTTTGGCTTCAAGCCTCTTGTCGACGAGGAGATGGAAATCTACCGTGAGGCGAAGAAACTTATTACAGAACTCTATTGCTACCGTGAACTCAAGGATTCCGGACGCCTTAATAAGTCGATAGGAACACTCGGGGGCGGCAACCACTTCATCGAACTTGACAAGGACGATGAGGGGAATGTGTATCTCGTAATTCATACCGGGTCCCGTAATCTCGGCTTACAGGTTGCCGAAATATATCAGGCTAAGGCGGTGAAACATCTTACTGCTGGGGCAGATGAGTTCGAGGACACAGTCAAACGCACAATCGAGGAATACAAGGCGGCTGGCCGCCGCTCTGAATTGCAGGATGTCATAAAGAAGATGCGTAGGGAACATAAGGCAGCAGAACCTTCGTTGCCTGCCGACCTCTGTTATGTCGAGGGCGAGGCTCGTGAGCATTATCTTCATGATATGCGCATCTGTCAGCGATGGGCCGTGCTCAACCGCAAACTCATATCGTTGCTGCTGATGCGGTTCTTTCCGGATGTGGCGGTTTTGGAGGAGTTTGAATCCGTCCACAACTACATCAGCGATGAGAACATCATCCGCAAAGGCTCCATCTCGGCTGCCGTAGGAGAGCGTTGTATTATTCCTTTGAATATGCGCGACGGTTCGTTGCTCTGCACCGGTAAGGGGAATCCTGACTGGAACTACTCTGCACCTCACGGAGCCGGGAGAGTTTTGAGCCGCACTCAGGCTTACGAGAAAATCACGATGGAAGATTTCGAGGCATCCATGCAGGGGATTTACTCGGAGTCGGTCAACGACTTCACCCGTGATGAATCCCCGATGGTTTACAAGCCTGCGTCTGAGATTATCGCCAATATCGGCGACACTGTCACCATAGACACAATCATACGTCCAATCTTTAACTTCAAGGCATTATAATGAAAACGATACATTCACCGGAAGGAGTTTCGCTCTTGATGGAAAACATTTGGCTTCGTCATAAAGCATCAATCCATGATTATTCTCAGCCTGTATCGCAGAATAATACAGGAAATGATTAAATTTGCAGTATAAAAACTCAATGTGATATGAACCAACTGCAAAAATACACCTGGTTGATTGACACGATCCGCCGTGCCGGTAAAATTTCCCATAAGGATTTGTCCGATAAATGGGAAAGAAACAAAGATCTGAGCGACTGTCGGCCGCTCCATCGTGCCACGTTCAATCGCTGGCGCGACGCTATCTTCAGCCAGTTCGGGATAATCATAGACTGCCAGAAAACCGGAGGCTATCTCTATTATATTGCCAATCCAGAAGACATAGACGAGGATAAGTTGAAGAAATGGATGCTTGATTCCTTCGCCGTCGGTAACCTCATCGGCGAACACCTCTCGCTTAAAGGACGCATACTCGTGGAGGAGATTCCTTCCGGACGTGAGCATCTGACGACATTGCTGGATGCGATGAAGGAAAACCGTGTGGTCAACATAACTTACCATCCCTTCAAAAGATCACATGCCTACACATTCCCGATCGAGCCGTACTGTGTCAAGCTGTTTGAGAACCGCTGGTATGTGCTTGCACACAACAACCGCGATGAAGTCAAAATTTATGGTCTTGACCGTCTTGAGGATGTCGAGGTTACGGAAAATACATATAAGCTTCCGAAAGACTTTGATGCCGAGGGATATTTCGCCACAGCCTTCGGAGTGGTTATCGGCTACAATGTAAAACCGGAACGCATCGTGATACGTGCCAATGAGAATCACAAACATTACCTGAAATCCCTTCCACTCCATTTCAGTCAGCGTCTAATCGAAGACTGTGGCGAGTATGCCGATTTTGAATTATACCTTTCGCCGACATACGACTTTGTCATGAAGCTGCTACAGTACGGATCGATGATAGAGGTAATAAGTCCCGTGTCACTTCGCAGGACTATGAAAGGATGGATTTCGGAAATGTACGAACTATATAAAAACGACTGACCATGCAGGATTTTGTTGCAATAGATTTTGAAACAGCCAATGGACGCCGGTCAAGTGTATGCAGCGTCGGCATTGTGGTGGTGCGCGGTGGCGAGATAGTCGATAAGTTCTACTCTCTCATCCAACCGACACCCAACTATTATACATACTGGACAACAGAGGTTCATGGTCTCACTCGCCGTGATACAGACGGTCAGCCCATCTTTCCTGAAGTATGGGCACAAATAGAACCTCTGATTCAAGACCTTCCTCTTGTTGCCCATAACCGGCCTTTTGATGAAAGTTGTCTGAAAGCTGCTTTTGCCGAGTATGGAATGACATATCCAGACTATGAGTTCCACTGTACGCTCGCCGCATCGCGTCGATGTCTCGATATTCCAAGCCACCAGCTACACCTTTCGGCAGCGGCGTGTGGTTACAACATAGAGAACCATCATCACGCTCTTGCGGATGCAGAGGCATGTGCCGCCATCGCATTGAAAATACTTTAACCCCTCCAAACAATGAAAGAAACAATAATTGCAGTTGGAAATGGCGGATATAATCTCGCCACCGACATAATCGCCGCCGGATTATTCCCGGATGCTGATGACAGAAAAGATGTCTTCAATCTGTATTGAAGAAGGTCCTTAGTGTTTGAAAGCCTGTCACCAATTCTGATACAATCGCAACCTAATTTTGCAGAAAAGAAGTTAATATGACCGTAAAAGAATTATTCCTTTCAGTAGGATTCGATAATGTCCTCAAGGCATTGCGAAATACACATCGCAATTGCCGGTCGATAGAAGGTGTCGTCGCTTATAAAGAAGCGTTCGATATTATCTGTTTGACGGAATTTGAAGGAGAAGGTGGAGAGGTTACGTTTGACGTTACCTCACCTCGCGAAGCATGGTATGAGCCCCACAATCTTCCTCTCCTTGCCAACAATGTTGAGGGGGACTATTGGAAAAACACTGTGGGCAAAACCGTCGTAAAGCCTGACGATAATCCCTTCACCGATGCCGAACTCGCCGGAGCAATTCTTTGGGGCATGACATTCTATGGATTCAATAGACATGCAGAATGTCGCCTCGTGAAGAACTTTTTTACATCATTTGGAGAAAGAGCTGAATACCTTGAACGCAGATTGTATCTGCCTTATATCAGGGATAAACGTGAAAAACTGAAATTGAAGTGTAAGGAGGAAATGCCTTTCGGAATCGCATTTACCGATAAAGTCTGGAAGCAGATTCATCGCGGGAAGACACATCAGAACCGGGCCAAACGCAAGAGGTATTATCGTCTCAAAAAGCGCATCGCCGAACTCAAGCGTCTCGACAAGCGTCAGCATCTGATCGATACGATTCGCGAGAACTGCGGTTCCCATGACACCCAGCTTGAAAGCAGGATAATGACAGCCGGAAGCATCAATGAGACATGGCGTGACTCACATGTCGCAAACCTGGCTAATCGTACCAACTATCTTGAAGACCTCCTGACAAATTATTTCCCTACGTTTCGCGATATATGCGAAGGCGGAGAAGAATTGCTGGTAGTAGCTTACACATCAGAGACCGCACCCTTGACTGATGAAGAGGAACGGCAGCTCAGAAACGTTGTTCACTCATTTGAACGGAAAGTGCCTATTACATTTATCAAAGGTGTTGACAATGAAGCAAAAGCCGACATTGCGCTCCAATTTATAATCATATCGAGCAAACCAATCAATGATGAAGACGATGACTGATTCAGAAATACTTGAAAAGTATCAGCAGCCGTTTCCTGTAAGTTTCAAAGTAATCGGAACTGGCACGGGTGCGACCGACATAATTGAAAAGGTGAAATCGTTTGATTATGACTGTGTCGGCGGCTTAGTTGCAAATTCCCCCACCGATTGTGTCCCCAGTGATGAAGATAAAATGGCAATTATTGTAACCTACGATAATGTAGAGGCAGCTAATGAAATTGCCAAAGCATATCATGACGCAGGCGTACTTACGATTGGGCTGGTACCTGAAGCAGACTATTCCTGCTACGATAGCATTGCAACTGGAACAAAATCCGCAGACTTTTTGGAAACAATTAAAAATCTGCTTCTGCCAGTGGTAACTTATGGATATATCTGCTATGACTTTAATGATCTGTGTACTATTCTAAAGAACTCCCATTTATTCAGCACTCTGACCACCAACGGGAGAAGTGTTGAAGAGGCTGTCTCAAATATGAAAGAGCAACTGGAGAATGTAGCCATTAAGGATATGGAATCCCTTTCTGCACATATCTTCTTCAACCGCGAAAGACGGGCAAATATAAAGATGGAGGATATGGTTCATCTTTCCAATATGATTTCCGATATGCCTGAGTCAATCAACGTGATTTGGTCTGTAAATTTTGATGACTCATTGTCGGAGGAGCTAATCAAATTCACAATCATTATGTCTGGGAATGAACTATGAACAATGAATTTTCCAAAGTGTATTTGCGGCTAATGAAGTATGCTGCTTTCATGGGCATTATTGGAGGAATTGCATCTTTTGTCGGGCCTCCTCATCATGGATTGATAAAAGCCGGAATCGGAATTGTAGTCGGAGCCATGCTACTTGGCAACAAACTCCCTTCAGCACTTAAAGAGTTTCGCAGCATAACGGACGACATTTCTGAGGAAATATTCAAAGAATAATTCATAACTGTGATACATCTATCAAAAAAAATCAGTACATTTGTATAATGTTTAACAATACTATACAACCAATTAATATGGCTGAAAACGAAATTGAAATCAATCAAGCCTTTATAAGAAAAGGTATTGATATGTCCATGGTCAGCGCGGAGAATCTGGAGACTGGATTTATATCCGGACACGTTTGCAATCATCTTGATAAACAGGAAATGATTGAGATAGCGACTGCATTAAGATCGATTACTCTAACAATTGGAAAATTGTTAGAGGAGCGTAATACTATACCAAATCAGGTTCAGTCCGGACTGATTTTCCAGTTTTTCTTTGATAGAGCTGTCGAGATATTCTACAAGCAGCTTAACGGTATCGAAACAGATTCCGTATCGTTCAATATTCAAGATGTTTTTGACTATTATGAGCCGGATCTCCCATACAATGTACAGCAAATACTCACCAATCGTGTCGGTAACATTGCAGTCCTAACGTCAAAACTTTGGAGTTTTATGGAAAGTACTGGAGTATTTGCCACACCCTTCAATGTGTGGTTCTCTAACTTCTTGTCTGTTGCTACAACAATCGGACTTCGATTCGCACAAGAGATAGATTTCGATGATGAAAGTGAGCTTAACGCTTTTCTAAATATAGATTGATATTCCCATGTCGGTTGAATTTATATCCGGTAAGGAGCATTATGATAAGGTCATTGAAAGAGTGGCTTCGGCAAAACTTCGAGGCCGGCATCCTTACCGACGACCCTGCACTTGTTGAAGCCGCCTCAGAGCAATTCGATAGCGTCTGGCGCGGCGAGCACTGCACCCGTTGCGGCCGCCGCCAATACTGCTCCGACCCCATCAAATAAGTAATGTCTTATTTTCTACTATGATAGGCTCTAAGTTGATGGTCTTTATACGGCTTGTAAGATATAATGATTCCATGCCTCTTTGCAGCCTCTAATAATTGTATATTAAATGGCGTCGCATCAAACTTCGGATTTTTACTACTATCTGTCAAATCCGCGTATGTATCCCCTAATGCCACTAAGATTTGGCTACGATCACTCATTTCTACATCTTCCTTAAGAATCGCTTTGGTAGCTAATTGTACCGCGCTTTCATTGGTGGAGGATGCGCCTAATAAGGAAATGTAAAAGGACGCCTCCTTATCCGTTTCTCCGTACTTTGCTAAATGAGTTACCACTATATCTGCCACTTGCCTATTACTGAACAGAATAGAATGAGGAATATTACCCACGATTATACAATGCTCTGAATCGCTGAACTGAGCATTCTTCATGAGATTTACAATCACTTTGGGATTAGAGAGATAGCTCTCAGATATAGATTGTAAGAAATTTTCTTTATACTTTGCTAAATATTTCGAGAATATCTCTGTTTCTTTCAGGACGGTCGAATTTCCATCTGAGAATAATAACATTTCATGGTCAAGCAACCATTCCAATCTTTCCGCATCAAGGTCAGACAACCCTTCATCTCCATCATAACTGTTCTCTATAAATACGGGGGTCAGCAGTTTAATCGAATTGAAAGAAATGCTTTTACTCTTAAATATCTCACCAAAGAAAATACTTTCAGCGTTTCCATTGCTACCAAAAGATTGTTCTCCCAACTGGTCAGAATATTTTTCTATGTAACTTAAAATCACATCATCAAATTCTCCTGTATAAGTGTAATATTCCTGTAGCGATTCCCATGAAGGATGAAGAATATAGTTTTTAAGGACAAGCTTCCACCTCTCTTGTGGAACATCATTTAATGATTGCAAGGAGTTTTTCTGGCCATTTAAATATTTATCAAGTTGTTCATCGTCAAGCTTATCATTGTTAATTAGCCATATGAGTGCGTCTTCATTTTCATTTTTATTTGATGAGGAGAAGGTTTCAAAAGCATCTTTAATATTGGATTGAATATATTCAATGAAATTGCTGTTCTGAGTAGCCATAATCTCGGATAGGATTATGGTATTTTCATCGATGACCGTTTGGGTTAAATGAGCTTTGACCACTGACAAATTATGAATATTGATAGCATAGGAATTCGTGTTGATAACTCTGTCCAATACCAAATGGTTACCAAGATTTAATTTTTCAAAGATTGCATCTTCACAAATTTTTTCTATGATGCCTTCACTTAGTTCCTCTGCATTCTTTTCAGCAAAGCCATAGTTTTTGTTAATCCATGCCTGTGCATCTTTAATGAGAGGATATTTGGAATACCGAAGCCATGCGCAAAACAATGAACGGCGTTCAGATTCATCTGAATGCTTCAGTATCTGTTGCCAGGTAGATTGAGGGTTATTGGTAATAAATTGGCTGAATACAGTCTCCGGGTATTTTCCCTTTATGTAATATGCTACGAGGAATTTTAAAGGGGCGGCCTTTTTATTAATCCTCTTGTAAAATAAAGATAGGTAATCCTTAGTAGACTCAGTTGAGGAGGATATTAAATGGTCAAGTAGTTCTACATATAAAATCGAATCATTTGTGAAATTATATGGTTTGAGCTCTTTTACAAAGTTCTCAATATGATCAATATGTTTCAAATAATCTCCTTTTCGCTGTCTCTTTATATCAACTAAGGTGTCGCGGTCTGAGATTGAAATCATTCCTTCATAGAAATAAGATATGTAGTCGTAATAATCTTCATCTATATAGCCACGCCTTATGAAAATATCAATTAGGTCTGGGAGAGAAAGATTTTTATATATCTCTATTTCATCTATTGCATAATTCTCAAACAACTCCTTAATTCTCAGAGATGATACATTTAGCTTTTCCGATGTAAGAGTACGTTTGATTTCAGCATATCGTTCCTGGTCGTTATAAAGTTCTAAAGCTTTTATTCTCCTTTCAAAACCTGATTTAGCATAAAAGTTTTGAACGTTTATGTCAGTATTGGAATGTGAAGTTCCATTACTATATGTATATTGATAATGAAGCCTGGTCTTGTTGAGAAGTTCGTTAAATAGATTTTCGTTTTCTGCAATATCGTAGGGCGAAATCGATTGTGAACCGATCTCTATTGTATTAACGACTCTCGACAGTTGTCTGCATAGTTCATACATAAAGAGTTTGCGCAACTCATTTATTTTCAGATGGGAGTCTCTCTTAGACGATTCAAGAAAATCGTCAATATTCTTTTCTCGTTTGATTATATCGGACTGCGCAAAAGAAATAAAGGTATCTTTCAATTGCATAACTTGAAAAACCAGACCCTCTCGCTTATGAAGTTTTGCGAAGTCACGGGGGAAGAAGTTTTTATAAACAATCATTCCCAATAGTTTTGTGCAATCAAGATTTGCGTTTTCTTTTATGAGGCGCTGATGGTATTGGTCATACTCATTAACAATGTTAATCAGCAAACGCATATCTTGAATAAAAAATCCCATTTCTGAGAGGTCATCATCGTCAAAGTTAGTATGACCTTTTTCTGATAATAGATTTTTGAGTTTATCCTTTGAATTTGAGGGATTGATTGTCGGCACAACTGTAACTATATAGTCAAAGAACTTAACACGATCTTCATCAATGAAAAGGTCATCTTTTACTGCATACAGGAATACGACAGCTCTTCCGATAACATTTGATTCGTTTATCAGTTGATTCAACTCTCTAAGTTTAAGAAAGATGTCGGTCGTTCCAAATCTATCTACATCTTCAATTACTACGACATTATATTTTGTTACTTGGAAGAAATATAATATCTCATCAAGATGTTTATTAAATATAGATGTTTCTGCCAGTTCTATTTCGCCATCTTTTAGATTTAGCTTATTGAGTTTAGAGTTACTATAAGCTTGTATTATCTTCTGAATAAAAAAGAATGATTCACCAATCATAATGATTGCGCAAAACAAATCAATCCAAAAATTAGCTTTACCGAAGTTAAACATGGAATAGAATGTTTCGACTCTTAACCATGACGGTTCAAATACTACAAGGAAGCATAATAGGAATACTATTATCGAGATTCCATACTTAACCAACTCTGATGTTGTAAAATGCCTGATACGTCTCAATCGTGAGTTTGGCACCTTACTAGATTCTTCTTTATATATAATCTGTTGAAGAATACTATACTCAATCCGACGATTTAGAGACTCAATTTGATCACTGTCCGAGGTGATACTCTTATTATCCAATGTGTCCGTTTCACACACATCAGATTTAGATGGTATTTCATCAGCCCGAAGTGTTGCCAACGAGAGATTGAGATACTTAAACGTTGGATAATCCCTCTCTAAAGTCTGAATAATAGAACTTTTACCGGCTCCATAAGGTCCAGTAATGGCAATATTTTTGATTCTTCTTCCAGCTGGAATGTCTTTTGCTGCTGGAGATAGAGTGCCTTGAAGCACCTGGCCAAGTTCTGCGACTGCAACGTAAGACTTATCAGTTTTTTCAATTAGAGCTGGTAGTAGATTGTTTATTTTCTTTTCAGACATAATGGGATATGTGTTCAAATTTTACCGGACATTTCAAGTTCAGTGATTGAATGGGCGGTGATGTAGAGATAAAGTGTCGTGACGATACGCGATGAAGCTATGATTTCTTCTTCGGAGGCGTCCGGTGATACATGGCTCTCATCGTTGCGCAGATTGCGCATTTTATCGAGATAGCCGTACATTCGTTTGTATTTCTCGCGTTGTTTGAATTTGAGCGATTTAAGCTCCTCAAAGGCGAAAATACAATCTGCCAGCGACGGAGTTTTCACCGGGTCGCGTGTATTTCTTAGTTCCTCACCATGAATAAGCCAGTAGAGTTTCTTCAAGTAGGTCTCAAATTTAGTGAGAATCGTATTGAAATGGCGGCGACGGTCAACGAGGGTCAGCTTCTTATCGGCGAACAAGCGGTTGAACGAGTCCATCAGCAAGTCGTTGGCTCCATCGAGAGAAGGGAGAGAGGAGGCTTGCAGAACTTTTACAAACGCCTCAATCACCTCGTTAAGAGGTCGAAGTCCCGGGAAGTCAGCGAACTCATCGCTAAATGCCATATACAGTGATTTGCGGAATGCTTCGGGGTCGAATACCAGCGGTGCATCACGGAAATGGTCATAAAGCGCAGCAGCCATCTGAGTCATTATCTGACGATACTTTTCGCCGTTGTCAAACAGTGATTTGAAAGCCTCGGTCTGTTCCTCATAAAGAGTGGTGGCAATGTCGTCAAACACATTGGGGAAGACCGCTTCCATAAACTGTTGCTTGCCATTGTTGTTGGCTTTTTTAGAGAGTTTTTTAGCTTCCTTGGTCGTTGTCAGCCTGTTGACTATGGCCTCGACAATAACGCGGTCGGCCTCAGAAAAATCGCCCTTATAAAGGATATTGATTTTGTCAATGATATTACCGAGCAAATCACGTTTGGTATCGGGCTTAGCTCCGCCGTTGCCAGACTCACCTTTTACCGACTGATTCCCTTCAAGGGTAATCGCAACTGTATCACCCTGCTTGAATTGCGAGTTTACAAGCATTATTTTCTTTGATAGGTCCGGTCGCTCATGCGGAGTCTTCGGCAGGAGTTTATAGAGCGTATCCGCAAAGATATACGCCTTGTAGAGCGACTTATCAAAAGTGCGGGCGATCTGAGCCATATAGGAATAGAAACGCACGAAATTCTTGACCTTTGACCGCAGTTCAAACCGCTTTTCTTCCTCCAGCCCCTCAAACCTGTTCATTATCGGTTTGAAGAATCCCGAAAGTGCAGCCAGAGCGTTCTTCTTGCCACGATACTTCTTATATAGTTCATAGAAGGCGTCCTCATCGTTCTCGCTCCAGACATGATATTGGGCTATATCCTTGCGAAAACGATAGACATAATTCACGTCAACCGGTTCCACAAGATCCGTCTCGGTATAGAAAGGCTCGAATGCTTTCTTGATTTCATCGGCTGTATTTGAGAAATCAAATACGAATGTGTCTTTTTTCAGTTTCTGCCATCGGTTAAGCCTTGATAATGTCTGCACTGCCTTTACATTCTTCAGGCGCTTGTCAACAAACATCGTGTGCAGTTTAGGCTCGTCGAAGCCTGTCTGATACTTATCGGCTACAATAAGGACATTGTAAAGGTCGCTCGCAAAATAGAGCGGCAGGCGCTCCTCACTTATTTTCCGTTCAGGGGTCGAGTTCAGCTGTGATTCGGTGTAAGTCTCGCCTCCGAATTCAAGTTTGCCGGAAAAAGCGACAAGAGGATTTATATCAGTATATCCCTTGCGCTTGCAGTATTCCTTCATTGCTATGTAGTAACGAAGGGCATGGGCACGGCTCGGACATACTATCATAGTCTTCGCCTGCCCTTCCATACGTTGAAGAGTAACCTCCCGAATTTTCTCCACCATTATCTCGACTTTCTGGTCGATGACGTGCTGGTGATTGTCGTGAAATGCCTTAATCGCACGGGTTGCCGGAGTCTCTTCATAGTCGGGATTCTCTGCCACGTTTTTAGCTATTTCGTAGGCTGTCGCTATCGGAGTGAAGTTCAGCAGTACATCCTTGATGAAGCCCTCTTCGATTGCCTGTTGCATCGAATATATATGATATGGTCGGTGCTTCATCTTCCCGGTATTCTCGGGGTCGGGATAAGGAACGCCGAATGTCTGCAAAGTCTTAGGCTTCGGAGTGGCGGTAAATGCAAAGAAAGAGAGATTGCCATGCTGTCCCTGAGTGAGAAGATCTTCCATGAGTGCATCCTTCTCCTTTTCAAGTTGCTCCACCTCTTTTTCCTCAATTTCCGCAAGCTCGCGTAGAGCCTCGTCGGTATCAGCGAGAGCAGCCTTGGTCTTTTCTGCATTTTTGCCACTCTGACTGCTATGGGCTTCGTCAACAATAATAGCATAACGCTTTCCGCTTTGACTGCCGACTTTATCATAGATATACGGGAAGCGGTGAAGGGTGCATATCACTATGCGGGCATTACCGTCGCGGATGATGTCTCCGAGTTTCGACGATGGGTCGCCATCTCGGATTATCTCTACCTGACCGAGTTTGTGGTCAAATCCCAGCACTGTGTTCTGCAACTGCTGGTTGAGCACACGACGGTCGGTAATCACAAAGACCGTGTTGAACACATCTTTCTGGTCTGCATTATGCAGTGATGCGAGTCGATATGTAAGCCATGCTATCGAGTTGCTTTTGCCCGAACCTGCCGAATGTTGAATCAGATAGTTTTTGCCCGGTCCATTTGTTGCAGTGTCGGAAGTCAGTTTCTCAACTACATCAAGCTGATGGTAGCGAGGGAAGATTATCTTGGTCGATTCTTCCTTGACTTCTTTCTCCTTGCCGTTTTTATTGACGACAATCTTGATTTTTTCCTCTTTCTGGACTGAGATGTATCTTTGCAGGATAGACAACAATGCGTCTCTTTGGAGCACACGTTTCCAGAAATATCCGGTCACATACTCACCTTCGGCAACAGGCGGGTTGCCGGCGCCACCTACGTTCCCGGCTCCGTTGCTGCCCTGGTTGAAGGGAATGAAGAAAGTCTTGTCTTTATGAAGCTGCGTAGTCATGGCAACTTCATAGAGATCCACTCCGAAGTATGCAAGTATGCGGTTGTTGAAGTGAAACAAGAACTCCGCCGGGTCGCGGTCTTCCATCCATTGACGCTTGCTGTCTTCCACACTCTGTCCCGTAAGCTGGTTCTTCAGTTCAAGGGCAAACACCGGAATACCATTGAGCATAAGCACCATGTCGATTGTGTTGTGATGCTTGGAAGAATAGGCGAACTGACGTATAACATGAAGCCGGTTAGCGCGATATTTGCGCATAAGTTCCTCGTTCAATTCAGAAGCAGGAGCGAAATATGCGATACGAATCTTCACGCCGTGGTCATCGATACCGTTGCGGAGCACGTAGATCAGGCCATAGCGCGATATGTCATCCTGAAGGACCTTATAGAACTGACCCGAAGCATTCTCTACTCCATATATTTTATGATAACGTGCCCATTCTTTCGGCTGGGTTTCGGTTATGAAATCTATGAGGGCGGTCAAATCAATTGCCTCGTCCTTATTGTATGTCATTTGGAAGCCACGTTCATAGCCGCCCTCATCAAGCAGCCATTGCTCAATGTCTTCCTCGAAGTTCTTCTCTTTCAGATTACTGTTGTCCATACGATTTTACTTTTTCAAGACTTTCTTTCAGAATTGCAAGCATTTCATCGGAATGTTCGTTTTTGGCTATTACTGTCCATTCTGCTTCGCTTTTCTTTGCCTTCAGATACATGAAATAGAGTTTAATGCTTTGAAGGTTTTTATTGCCAATCTGAACTTCAAGATTCGCAAACTTTACATGTACCGGAAGATTGCTCTGCTGAGAATTGAAACCACTTGAAATCATTGCAAGATTGCCAAATGAGTTTACATCCTCCCACGGCCATGTATCATTGTTATCCTCGTTTTGAGGGTGTAGATGCTCTATCGAACGATTGTTCCTGAACTCATATTGGCGGATAGCTTCCGTCTCCAAGTTCTGATATGGGAATGCATCTTTACCTTCTAAAACCAGCTTTTCCCATAATGCGTAATCAAGTCGCCATAGCCAGTATCTTGGTTTTGAGTCATAATCAAGATTACGGATTTCGGGACATTCATTATGCCCACTACGTTGCATATCCTGTATCATCAGGAATTTCAACAACTCCATTTGCGTCGGCTCATGGTCAAGCGACTTGATGTATTTCAATAAAGGTAATACCCAAATGTGCGGTTCTGTAGAAACATCAAGCATTGCCTGAAACTGTCTTAACCGTGCATGTTCATCCTTCTCACACTTATCCTGATGCTTAAAAATTAGCGTGTGAGTACTTGAAGAAGAACTATATTTCAGCCTGACTACATACATATCCAGCAAAAGTCTATACATGAATAACTCATAATAGAAATCAGCGATTTCTTCCTGCGGAATAGGATTGTTTTTGAATGTATCATGTAATTTTGTTGGATGTACCCTTGCTAATTCATCCTTCCCGGTATGCAACGCTAATACTAGTAACAAAAATTCCTGAAAAGATATGATTCCATCTTCCTTATCGCGGTATGTTTTATTGCTGAAATCATATTTTTTTACCTCAATTTCAGCAATCGATGTTCTGACATTCGCTTCACTTGTTTCTCCATAAAGACGTTGAGTCAAATTTATAGAGTCGCCTACCATAAACGAACGGATACTTTGCCGATAAGACTCGCATTGCTTTCTTCTGGCATCGTCTTCGTTTTCATTTAACGCAAACAAAGGTTTTTCAAAGTTCGAAACGGCGTTCCATAGGCGAGTTAGCATTAACTTGTCCTCTTTGTCATAATCTCTTAGCAACTCCACTTTTAGAATTTCATGCTGTTCAAGCGACCTCCCACTTGAGTTCATTGCTTCAAAGTACTCATTTAGCGAAGTGGGATTCTTAACATAGTCATCCGACAATTCAGTCACAAATAGTGTTAGTTTCGATAACACCATTTTCCCGAACTGCTTGATGTCGTTGACATCAATTATATTCCTCAAATAATCATTTATGCTGGCAAGTCCTATAGCCATATTCGGATTGGAATATCCCGTTGGAGTATCTTTCAACAATGCTTGGAGATATTCTCTGTCCTGTTTTCTGCCATTGAAAAATACACGCTCTGACTGCTTGAAGAATTCGCTCCATTGATATCTTTCTTCACATTCGGGCAGATTTCTTATCAGACCTATGGCAAGGAGCATCAACACAGTGGTGCGCTGCTGTCCGTCAATAAGGTCAAATCTTTCTCCCTGCTTTACCACGGTGATCATACCAAGATAATACGATTTATCCTGATGCTTCTTAAAGTGGTTGTACAGGTCATCCATAAGCTGTCTAACTTCACGCTCTCCCCAGGTAAACAGACGCTGGTATAATGGAATACGAAACAGCAGATTCTTTTCGACAATAACCTCAGGGTTAATATTGTAAGATATATTATCGGCCATACTCTTCAATAATCAAATTGCGGATTGTATTTTCTGTTATTTCGGGAAGCAACTCTCGATTCATAGCTTGCAGGGCCTTGTACATACCCCATTTTATACCTTTAATCTCTGGCAAATCTACACCACTGACTATTGGCTCTCTGTCTTTCCATCTTTTTGGCGGTAGTTGTATCTGCTGTGCCAATGCCTCAGCCAAAAAAAAGGTAGGTGATGAGGCTTGATCTATCATCATAACCAACTCCGAATCATTGCCTATGAAAGAGCGGATCCCGCTGCCGTCACTCGCATCTCTCGGTTCATTATATCGGTAGATAGCTGCCAACTGAGATATACAATATAGAGCTTCAGCTAAATACTGACGTCCAAACTTTAGATAGTATGCAAACAACACGGTCTCGATTGCATCGGAATATCGTTCATAACTACCCCAAGCAAGATTACGCTGAAGATTTTCTATTAATGGGATTTGTAAGAATTCCAAATAACGGTTGATTAAAGTCTCGGCATACACGAAGAAGTGCGTTCCACCTTGAATTTTTTCGTAGAAATCAAACTTTTCTCCGAATGGCGGTATCTCAGACATTGTGGCCGCTGATTGATATTCACGCTGAATGTAATGGCCATGACCTTCGTGAGACCGATTCTTTCTCATCCATCTACGCAACCGATAAATGTGCGTTCCCAGTGTCCGATATAGAGCGTTCTTCTCCTTATAGATTGGAGGAAGCATAGTGAGTTTGTTCCACTTTACCGCCATGTGTTCTGCCTGTTCGTCATTTGGGATAAAACGCAGATGGTGCGCCTTCAGCAGGTCAAAATCAGATAGAGGCACGCCTTTGGAGTTTTGATTAGAAAAGAATGTATAAGCTAAATCAAGATTAGCTTCATTTACTGTTAAGACTGCAAAGGATATATTTTCGGCTAATCGTTTTACCAAATCAGATACGTTCTTTTCTTTCGCCACGAGGGTCTGCACAAGATATTTACAGTTTGCCACGTGTTCTTGCGCATCGGTTGAGTCATACGATTCGTTAAGCAAAGGCAAATATCCATCATAACCCATTGCAAGTAACAAAATCGTAAGCGTAATCAATCGTTGCTGCCCGTCTATTATGCCATAACTGTTATTGTAATCGTGCAGAATGATTGTGCCCAAATGGTAAGGACTGCCATCTTTAATCTTTTTAAGATTTTGCCATAGGTCGGCTATATTCTTATCTTTCCAGCAATATTCACGCTGATAATCCGGCAGAGTCATATTCAGTTCCATAATTTCAGATAATGACATTATCCTAACTGATACTTCCTCGCCATCCGCTTGCAGTGGTAGATATCCTATATCCCTCTTTTGATATTTGACTTGAAGAGGTAGTGCTCCTTTTTTTGAATTATATATTTTCAGTACAGAATCATAGGCACACTCGTAAAAAAATCTGAAAGTGCTTATAAATTCTTCAACATTATGAATACCGGATATACGGAAACAGCCTATTGGTAAGCGCCATCTTTCACTACATTCTATCCCATTTTCCGATAGTATGTGCATTAATTGTATGCCAATGCTACGAAACACTTTCATCTCATCCGGATTATCCCGATTCGGTTCAAGATGCAAGTCGAGAAAACCTTGACTTCTATCAGCCCAGTATTCAAAATGAATTTGGGATGGGAATTCTTTGGGCTTTATTTGAATATAGTAATCCGTATAGTATCGTGACTTTCCTCTGTCAGGGCATACATCCCCAACTTGCACATCGCTGAATTCTTTCGCAATTCTCTCCCGAATTTGTTTTAATTCAGGATCGTGTTTATTATCAATCCATTTAAGGTGTAGTATGCCCATAATTATGCGATGGTTGTTTTACCGGTGACGGCTTCGAAGATGAGGCTCTGACGGTATTGTTTAAGGGTTTCTATTTTTTCTTGTTTGACCTTGATGAGTTCGTCAATCTCGGCACATTTGGCGTCAAGATAATCGGCGATTTCCTGCTGCTCGGAGAGCGGCGGGACAATCAAAAGTGTATCCGAGAGCATTGCTTGATTGACACTGAAAACCTTAATTCCGGTTACTTTTCTTCGTATCTGAGATCGCCAACAATCTGTTAGAAATAAATATGCGAAATATTTGTTGTTCTCTTTTATGGATCTTGATGCAATTATAGAATGATACCCTGCGAATATTTGCCCTTCATAATCTATGTATGCACAGTTTCCACATCCTGCAATATCTTCGGAAGTATCGGCAAATATAAAATTCCCTTGTTTGACCAATGCATTGCGATCTGATTGCAAGAATGTTTCCGGCACATATTTTATAATATCATGAACTACTTTAGTGCCACAGTTTTGTTTGGAATGAATTTGCCCGTAACTTATAACAGGAACACCGGATTCAGTCAAATCAGCCTTGGTTATATTCAAACCTTTTCGAGTTGAAAATATTGATTTAAACCGAATAATATTCCAATGTGCCGGGAAATTAGCTACCCAATCAATTCCGGGTTCTCTCATTTCAACATCCGGGTTGAGACCGTGGGTGACGGCTTCTGTGATTACGGATTGGCGATATGATTCGAGGTCGGAAATCATTTGCTGCTCAACTTCTATCAACTCATCTATCTCTCCACATTTCTTATCCAAATACACCGCTATCGCCTCCTGCTCAGCCAACGGAGGTGTCGGTATGGCAATATTCTTCATTTCTTGCCAACGAGTTGTCCATAAGTCGGCAACTATTCCATGCCCCCAACTATAGAACTCATCGGCAAATAGAGTCGTATGAAATAGCCAATTATAATAATCGGCATTCATTGTTGTTCTGGGTGCAAGAATCAGATTAATAAGAGACACAGACCCGTCCTGTGGAGATATACCACATGAGCCTCTTCTATCCGAACGACTGTTAATGGCAAAATCGCCTTTGCGTACAAGTTTACGATTATCTCCATCATCGGTTTTTGCTGCTGTTTCTAACTGGGGCAAAACACCTTGCATTGTGACAGATAAAGGTTCAAAATCCTTATCACTGACACGCTCATATCGATTATCATAAAGCTGACCAATCTTAGATACGTTCCAATGCTTCGGAATCTGACCAATCCAGTGGATGCCGCTGTCTTTGAGTTTCCGTTCCATTACTTGCCTAAGATTTTAGTCATCAACTCCTGTTCTCGTTCACCGAGGGCTCTGAAATGTTCGAAGATTTCAGCAGCAGGACGTGGAGCTGTGTAGCGGTAAAACTCACGGGTAAAGGGTATCTCGTAACCGATTTTGGTTTCGCTGTCTTCGTACCAGAAGTCAGGAGCGTAGGGCCGCACATTCTCTTCAAGGAAGTCGTCGGGATTAGTCTTCCACGGGATTATCTCGCTGTCTTTCAGCTCTGCATCGGGTGCAAAACCGCTCGACTTGTCGGTTGGTTTTGCGTATGCCTCCGGCATCGCAGGATTACGCTTGCCGTAGAAGTTGCGGACCATGGCTACCTTGCCCTGCGCTACCTTTACTTTCTCTCTTTTCAGGTGCGAAAAGAATTCAAAGTCGCTCATTGGTTCTGTGCTGTCCGCACAGGCTGCAGCAATCTCCTTCAGGAGCACAACGTCGGGTGTCTTCATCCCTTTTGCCCGATCTTCGCCGAACTGTATGCCGGAGTATTCCAACCGCAGGGGACGATAGGTGAATATCTTGCGATACTTAAAGTCCTCAACATCCTTGATGCGACTTTCCACACGGATATCGCCGTCCTCATATTCCTGATTGGAGAAGCTCTTGTATGCTTGGACAATCAGTTCGCGGCATCGGTCGGTAATCTCGACACGTTTGTTGCCGAGACTCTTGCGCCGTTTCTCAAAGCACTGGCTCGCATCTATAAGCTGAACTTTACCGACACGTTCAGAAGTCTTGTTTTTTGAGACAATCCAGACGTATGTGGCTATACCGGTGTTGTAAAAAAGGTCGTTAGGTAGCTGGATAATAGCGTCAAGCCAATCGTTCTCGAGAAGAAATCCTCGAATGTTGCTCTCGCCACCGCTGGCATCACCTTTGAAAAGCGGCGAACCGTTCTGGATGATCGCCATGCGACCATTCTCCTTCAGTTTGGCGATGCCGTTGAGGGTAAAAAGCATCTGTCCGTCACCGATGGCCGGAAGCCCTGCGGCGAAGCGCTCGCCCTCGCCGGTCTCTTTCTCAACCTGAGCCTTTGATGTTTTCCACTCGATACCGAATGGCGGATTTGAGATAATGTAATCAAATTCGTAACCACGGAACTGGTCATTGCCGAGAGTGTCACCCTGACGCATATTGTCGGCGTTGCCTCCCTTGATAAGGGTGTCAGCTTTGGCAATAGCGAAAGTCTGGTTGTTAAGTTCCTGTCCATGGGACGTAACGTCGGCGTCCGGGTCAAGTTGGAGAAGGCGTTCGGTAAGACAACCCAACATCTGCGAAGTTCCCATGGCCATATCATAAATGTCAACGCTCACACCTTCCTCTTTGAGTCGCTTCTCGTCGCCGGCAATGAGGATGTCTGACATTACATAAATAATGTCGCGGGCGGTGAAGTGGGCTCCGGCTTGTTCGTCATAACTCTCGGAGAATTTCCGAACCAACTCCTCGAAGATATAGCCCATATCCACGGAAGATATGCGGTCTGCACCAAGATATGCCTTGTCGCTGTTAAATTCCTTGATGATAAGATATAACAAACCGTTTTCTTCCAGTTTACTAACCTCTTTGTCAAATTCAAAACGACGTATAATATCGATTACATTATCGGAGAAATGCTGGAGATAGTCATCGAAATTATCAGCGATATTATCCGGATCCGCTAAAAGGTTTTGAAAGGTGAACTTACTCGTATTATAGAACTGTTGACCTGCCTCTCTCCTTAAGAATCGTCCCTTTAGCACGTCGTCCATTGAACCTAATTCCTCATTTTTCTTCCACACTGCTTCTCGTGTAGGAGCAAGTGTGTCCTCAAAGCGTTTGATGACACACATTGGCAGAATTACATTGCCATATTCGTGAGGTTTATAGACGCCCACAAGTTTATCGGCAATAGCCCATATAAGGGATGCCTTTTCCTGACGGTTAATTGTGGTAAGTCTTTCGGCTGTCTGACTGGTCATGGCATTATTTGGTATTAACGAGCAATTCTCGAATATTAACATTAAGAAGTTCTGCTATCTCAGCCAAAGTTTTCAAATCCTGCTGAATAGTATTGGTACACCACTTGGAGACAGTCGTAGGGTCTTTGCCAAGCTGCTGAGCAAGCCATTTGCCTTGTTTGCCACTGTCAGCAAGCACAGCTTTGATCCTATTTAGTTTAACGATTTCCATTTTCAATTAAGTGGTATATGATACAAATTTACAAATATTATTTGAGCCACCCAAACAATAACCAAATTATTGAGTAAAACGAGACTAAAATATTGTGCTCAACCTCATATTTTCGACGGGTGCAATATTTTTTTGAAGATTTTTTTCGCTACGCAGATAGGCTGCATTCGGCCTATCTAACTTTGCAGTGTCAAAAGGAAGGAAGCATGGATGAGCAGTCGAAACCAGCCCTCTGCTAAGGGGTCGAGCCTCTCAAAAGGCTCCGAAAGTTCGAATTGCAAATCGGCGAAGACCGCTGAGATAAACTCAATCTGAGCCAATCTTTCTGCTTCCGCCAAAACTGGAGTGTCGCATAGCGGCTATTGCATTGTTAATGTCGTGTTATCTGTATGATTACGGTCACAAAGGTAGTTGATTTTAAGCAAATATCAAAACTCCGATGTAAACCGGGTGCAAAGGTAAGACACCGCTACGCAATGTATTTGCGTAGCGGGTCAATTTGGATTATTTGCTCATCACATAATCGAGATAGCCACTTGTAAGGCTTTGGGCTTTCTTCATGTCCACTCCATATTTTGTCATGAAAGCGGCAGCGATCTGATCTCGACCCTGAGGGTTGTTGAGAGGATTTGAGGTTGTAGGAGTGACAACTTCCACAGTCATTCCTTTCTCGATGAAGACGCCATTGCAGTTACGCTTCATCTTGGTTGTGAATTTCTAGATAGGCATAGTTTTATTGTTTTGAAGGTTTAATATTCAGTACAAAGATAGCGCCCCGGTGTCTCAATTTTTATGACAGGTTTAATTATTCAGCAGATACCTACGGCTTCCTGTATGATTCGTTTGGCGCGGGCCTCTACCATCGAGTTCCAGAGACGGGAATCTTGAAGTTTTGCCATCGGGATGTACTGCTGGAAGCGGGCGAAAAACTCCAACGGCTTTTCGATATTCCAGTTTGTGATGACCTCGCTCCAGTCTGCCTTGTCCGCGAACTTTTCGAGAAGCTCCCAGTCGTTATAGAAGCAGTCTCGATTTGAGATTGCCTTCCAGTCCCAGCAGTTGGCAAACTTCTGAAGAGTGACCTCGTTGATGATGTGGTCGGCACAGTACTGAGAGAAATCACTCCAGTTAAGTCTATGGGCAAACTTATTGATACCGTCGAGGGTCCAGATGATGTTGCGGTTTTCGCTTATCTCTTCCCAGTCGAGTTTGTCGGCATACTTGTCAAGTATGTCCATGCTGAGTGATTCATTGTCGGAAATTTCTTTCCAAGCCTCGGCTTCGAGGACTGAGTTCAGAAACTCATTGTTTGTGATAGGTTCCATAAAGTGAAGTTTTAATGTTTACGATGCAAAGGTAAAACCATAATGTATCAAAGTGCGATACAGGATAGAAATTTTTATCAATCCGCAATACGCGGTACAGGATTATCCGAATAGCAAAAAAATGATGGCCTGGCGTTTTATTCTTAATCGCCATCTATAATGGCCGTAAGATACATAGTACTGTCCGGTTCGATTTTTAGGGAGTATTATAGTCGCCGTATGCCGTCATAAGTGTCAGCAATTAAAGTTTTTCATTGCAAATTCTATTTTTATGTTGGATTTCATCTCATCTCTCGTAGCAAATGTCTGATGGCTACAAGTGGATGATAGCGCATCATCCTTGGCCCCGACCAACGCATGACCGTCCTGATTCTTTCCTTCATCTCCGGTCGATAGCAATGGATTGGGCATTTCTTGCAGGTTGGCTTATCCTCACCGTAACGGCATCTGTCAAGTCGACTGTGGGCATAATCCAACAGTTCCCTACAACTTGTGCATAGCTCGGCATGTCCTTCGCTCTTCTGACAATACAGCCGTATCATCTGTTCTACCACCGCTTTCTCTTCTTCTATGCGTCGTCTTGCCATAGTGTCAGTTCTTTTCTCATGTTGCAAAGTTACAAATAATTGTCTTTTCGCGCAACTTATATAGTCCATTACTTTGTAGCAAAAACTACAATGTTATGGACTCGCTTTTATCTTTCAGAGTGGTTGGAACAGGTCGTCCATGTTTACTACTGATTGGATCTTTGGGCTTTGGGCGTTGTCGGCTATGCCGTAGGGTGCAAAGATTTATGATAGCAAAAAAAAGGACTTAGCGCCAAGTATTTTTCATTTTTACTCGGCGCTAAGTCCCTTTTTGTAATTTTTTGGATTTTATTTGCGGAAGTAGGTTTGTTTTAGCCAGTGGGCGTAGATCGGGTCTTGGAGGGTTATTTTGCCGGCTATGTTGTCGATGATGTCTCGTTTGATCAGCGCCTCCTTCGAGCGCGTACTACATTTTTTGTGTAAACAATTTATGTAGTATCGAGGTTTCCGCTGCGTGTGTGGCTTTTGAGGGGTTACTTTATGATTTTTTCGATTTTATGTTTATCTTTGCGGTTGTTTTTATCCTTTTCCCCGTTTTGGGGATTTAGAGCGCGTTCTTAAGAGCGCGTTCCTTAAATTTTTGGGGCCGTAGGGGTCGTAGCCTTGAGTCGATTTTGATTACTTGCTGAAAGGAGCATACTCCTGTATGTGACTGAAAGCAAGTGATCAAAAGCGGCCAAGGATACGAGACTTAGGTAACTTCAACGTTCCCTTGAATTTTAGAATAGCAAATCATAATTAACATTTTGTTAACATTATTCTATAAAAAGTTAAAATGATAATAAAGTTAGCAATGGATACTGGTAATTTTAGTTACCTTTGTCCGGATCTTTTTGGCATATTTCGAAAGTCGCATCGGTTGCAATGCCCGCATTGCGCCCTCTTTGACTTTCAAAATCTGCTCAAAAATATCCGCCCCTACGACCCCAAAAATTTTAAGGAACGCGCTCTAAATTTTTTGTTTTTATGGAAATTGTATTGGTAACTATCGGCAAGACGCATTTCGATTTTGTCATTAGCGGTATCCGCGAGTATAGCAAGCGGCTGAATCGTTATCTTCCCTTCTCGATGCTCGAGCTCCCGGATGTCAAGGTGTCGAAGTCCACCACCGAAGCTCAGCAGAAGGAGAAAGAGGGAGATCTTCTCCTCGATCGTATGCTCCCCTCGGACTTTGTAATCCTCCTCGACGAGAGAGGCAAACAATATAGTTCGATGGAGTTCGCCGACTATATGGAACGACTGATGGCATCAGGCCGTAAGCGAATCCTCTTCGTGGTGGGGGGACCATACGGATTCGCTCAACGAGTCTACGACCGCGCCGACGCCAAGATTTCGCTCTCGCGCATGACATTCAATCACGAGATGGTCCGCTTGTTTTTCATCGAACAAATCTACCGAGCCATGACAATACTAAGAGGAGAACCCTACCATCATGAGTAAGTAATTGGCTTTTCTTTTGGTTTTTCTTTCCCTAAGGATCGGCAGCGGCGTGTTATCGCTATAATCTTGTCGCCAACTCGCGGCACCATGCTGATTACTACCAAGAAGGCAATGCCAGCGGCATATATCAAGATATATTTCCAGACCATACGTTCGGAATCTACAGCGGCTGTCATTGCCGCATCACGATCTCTTTTGGTAGTCAGGGATTCAACATCCAATGAAGAGAGGGTACGCTTCCATCTCACCACACCATTTTCTATATAAACCACGGCAGGATTCCCTCGTGCCACCTCCTTGATGGCAGTGTCATCGCCCGTGTAGATACCATACTCCGGCATCGACAAGTCTTTCCATATCGCAATGCTCTGGCTATCGCCCGACACCACGGCAAACATATCCAACTGCATATTGACACTCCAATCATAGAGCTGATTGATCTTCCAAGTGGTTGCCGGAGAAACTTTCGTAAGATCGGGCATCAAGAGCATGATTACTCGGTTGTCGACGGTTACCAATTCTTCCGACAAATCCTCCTCACCATCCTCACTCCATATACGGAAGGTGCGCTCATCCGGTTCTGCCGCAACATCTTCGTCCACTGCATCGGCAACATCTGTAGCCCCCTCTTCACGTCTTACAAATTCCCAACCCGACTCATCATCAGGCAATTCATCATCCTCTCCAAAAGCCTGTTCCACGCCATCCTTGGCGTAGATAAATCGGAAAGAGGGCTCGTCACTTCCTTCACTCGCAGCGCCATCATAGCTGATCAACTCCTTGCCAATCTTATAGGGGCGGAAGTCGAGTAGTGGTTGCACCATATAGCCCATAAACGACACCGTCGCTATCAGAGCTATCGAAAACACCGACTCCATCCACTGGAAAGCGGGTGAAATGATCGTAATACACTTCGAATTATATTTCAGCAGCCACAAGATGAGAAGTGTGAAAACGACGTTTTTGAAGAAAGTAGCCCAATTAGACAAGATGATGAAATCGCCGAAGCAACCACAATCCTTCACCGGGTTGCTGATAGCGATCCAAAGGGTCAAAGGGAGCATCACCAGCATAAAGAGCAACGCCATAATCGGTGTCGACCGCCGATAGCACCCGAAGAGGAAAGAGATGCCGACAGCAAATTCATACACACATAGCAATACTACAGCAGCCAGAGTGAGATTATCGATGCTCGGCAAACCCATCGCCTGGAAATACTCTCCAAACTTATAAAGCGAGCCCCAAGGGTCGATCGCCTTGACGAATCCGGACACGACAAACATGACGCCGACCACAAGCCGCGCCACCCATGTTACCACTGAGATAAAAGTCGGTGGCACTGATTTCATCTTATTTATACCTAATCTTGATAAGAGCGAACACTGCATAGTTGATAATATCCCTGTAATTGGCATCGATACCCTCGGAGATGATGGTCTTGCCATGATTCGATTCGATTTCTTTGGTGCGCATCAGTTTCTGAAGGATGATGTCGGTGAAACTGCTGACGCGCATCTCTCGCCATGCCTCGTCATAGTCATGGTTCTTATTCATCATCAGAGATGTGGCGCTATTCACAGCCTTCTCATAGAGCTCGAGTGCCTGCGCCGGAGGCAAGGGCTCACCCGGTCCCAACTCCATCTGTATCAGAGCCATGGCGCAATAATTGACAATGCCGATAAACTCCGGCTCGATTCCTTCATTCACTGCCGCAAAGTCGATGCCATTCACCTCGAGAGTACGGATACGCTTAGCCTTGATATAGATCTGGTCGGTCAGACTCATCGGGCGCATCACTCGCCACGAAGTGCCATAATCGAGCATCTTCTTCTCGAAAATCGTGCGACATATCTTCTTGATCTCTTCAAATTGTTCGATCGTGTTCTGTTTCTTATCCATTAGGGTTGTTTTAAGATTTTATGGGTCTTTATTTCAATTTTAACTGCTAATTTACAAAATTTGCCCGTCTAATCAAAATATTTCTCGTTTCTTATCAATTTCCTCATTGTTTTTCGTTAAATTTGCACCATAATTCCAAACTTTTATCGTTAAAAATTATTATGGTGATTCAACGTTGGCAATCAGTTCTGCTCCTTGTGGCAGCCGTGATGATGTCGTTATTTTCATTCCTCACCATCGGTTCTATCGAAAATGGTGGTGTGACTTACTCTTTCGACACACTCGGCTTGCATGCCTCAGCAGGTGATTCATGCTCTACATGGGCTTTCTTCGTGCTCTCTCTCTTGAGTGCAATCCTCCCTCTGATCAATATCTTCAAGTATAGAACCCTCAAGCTCCAGCGCACGCTCTGCGTAGTAGAGTCGGTGATCCTTCTCTCGGTCATCGCCATCGAAGTGTTCTATGCTTTCTTCTATCTTCCGGAGGCTTCTGTGCGCCTCGGGTGGGTAAGCTTTACCCCATTGGTGGCTATCATCACCGACCTTTGGGCTCACCGCCTTATCGGATCTGATATGAAAAAGCTTCGCGATTCCGATAGACTTAGATAATTCATATTTTTTTATTATCTTTGCATTTTGCGGCTCTCTCTCCCTCCTGCCTCTGCCGGATGAGCCCCAATTTATTTGAGACAAAACTTTTAAGAATTTTGTATAATGGCAATCGAACTTAAAAATTTCACAAAACGTTCTGACAATTACTCTCAGTGGTATAACGAGTTGGTGATCAAAGCCGATCTCGCCGAGCAGTCTGCCGTAAGAGGATGTATGGTGATCAAGCCTTACGGCTATGCCATCTGGGAAAAGATGCAACATCAACTTGACCTGATGTTCAAAGAGACCGGTCATCAAAATGCCTATTTTCCCCTGTTGATACCGAAATCGTTCCTCAGCCGCGAAGCGGATCATGTCGAGGGCTTCGCCAAGGAGTGTGCCGTAGTGACACACTATCGTCTGAAGACCAATCCTGATGGCACCGGAGTAGTGGTAGACCCGGCAGCTCGCCTCGAAGAGGAACTTATCATCCGACCCACTTCCGAGACTATCATCTGGAATACATATAAGAATTGGATTACATCTTATCGAGATCTTCCTATTCTGATCAACCAGTGGGCAAACGTGTTCCGCTGGGAGATGCGTACCCGTATGTTCCTGCGCACTGCCGAGTTCCTCTGGCAGGAGGGACACACCGCACACGCCACACGTGAAGAGGCTGAAGAAGAGGCAGTCCGCATGCTCCATGTATACCGCGACTTCGCCCAGAATTTTATGGCTGTGCCTGTGATCTGCGGTGTCAAGAGTGCCACCGAACGATTTGCCGGCGCACTTGAGACCTACACCATCGAGGCAATGATGCAAGATGGCAAGGCGCTTCAGAGCGGTACTTCCCACTTCTTGGGTCAGAATTTCGCCAAGGCTTTCGACGTTACATTCATGAATAAGGAGAATAAGCCTGAATATGTTTGGGCCACTTCATGGGGTGTATCCACACGTCTTATGGGTGCCCTGATCATGACCCACAGTGATGACAACGGGCTCGTGCTTCCTCCCAAGTTGGCACCTATCCAGGTGGTGATTGTGCCTATTTATAAGAATGACGAGGGCCTCAAGGCCATTTCCGAGAAGGTGCTTCCCCTTGTGGATCAGCTCCGCAAGCGTGGCATCAGCGTGAAATATGACGATGCCGACAATCGCCGTCCCGGCTTCAAGTTCGCCGACTACGAGGTGAAGGGTGTGCCCGTGCGTCTTGCCATCGGACAGCGCGACCTTGAGAATGGCACAGTCGAACTCACACGCCGCGACACTCTCGAGAAGCAGATCGTTCCTCTCGAAGGTATCGCCGACCTCATCGAGAAGGAACTCGACGACATCCAAAATGCCCTCTATCAGCGAGCTCTCGACAATCGTGAGCGCCGCACCATCACCGTAGACTCTTACGAAGAGTTCAAGGAGAAGATCGAACAGGGTGTCTTCATCCTCGCACACTGGGATGGCACTCCCGAGACAGAGGCTCGCATCAAGGAGGAAACCAAGGCTACCATCCGCTGCATCCCCTTCGAGGGGGATACTACTCCCGGTGTATGCATGGTTACCGGCAAGCCCTCAGCTCGCAGAGTACTCTTCGCACGCTCTTACTAATACCAAACATACCGCCGAGCGACATCGATCCCCCATCCGGATCTTTGTCGCTCTTAGGGCGCGTTCCTTAAATTATTATCCTTATGAAGTTAGCTCCATTATTTGCCATGGCCGGCGTGATCGTTGCCGCCAACGTTTCTATGGCTTCCCCTCTCTCTGTGGAGGATTATTGTTCCATATCGGTTACAACTCCCGCCGGTGTCAAGGTGATGCACCCCCTCGCCGACGGCGTTTCATTCTCCGCCATCTCCGATGATGGCAAGCAGATCGATGTCTATAGTTATAAGTCGGGTGAAAAGATCTCGACCCTCTTCTCTATATCGGGTGTCAAGGGAGATGTCAAGATCGATAGTTTCGATGGCTATGAGATAAGTAGCAATGAGAAGAAGATCCTACTTTGGAACAACACTCAGAAGATCTATCGCAACTCGTTTACCGCAGATTATTATGTCTATGACATCCTTCGCTCTACACTGTCGCGAGTGTCGGATGGGGGAGCACAGCGCTGTGCCACAATCTCCCATGATGGCAGAATGGTGGCATACGTTCGCGACAATAATATCTTCATCTCCAACCTCGATTATGGCACCGATAACGCCATCACCAAGGATGGCAAGACCAATCAAGTGATCTATGGCGCCCCCGACTGGGCGTATGAGGAGGAGTTTGGCGTCGACAATACCATCTGCTGGAGTGCCGACGACAATACCTTGGCATTCATCCGCTTCGATGAGAGCCAAGTGCCGGTGTATTCATTCGACAATTACAGCTATTATACCACCGAGACTCCCAAGGGTAAGGATTATCCCGACAGTTATTCCTACAAATATCCCCTCGCCGGCTACCCTAATTCATCGGTCGAAGTGTTGGCATACGATCTCAACAATCGCACCACCAAGAAGATGGATCTCCCCACCGAGGGTGAGTATGTGCCGGCCATGGCATTCGATGGCGCAGGCGTCAATCTGATGGTGATGCTTCTGAATCGCGATCAAAACTCGTTGCGTCTCTATCGTGTCAACCCCAAGTCGACCGTGGCTAATCAGATTCTCAATGAGAAGAGCGAAGCCTGGCTGAGTCCCGCCGCCTATCAGATGGTGAGATATTATGACAATTCTTTCGTCATCGGCAGCGAACGCAGCGGCTTTCGCCACCTCTATGAGTATGACTACAACGGCAACCTTAAGCGTCAACTCACCAAAGGAGATTGGAATGTAACCGATTATTATGGTTACGACGCCAAGCGTGGCGTGCATTATATACAGACCACTCAACAAGGTGCGATCAATCGCAACGTATCATCGGTCGACGCCAAGGGGGCAGTGACTATGCTTAATGGCATCGAAGGCACCGAGTCCGCCGCCTTCAGCGCAAATTATGACTATTATCTCCGCACATACAGCTCGGCTACTGTGCCTCCCCAATACAGCATCTGTAACAACAAGGGCAAATTGGTGAAGAATCTCGAGATGAATGAGGCATACGCCGCCAAGTATGCTGTCGCTCCCCGTATGGAGTTCCTCAAGGTCAAGAATGCCGAAGGGGAAGAGATGGATGCCTATATCATCAAGCCGGCAGGCTTCAGCGAGTCGCGCACTTATCCGCTGGTGATGTATCAGTATAATGGTCCAGACTCCCAGCTTGTGCTCAATAAATGGAAGATCGACGGCACCTATTATTTCGCCGATCAGGGGTATGTGGTGGTGGCTGTCGATGGCCGTGGCACCGGCAATCGCGATCGCCGCTGGGCAAACTCCGTCTATCGTCACCTCGGCGAGTATGAAGTCGCCGACCAGCTCGCCGCCGCCTCCTATTTCGCATCCCTCCCCTATATCGATGCCAACCGCACAGCATGTTTCGGCTGGAGCTATGGCGGATATATGACCCTCATGGAGCTCTCCAACCCCAAATGCCCCTTCAAGGCCGGTATCGCTATGGCTCCCGTCACCGACTGGAGATATTACGACTCGATCTATACAGAGAGATATATGCTCACTCCTCAGCAAAATGAGTCGGGGTATGACCGTGCTTCCGCCCTCAATAAGACGGCAGGAGTGAATGCCCGCCTCCTCATTTTGTCGGGCACTAACGATGATAATGTGCATTATTACAACACTTTAGCATATACTTCCAAACTCAATGCCGAGGGGAAGATCTTCGATATGATGTCGTATGCCGGATTCGAACATAGTCTGCGCATGACCAATGCTCGCGTTCAACTCTATCGTAAGGCTGTCGATTTCCTCAATACCCAACTCGGCGCGAAGTAATTCAAAATCTGCTCAAAAATATCCGCCTCTACGACCCCCAAAATTTAAGGAACGCGCTCTAAAGGCAATGAGAGACCTTGAGAAAGTAAATAACTCGCAGTTTAAGTCATTCTGGACGAATTTGCTCATCAGCATCCTCGTGATGGTGGGCATAATGGTTCTATCCCGACTGCTGCCTCATTATTATACTCCTATTATAGGTCTAATCACAGCCGCTCTCCTCTATATGATGGTCTATAACAATAAGATCAATCACCTGAGGACCTGCATGATCGTGCCTTACGCCATGTTCTATTGCTTGGTATATTTCTCTTTCATCACCATAATCCTCAATATGCTCGACATCTGGGACATATTGAGGATTCCTCGTGAACTCTCCTTCTTCAACGATCCCTACGTTCCGGCTCTCCTTCTCGACCCGGTGTGCCTTGTCGTCCTGTTGGTGTTTAAGGCTCGTCTCAATCATCTCTCGATATGTATCGATTGCAAGATCGCTACCGGATTGTCGATCGAACGGGGCAAACTGGGCGAAATATTCAGTTATGAGACACGTCATCATCTCAACAATCTGATTCTGCTCTTCGCAATACTTACATTGGCTGTATGGGCACATTTCTTTATGGGATATTATCGTCGCAATGAACTCACCAATCGCGATTGGTATGTCTTCTTCTGGATCAATGTTATTCTCTTCTCGGTCGATATCATCTATTTCGCCATCAGATATTTCAATATCTATATCGACCTGAAAGATCATGACGAGATCATCACCGAAGAGGAGATCGACGGCATGTCGACCAAAACTTACCTGCGTTTCTATCTGATATGCGGCAATATGGTTTTCTTGACATGGACAGCCCCCGAAGATGACGACGACCGCGAGAAACTCGACACCCCCTTTCTTGTTAAGTATAACGCTACGGGAGTCGATCAGGTCAAGTATATCATTGAGCAGCAATCGGGGATATATGGAGGCAAGTTGAAGTTCTTCTTCGCTCGCAAGTCGATGGATCTTGCCAAGCATCATCTCTATCGCTATTTCTATTTCGTCGACGAGGAGCTGGTGGCAGCATCTGATGTGACAGATTGTGGCGAATGGGTGGAACTCGAAGAGATCTCACGCATCTTCAAAGAAGATCCCTTACAGATCTCACACACCATGCTCACCGATCTTTCGCGCATGGCTACGATCATTATGACCCAGAAACTTTTCGATGAGAAGGGCAACCGCAAGATTAATATCAAGTCCTATCATCCCACACTCTCGATGGATGATGTGCGTGATGGCAACTATGATTTCCAGGACGACAAATGGCTGAAGATCGCCCTCTATAATTCAGATTCATTCTTCTTCCGCTTCAATATGATGATGCGAAAGATTTTGATGCTCCGATAAAAATCTTGGCACAACACGTTTAGAGCGCGTTCCTTAAATTTTTGGGGTCGTAGGGGCGGATATTTTTGAGCAG
>JBJEKI010000055.1:0-3678 GCA_051878555.1 Lepagella sp. | reverse complement strand
TATCCGCCCCTACGACCCCAAAAATTTAAGGAACGCGCTCTAAGGAACGCGCTCTTAATTATATGGCACAGAAAAATTTATGGCATTTATGGGATTATTTTGTTATTTTGGGTTGATTTTTATCAAAATATTATTCATTAGTAAGAATTTTTAACAAAAAAATATTTGCAGATCTCTTTTTTGGTAATAAATTTGCTATCCAATATATAGAATCAATAGTAATATTCTTTCCTTAAATAAAATTAACAATAGTATTAACAACCCCAACAACCTCTTAATTTAATGAAAACGACGGACGCTTTCAGATCTGCAATCATCTCGATGCAGAAAAATATGCTCTCTATAGCTCGCAAGTTGACACTTAGCGAGGAGGAGGCTTACGACCTTGTCCAGGACACCACACTCAAGGCTCTTGACAATGAGTCGAAGTATGTCGACAGATCCAATTTCGGAGGCTGGATTATGACGATCATGCGCAATATCTTTGTAAACAATTATCATCGTCGCGCGCGTGAGATCTCGCTGATCGAGTCTTCGGGTGACCTGTATAATCTTAACCTCCCCGGGGAGTCTTCGCTCGAGTCGCCTGATGGCAGTTTCGCTGCTTCGCAGATCGATGAAATGATCAAGAATTTCCCGGAGGATTATCGCAAGCCTTTCGAGATGCACATCGCCGGATATAAATATGTCGAAATAGCCGAGCGCCTTAACATGCCCATCGGCACAGTGAAGAGCCGCATCTTCACCACCCGCAAGCAGCTCCGTGAGCTCCTCAGCGAGTAGACCCCGACCGCTCTTATCAGGCAGCTGCACTGAGTCTGTTCTTCAAAAAAACTTATAATTTTTTTGTGATATTTCGAAAGTTTTGCTAATTTTGTCACGCTGATGACATCGTTGGCACTATTTTTAAGTTTTTTATCTTCCGATTTTATTCAATTTTTATGAATAGTCGTTTTAACCATACATCCTCTTCTGCCGCCATGTCCATGATGATGGATATGGGTATGATGATGTGTATGTGTGGCGCGGGCGGAATCGGATAGTATGACTTCGTAGCAAGTGTTGATGTGACAATATATTCCGGTTCCGCCATCGTGGAGCCGGAATTTTTTTTATTGCTCGTATCAATATGACCTGCGCTCTAACAACAGTTTGGAAGTAATAATTTAACGCAATAATGATCAAGTATTTTAATTATCCCGGGCGGTTTGACCTCGAACTTGGGGGCTCTCTGCCGAGCCTCACCATCGCCTATCACACCTACGGCACTCTGAATGCCGATCGGAGCAATGTGGCGTGGGTCTGCCATGCCCTCACCGCCAATAGCGAGGTGGCTGACTGGTGGCCTCACACGGTAGAGAAGGGGGCTTTCCTCGACCCGGATAAGTATTTCACCGTGTGTGCCAACATCATCGGCTCGCATTATGGTTCCACCGGCCCCCTCTCGGTCGATCCCGCCACCGGTGCTCCCTATTATCAAAAATTCCCTCGCATCACCATCCGCGATATGGTCCGTGCACATATCCTGCTCGCCGAGCATCTCGGCATAGATCATATCGACCGAATCATCGGTAGCTCCGTCGGAGGTTTCCAAGCCATCGAGTGGGCTGTCACCGAGCCGCATCGTTTCGGGCAGCTCGTGCTCATTGCCACTGCCCCCAAGGCCTCTCCCTGGCTCATCGCCGCCGATGAAACCCAACGTATGGCAATCTTCAGCGATAACTCTTACGGAGACCCCTCTCCCAATGCTGCCCGCTCAGGTCTCGCCGCCGCTCGAGCCATCGGTATGATGACCTATCGCGGCCCCGAAGGTTACAACATAACCCAGCAAGACCCCGACGGTCATAACCCTATGACTCCCCATCGGGCTTCTACCTACCAGAATTATCAAGGCGAAAAACTATGCCGCCGCTTTAATGTCTATTCTTACGTCTCTATCTTGGATGCTTTCGACACCCACGATGTCGGCCGCGGTAGAGGGGGTGTCGCTCTTGCCCTTAAACGCATAAATATACCCACCATCGTCGTGGGAATCACCACCGATATCTGCTTCACTCCCGCAGAAATGAGAGACCTCGCCGATATGATCCCCGATGCTCGTTATTTCGAAATCAAGTCCCCTTTCGGCCACGACGGTTTCCTGGTGGAGCATCAACAACTGAATCAAATACTCTCCATTCGTTAAGCCACGTCTTCTAACCATAATTTTCGCAATATACATATATAATATGAGCACAATCAATAGTTCTGCAGATAGTAAAAACAATTCCCCCGCCAAGATATGTATCGGTCTCTTCGGATTCGGCACGGTGGGGCAGGGTGTATATAAGGTGCTGTCGCACACCAAGAATGCCCATGCCGAGATACGCCGCATCTGTGTCAGTCATATTAATAAGGAGCGAGAGCTCTCCACCCCTCCCGGACTGATCACCGACGATCCGCATGCGGTCTTTGGTGACCCCGACATCAATCTTATCGTTGAACTGGTCAACGACCCCGAAGCATCCTATAGCATCGTGACTACAGCTCTGAGCCGAGGCATCCCGGTGGTGTCGGGAAGCAAGACCATGATCGCTCGCCATCTCCCCACGCTGATCGACTTGCAACGCCGCCACAACACAGCCCTCCTCTATGACGCATCTTCGTGCGGCTCGATACCCGTGATACGCAACCTCGAGGAGTATTACGACAATGACCTCTTGCTCGAGGTAAAGGGTATCCTCAACGGTTCTTCAAATTATATCCTCTCCCAGGTATTCGACCATGGCAAGTCGTATCAGTCAGCACTGCTCCGCGCCCAGGAACTGGGATTCGCCGAAAGCGACCCCTCTTTCGACGTCGATGGCTACGATGCCCTCTTCAAACTCATCATCATTACCGTCCATGCTTTAGGACGGTTTGTACCCGCCGAGCAGGTCTTCACCTACGGCATCTCCCATATCCATGACGCCGATATCAATTATGCTCGCGAGAAGGGGGCGAAGATCAAACTCGTGGCGCAAGTCGCCAAAGTCGACGATAGCCGCTTCACCATGTTCGTCATGCCCGAAATCGTCGAGAAGTCAAAATATATATATAGCGTCGATGATGAGTATAATGGTGTCGTAATCCGTGGCGAAGGCTACGACCGCCAGTTTATGTTCGGCAAGGGTGCCGGAGGTCTCCCCACCGCTTCTTCCATCTTGAGCGATATCATGGCGCGCCTCCATAATTATAGATATGAATATAAGAAGATGGCATACCTCGACCGCCCCGATTACACCACCGATATCGACCTGCGTGTATATATACGCTATCGCGACACCGACGTGCGCCATCTCCTCCCCATCTCTCACCTCTACGAACTCCACCTCACCGAGGAGAGCAACTATCTGATCGCCGATATTCCCCTGAATGCACTTATCGAGCATCGAGCCCTCTTCGATGCCCCCGACGTGTTCATCGCCAATATACCACGCTTCTTCATCGACCGTGATCGCTCGTATTAAGAGCGATTTTGGGGTGTGTTAAAGTGATTAACATTTATATACATATTTTAACACGGTTGCTAACTATTGATTATCAATAAGATGTAAAAATAAAAATGTTTTATAGCAGATTTTTTTATCAGAAATTTGCACAGCTCGAAAATTTGCTATAACTTTGCACTCGCAATTCGGAAATGAAACGCCCCAAGCG
>JBJEKI010000054.1:0-3790 GCA_051878555.1 Lepagella sp. | reverse complement strand
TGACGCGATACATACTCGCAAATCTTCTCTACTTCCGGTGTGTCGATAAATGCACACTGAACGCGCACTAACTCGGAATTATTGAAGATCAGCATGTCACCCTTGCCGATAAGGTGCTGAGCACCGGTGGTGTCGAGGATCGTCTTGGAGTCAACGCCGGCTGTTACTTTGAAAGATATACGAGCCGGGAAGTTGGCTTTGATGATACCGGTGATGACATTGGTCGAAGGACGCTGAGTAGCCAGGATGACATGGATGCCGACGGCGCGTGCCTTCTGTGCAAGACGTGCGATAGGCATCTCCACATTCTTGCCCGAAACCATGATAAGGTCGCCGAACTCATCGACCACAACGACGATATATGGGAGAAATCTATGACCCTCTGCCGGATTGAGCTTGCACTCTCTAATCTTATTGTTATACTCTTCTATATTGCGAGTCTGTGCATTCTTCAAGAGTGTGTAGCGTTGCTCCATCTCGATGCAGAGCGAATTGAGTGTAGCTTCCACCTTACCCATATCGGTGATAACAGGTTCATCCTCCTCGCCGGGGATACAAGCCAAATAATAATGTTTCAACTGATTATAGAGGCTGAACTCCACCTGCTTGGGGTCGATCAATACAAATTTGATCTCATGAGGAGCCTTGCAATAGAGCAGAGATGCGATGATGGCATTCAGACCTACTGACTTACCTTGACCGGTAGCACCCGCCACGAGGAGGTGAGGCATCTTGGCAAGGTCAGCGATATAGACATCGTTGGAGATTGTCGAACCCAACGCTATGGGAAGATTGTATTTTGATTCTTGGTACTTCTTGGATTGGATCACAGTGCGCATCGACACTGTCTGCTTATCCTTATTAGCCACTTCGATACCGACAGTACCCTTGCCCGGAATAGGTGCGATAATACGCACACCGATAGCGGAGAGACTCAAGGCGATATCATCGACAAGGCTGCGAATCTTGGCTATCTTCACACCCGTGTCAGGCACGATTTCATATAGGGTGACAGTCGGGCCGACAGTCGCCTCAATCTTTACAATAGGTATACCGAAGTCGAGAAGAGTCTTCTCAATCTTATGTTTGTTTTCGATTTGCTCCTCATTATCGATGCTAACGCGATTGCTTCCTTCACGGAGCAAATCGAATGGCGGGAACTTATATTTATGGCCCTCATAGATTTCGACATCCGAGTGAAAGCGGCGAGAATCACCCTTATCGATACTATTGACATTTACCACCATTTTGCTCGGATTATTACCCGTTTCATCGCCGTTTTCTCCGGTTTCATCGACGATTTCGGCTTCTTGGGGTTGATTGCCGTTTTCTTCGATGAAATCGGGATTATTTCCGTCAGCAGGTGTATTACCTTCTGAACTGTTCTCCGGAGCATTTTCAAGGTTATATTCTCCGAGTGAGGGATCATCGGTAACCTGAGTTATGTCATATATACCATTCTTATCATCCTCAAAATTGAGATGAAGGTCATCATTCGCATCGATATTGTCGGCGGCACTCAGCTCGGCAGTTTCTCCGGCTTTGAGGTCGTCGATACGTTCCTGCTCTTGCATCCGACGGATTTCCTCCTCTTGCGCGGCGATGGCTGCACGTCTTTCAGCCTCGGCACGACGGCGTTCGATTCTCTTGCGTCTCACACGCAAGAGCCATCTGATTACATCGTTCATGCAGATTACTACAAAGAGTGCCACCATGAAGAAGCTGAGAAGCACGGCTCCCGACATGCCGATGAAGTTGATGATAAACTCATTGACGTAAGTGCCATGATAGCCACCCCAATTCACCGGAGTGTGGAGGCTGTAAGTGACAAGACCTATGATCAGAGAGACAGTGACCAAAGCCACTATACACTTGATGGTGAAGTCCAAGAGTCGGAATTTAGGCTTGCCGATCATAACTTTCAGGGTCAATGCCGCCAACCAGAAGATGATCACAAACGAACCGAGTCCAAAGCCTCGATTGATCAGAATCTCCGAAAGGCGAGCTCCCCCTTCACCGCCGGTGTTCGACACACCCTTGGCATAACCGACGGCTGAATCAGCGATAATCGACTGATCCTTGATACAAGACGAAAAATAACCGCAAAAAGATAATGCCAGATATACGGTAAGACACCCAAAAAAAATGCCGGCAAGAATCTTTGCTGAGGGACTACTGAACCAGGCGATGAAACGTCGGAGAGATCCATCGACATCCAAGTTCTTCTTTTCAGGCTTTGGAACTTCTTGCTTGACAGAAGTCGATTTTGTAGTGCTTTTAGACTTGCGCGACGAACGTGTAGAGGACTTCTTGGGGGTGGGTTGTGTCACCACCTCCTCTTTCGGCTCCTCTTCATTATAATTTATTTCGGGGGAATAATTATCGTATGACATCTTAATCAGTTAAGCAGTTGATGAGTTGATGAGTTGATGAGTTTACAAATGCAAATTTAAGAAAATATTATGATTTCATCGTAGTTTTTTACCATAAAATTTCACGAATTTAAATTTGCAACTCGTTTTCTGACCGATTTAGACCATGTAAAAGACCTCGCTTCGAGATCATCTGCACATCGTTGGAGATTAGATAGAGTCTGTCACAACAGTCTCAGGAGCGGGTGTTTCAACCACCGGCTGAGGGGATGTAGCCACGGTGTCTACCGGCACTGTTGAATTATCAACAGAATCCTTCTTCTCGCTGAAATCTTTCTTTTCACTATTGACTTTCAGCGACTTCTCTTTAGCGGTCATGGCATATTTCGGATCTGTAGGGAAGTAAGTTATATCGTAACCCTCATCGCGGTTGACGGCTCTATCTCTTTTGCCTGGGAGTATGATGACGGGCATGCCCGGCTCGACGAGCTTCACAAGCTCGAGGATCTGCTCATTGGTGATGCGGATACAGCCATGGCTGGCTCTCGAACCGATGGACCAGGGAGAGCAAGTGCCATGTATGCCAATCTGAGAAGTGACGGGATTCTTGATGCGTATAAAGCGGGGACCGAACTGTCCCTTCTTCTTCGACGTATGGCCATTATCATCGGTAAATAGCCAATCGGTACTGTCATAGATACCCTCTACGGAGAAGAATCCCTCGGGGGTTCGAGAATCCGCCTTTTTATGCTTGGTGCCGAAATTTTTGGCACAAGCCATATCGTATGCCTTAATCACCATACCGAAAGAGTCGTAGAGTATGACACGCATACTTGCCTTATCGACCACCAAGAACTTGGAAAACTTCTCAAACGCCTTAAAAAGTTTCTCGGCATATTGGGGAGCGTGCTCCACGATCACCGGCAAAATGCCGTCAGTATACTTATCCGAATCTTTGCCATTTTCGAGATAATCTCCGATTTCATCGGCGTTTTTGAACTCATAACCCTCATCTCCGGGTGCTAATTCCTTCTGAGTTGCGACACTATCTGCCACAACACTACCGTCAGTCGTATCGGAAGAGGAAGTATTACCACCGCCGCTACAGCTGCTTGAAAGAAGAATAAGCCCGAAAAAGAATGCTACAAAGCATGTGGATTTGCAATTTCGCATTAGTCAGAATGTTAGGTTATTATGGTTTAGAGCGTGTTACTTAAATTTTTGGGGTCGTAGGGGCGGATATTTTTGAGCAGATTTTGAAAGTCAAAGAGGGCGCAATGCGGGCATTGCAACCGATGCGACTTTCGAAATATGCCAAAAAAATCCGGGCAATGGTAACTAAATCTACCAATATCTATTGCTGATTTTGTTGTCATTTTAACTTTTTTATAGAATAATGTTAACAAAATGTTAATTAT
>JBJEKI010000053.1:0-15954 GCA_051878555.1 Lepagella sp. | reverse complement strand
ATACATGCGTATGCTCCTTTCAGCAAGTAATCAAAATCGACTCAAGGCTACGACCCCTACGGCCCCAAAAATTTAAGGAACGCGCTCTAAGAGAGGAAAACTAATTCCCTAAAATTACGCAAAGTTAATAAAAAAACGCCATTATCCCTCAAAATACTCAGCATAAGTATGAGATTGATTAGGTTGGGAATTGGAGTAGGGGGCTTTGGTCGGGTAGCAGGGGATGGTTGGTGGCTCTTATTATTGAGTCGTGGACGAAGGCTTTGGCTTGGCAGATGGCTCTGCTTAAATCCATTCCTTGCGCTAACCCTGCCGCTATCGCTGATGACAGAGTGCATCCGGTGCCATGAGTATGATTGCTTTCAATCCTGGCAGCTTTAAACTCTTCTGCCTCGTCTCTTTGCTTATACCTATCATGTCGGTAGAGCTTGTCTATACATTCTTTTCCTTCACCATGTCCACCCTTTAGCAATATCGCGTTGATATCATAGCGATTCATCAATCTCCTCGTTACCTCTTCATCATTAACACCAATATCCGATAAACCGGGTTCTATCTTCGATAATGCGGCATCGGTCACAGACATACGGGCAAGTTGCCTTAATTCCGGTATGTTGGGAGTGACTAATGTTGCCTTGCCGAAGAGCTCTTCACACATTCGTCGAACGGTCTGCGAAGTGTCGCCGATGAGAGAGCCACCCGAAGTGGCACTCATCACCGGATCGATCACGATATTATGCAGGTCATATAGCTCGATATGGCGAGCGATGACATCTACAGCCGAAGCCACGGGGATCATTCCAATCTTCACGGCATCCGGCTTGAAATATGATAGAGTTGCTTCAAATTGGGCATCAAGCATATCGTCGCCGACATAAAGCACACCCTTCACACCGTCAGGATTCTGCGCCGTCACCGCCGTGACAACGCTCACCGGATAGCATGATAGTGCACAACACGTCTTTATGTCAGCCTGCATACCGGCTCCGGCAGTGTTGTCACTCCCCGATATGCACAAAACAACAGGCATCATAACCCAATGATTACTAATAACTAATAACTAATAACTAATCACTAATAACTAATCCTTAAACTCCTCGGGGAGAGCTGACTGGATGGCCTCACGACATTGTGCCATCAGCACCTTGGTGTTGAATCCTCTTTCTCCGGGGTAGATAGGTGGATGAATGGTCAGCTTGATGCGTGTCGGCGTCATATTGTAGGTGTTGCGAGGCATAGCCTTGAAACTGCCATCGATGGTGAGGGGCACCACCGGCAACTTAAACTCACCGGCAAGCATAAATGCTCCACGCTTGAATGGTATCATCTTGCCATCCCAACTGCGACTCCCCTCCGGGAAAATCACCACCGACAGACCGCCCTTCAGCCTCTTCTCAGCCTCAGAAATAGTCTCCTTGATACCTGCCACACTCGAATCGTCGACAAACACATGTCCACCCTTCTTGCATGCCCAGCCCACCGGAAAGATCTTCTCAAGACTCTTCTTCATGAGCCATCGGAAATTATGGTTGAGATATCCATAGATAAGCCAGATGTCGTAGGCACCCTGATGGTTGGACACGAAGACATAACTCTGATTCTTGTCTATATTCTCTCGACCCTCCACTTCGATCTTCATGCCAAAGATGATGCAGGTGAGATGCGACCATATATGTGCCGGCCAGTAACTCCAGAAATTGTCCTTCCCCAAGATGCAACCGAATGCGGTGGTCAGTGAGGTCAGTATGGTAGCAAGAATGAAGATCGGTCCGGCAATCAAGTATTCATAGATAAGATAAAAAACACGAAGTATCTTTTTCATCTTTTTCTCTAAGATTGGATTGCTATATCTCTGCTATCGGTAAGATCACTCGGCATTATCGGGAGCGATCAACTTATAGCCTCTGCCATGAATATTGATGATCTCGATCTGCGGGTCATCTTTGAGGAGCTTGCGAAGTTTGGTGATATACACATCCATGCTTCGAGCATTGAAGTAATTATCGTCGATCCATATCGACTTCAGCGCATAGTTGCGTTCCAAGATCTCGTTGATGTGCTGGCAGAGGAGCGCCAAGAGCTCTGACTCTTTGGTGGTGAGCTTCTGGGTCTTATTGTCGGCGATCAGCGTCTGCTTCTGAGTGTCGAACGTGTAGCGACCGATCTTGAAAACGGTGATCTCTTTGTCGCGTTTCCCTTTGACACGGCGCAATATCGCACTGATACGCGACACCAACTCCTCCATCGAGAAAGGCTTGGTGATATAATCATCGGCTCCAATCTTAAAGCCCTGGAGCACATCCTCTTTCATGTTCTTCGCTGTCAGGAAGATGATAGGCACTTCGCTATTGACATTGCGGATCTCTTGTGCCAACGTGAAGCCATCCTTCTTGGGCATCATCACATCGAGAACACAAAGATCATACTTACCCTTCAAGAACTCCTTATAGCCCTTGTCGCCATCCGAACAGAGGTCGGCATTAAATCCCTTGGCTTGGAGAAACTCTCTGAGGAGCATACCCAAGTTCTCATCATCTTCGCAAAGCAGAATCTTTAACTTTTCTTCCATTGTTTCTTAGTTTTATATGACACAATACTTAAAGCAATACTTCAACTATTATGTCTTGGTTCATATTATTTTTTTCGTTATACTTAGTCTGTTATTATACATCCTCTACCAAGGGGAGCTTGATGATAAATGTGCTCCCGACGCCAAACTCGCTCTCCACGGTAATCGTACCACGGAAGGCGGTAATCATCTTCTTGACGTATGCCAAGCCCAATCCGAAGCCCTTTACATCGTGGAGATTGCCGGTCGATACGCGATAGAATTTCTCGAAAATATGCTTGGCATGTTCTTTCTTGATACCGATGCCATTGTCAGAAATTCGTATCTCTAACATCTTGTCAGCAACCTCCGCTGTAGAGATCTCCAACCTCGGTTCGACATCCTCTTTCATATATTTCAGAGCATTGTCCAAGAGATTGAAAATGACGTTGGTAAATTGCATCTCATCTACGTTGACATCCGCCTCGATGGCATCAAGTCGTGTCGTAATCTCGCCCCCCTGTTTCTCGACTTTTAGTTTGAAGGTGTTCACAACGTTATCGATGATGGCATTGGCGTTGACCACGCTGAACTTCAACGTATTGCCGGTTTTTTCTAAAACTGATAATTGCAATACCTTCTCCACATGGAAGCGAAGGCGTTTCGACTCGTCGACGATGATCTCCGACAAGTGTGCGAGTGACCCTTCCGACTTGGCTATCGAGGGGTCGGAGAGCATCTGTCCCGCCAGGGAGATGGTGGAGATCGGCGTCTTCAATTCGTGAGTCATATTGTTGATGAAATCGGTCTTCATCTCTGCCAAATTCTTCTGCCGGAACGCCAAGATCAGTGTGTAGATAAACACCAATAGCAAGATTATGGTGAAGATGAGCGATGGGATGATAAACCTCACCGACTTCATAATATAGCTGTTTTTGGTGGGGAATTGCACACTGAGTGTATAGGGAGAGTCGGTGTTGGAGAATAGAGGAATAGTGTATTTATCTTCAGATGCCGAGTCGTAACCCTCGGTGGAATAGATCTGTTGGTTACGATGGTCGGTAATGGCAAAAGTGAAAGGCACGGTTACACCATTGTTGGCAAGGTCGACACGCAGACAATTTCGTATCGTTACGGAGTCGGCACGTTCCATAGCGGGACGCGTGCTCGAATCTCGCAATATGCTTAAGATCACCTCATTGAGAAGCCCTTTCTGATATAGATACTGGCTGCGTATCACCTCCTGCATCGCCCCATATCGATCGCCGACGTTTTGTGTGGCAGAGGGGAAATTGATCTTACCGGTGTTGCGCGTCTGGTCGATTTCCGAAGATAGAGTATAATTGGTAATCGACCCGTCAGGATTCTCTACCGAATATCTGAGGCTCTTATTGTCAGTCTCTTGTTGGTTATACTCTTCAGCATCATAGATGCTCGACTCGATGATATTAACATCCTGTTCCAAGAAATAGCGTGTCTCTTGTCGCTCTAAAAAGTCGGAAGTGGAGTTGAGAGAGCGCATCACCCCCTCGGTAAACTGTTCCTCACGCATCTTGACCATATTCTCAAGATACATAATCTGAAAATAGAGCAACGCCGCAAATGCAACCGACATCAGCGCCGCAAGGATCCACATTATCGACTTCTTCATTTCATTATTCGTAACGACTTTTTGTATCGTTCTATAACTATAACGAACTTTTTAACTTAAAATTTTAACAATTAAATGTAAAATTAACAATTAAATGTAAATTTTCCTATTTTTTCACCAATTTTTTTATTATTCTCTCGGTTTTTATACTTTGATAGTACTTTTGGGGTTCACTTGGAGTCAACACATTTATTATTACTTTGGATATATTTTTATTAGATTTTTCTTGCATATATCATCAATATTATATAAATTCGCGTTGTTAACCTGTAAATAATGACACTTAAACTATCATATCGATATATATTATTATCTCTTTTATTTCTCTTGTTTTTAGAGAGTTACGCCTCAAGTCCGAGTTCGGATAATTGGGGCTATCCTGGCTATATTCTGTTCACAAATGAGAGTAATCCGGAAGGAGTTTATGATATAAATAAAGCAAAATTGATACCTGTAATTTATAAGGTGAACCGTATAGAATTGCAGGAAACGGCTATGCTCGATTCTATTGTAAAGAGCATTCAGCGGGTAAGTCAAGATCGCTACACCTCTCTTCGCCATATATGGATCGGTGGTAGCGCTTCCCCCGAAGGTCCACTCGACAATAATATCTATCTCGGTGAAAACCGAGCCTTGGCTCTAAAAAATTACCTTCTCTCTCATACCGACGTTCCCGATTCCCTCATCTCGATGTATAATCTGGAAGAGGATTGGTATAACACTGAGGCATATCTACTCACTCATGACTTTAAAAATGGTGAACAGATACTGAAGATTATGGCCGAAGAGCCGAACCGCATCCTTCGCAAGAAGAAAATACAAGCCATCGATGCCGGCGAAACATGGCAACGACTCGTTGATGAAGTCTTCCCACCACTGCGTAATGCCCGCCTTATCATCGAATGTTCTCCCCGCACTGACACCATCAGCACTCTGCCTATTGGTGATTTGGCATTGGATCTAAAAGCAAGTGCAACAAATTACCCCCCCCGATTTGATTTTGACGATATACCGCAGTTTATAAAGAGACGGCAGTTTGTCGCCTTGAAGACAAACCTTCTCTTTGCCGCCCTCTTGACTGCCAACCTCTCGATAGAGGCACAGCTTACGAAGCATTTCTCGATAGATGTGCCGGTCTATTATTCCCCCTACGACATCACGGATAAATTGCGTTTTCGGGTGCTTGCCACGCAGCCGGAGGTGCGTTATTGGCCCCGCGAAGCAGGGGAGGGGTGGTACTGCGGCGCTCATGCCACAGTAGCCGGTTTCAACGTGTCGACCCCAAGTTCATCGCGTTATCAGGATCCTAACCGAGCTATGTGGGGTGTCGGCATCGGTGGCGGTTGGGCACACAATTTCGGCTCCAACAAGGAGTGGACTATCGAGTGCAACCTTGGTGTCGGTTATCTGAATGCCCATTGGGATGCCTATCGCAACTGGAACAACGGACCGAAATACGACAAAGGTTCTTTCCGCTATTGGGGCATCACGCGAGCCGGAGTCTCAATCGGTTATAAGTGGTATTACACAACTAAAAGCAATTTCTGAAGGAGGGTAGTGCTATGAAGAAGAATCTTTTATATGGTATTATGTTCCTGCTAATGCTTATGTTCGTTACATCATGTGACGAAACGATCCACTTCTATCCCGAACCACAGTCGAGCCTCGTAATCCTCCAACTAAACGTAAACCGCGAACCACCGACACTCTACAAGAAGGTTGTGTATGATGAAAAGTGGCAGCGGTCGGAAACTCTCCTTGATGAAATAACATCTATACCTTACGAAGTGAGTGATGACTATGTGCTACGAATCACTGTCGAAGTGCATCGTGCATCGCTTAGCAAGAGTTCTCATTCTCGTTATGCGACTTCATCGACATTGGTGTCACGACGTGTGGTGTATGTAGATAGAAATGCCGAAATGCCACAAGATACATTGCATTATTACCTGCAAGACGGAGAATATTTTGCTGCAGCATGGGCAGACTATGTTCCGGCAGACGATCCTCGGGATTGGCATTTTGACACATCTGATATCAATGACGTTGTAATGATACCGGATACCTATCCCACCAATACCCACCTTAGAAGTACGGCATGTGGATCAGTTGGTTTTGTTGTCGACTTTTCATTGACCCCCGATGGATTCCCCTCGACGGCAGAAGCGGCCGAGACACCGATAACTGACCGCACGATCTCACTTGATATGCAACGAGCCGCCGGCAGATATCGTATTATTGCTACCGACCGTGATCGTTGCCTCGAAGATCTTTACACCACAACTGTTAAGGTGGTGTATCGTCAATTTGTCAGCACCGGTTATAGCCCGGTTAGAGATGAGATCACCGAGATTATCGGTTCGTATAGTTGGTGTGCACCCCTCCTGATTGAAAAATATAGCTTAGGTGGATGTGCTCCTACCGACCTATCGTTAGTAACGGATTATCTCTTTGCCAATCCGGATCGTGAGAGTCGGATTGTGGCTGATTTCTACTTCTACGACAAGACAGGTAAATGTTTTAACCAATGTTCCGGTGTCGAAATACCGATATTTTCCAATCGCGAAACTATTGTGCTCGGTGATTTCCTCACCTCTTCTCCAGATCAGAAGGAGGGGGATAGCGGCGTGTCGATCGACGAGGGTTTCGAAGGAGAAATAATCGTTGTGGTATGATTCCACTTTTGATGATTTATGAAACAACAGTTAACCAACATACTATTATTATGAAGAAAAAATTATTAATCGTGCCGTTGCTTGGCTTGGCGATGATGTCATGCCAAAGCGACTTTGAGCCCGAGATGGTGAAGTCGGGCGATGGAAATGTCAATTTCCACCTCTCTGCACCTGAAGCTATGGAGTATACCCGTGGCGGCAACACTCCCAACAGTGCACTCGGCGGTATCTCCAATGTGGATTGGAGTAATTATGACCTACGCTATCAGTTGGCGGTCTATCAAGTGAATGATGATAATACCACTCGCCTGGTGATCCCGGCACAAACAGTCTCTGTCGACACCTACGCCGAGGTGGATTACTCTCTTCGTCTTACTCCCAACCGCACATATACCTTCGTGGTTTGGGCTGACTTTGTAACCCAAGGTAGCCAGGCGGATCTCCACTATGACACTGCCGACTTGGAAAATATCTCTTGTCTCGACGCCGACGATGCAATACTCAACGACGAGAGCCGCGATGCCTTCTTCGTAACCGAGACTGTGACTGTCGGTGAAGATGGTCTTGACAAGGAACTCGTGTTGCGCCGTCCCTTCGCTAAGTTGCGTGTCATCGCTACCGACTGGGGTATCGGCGATCTCGATATGCCCGATGAGTTTGATGTGACCTACTATGGTTGCGACCGCTTCGAGGGCCTCAACGCTCGCACCGGTGAGACTGTCACCACCACCGCATTGGCTGATGATTGCACCGTCTCTTACCATGCTACTATCGACAAGGATAACAAGGAGTATACCCTGGGATATGACAGCTCGGATCGCAACCGCACTCTGATCGTGGATTATTTGGTGGCTCAGCCTTCACAAACTTCGATCCACCTCACCTTGGCTCCCAATGAGAATATCCCTGTTCGTGATTTCTCCACCGATGTGCCTATCCGTCGTAATTGGTTGACCACCATCCTTGGTGATCTTCTCACCACCGGAGCCAATATCCATATCCTCTGCGAAGAGGCATTCATCGATGAGTACAACGGATTTGATTCCAACGGAACATTCACACCCGTAGCACCATATGTTGATACCGCCGGTGTATACCACATCAAGACAGCCAACGAGTTGGCATGGATCAGCGAGAATGTAGCTTCACTCAGCGCAGCCACAGTAGTCCTCGACAACGACATCGACTTGATGGGTATTAATTGGAGTCCTATCAACACATCTGGTAAGATTTCTCTCTTCGATGGCCAAGAACATACCATCTACAACCTTGCTATTACAGGTAATAAAAACGCGTCTTATGCTTATAGTGAGAATAAATATATGGGACTCTTCGGTAGCGCAAGTCTGATACAGATTCAGAACTTGAATATCGAAAATATTTCCATTAACAATTTCTCGGGTCATGCCGGTGGTATCGTTGGGTGTTTAGGAGTTGCAGGCACGAGCAATCTTATTAAGAATTGCAATGTTAAGCATGTCTTTATACGTCAATTGTTCTACGATGAGGATCGCAGTTGGACCACATTCAATGCTGGTGCTATCGTCGGCATAAATGATGGTGGTGATCTGGAGGATTGTCATGCAGAGGATGTAGGTATTCAGAGCGGATGGAGATCCGGGGGAGTAGTCGGCTATACAAGTGCATACGGTGCCGGATATAACGGCGATTTCAAATATACCAACTGCTCGATCAAGGATGCCATTCTATGGAACACTATGCGTTATTATAACACTGAATTTGATGAATATGACTCTTGGCAATTCCATCAAATAGGAAGTATTATCGGCTCTATCGATTGCACAGGTAATAATATCTATTTTAATAATTGCTCTCAATCGAATTGTACATACGTATATGGTGGTCATGCATCATCTTCCGATTCCGGTTGGGAACATTCCAACTTGGAGGATTGGTCGAATGATATCTACAATATCCATGGCACTTATATCTTACATAGCGGCGATGAAGCTCCTTCTGGCACTTATACCATTACCATGGAAGATGGCGCGGTTGTTCCTTACGGTCCTCTCCACAGATTCTTCGGGCAGGCTTACAATTGTACTGTTTTCATAGATGGCGTAGAAGACCATAGCGGAGATATCTAATAATGCTAATAAAACTATATAATCATGAAGAAATATTTGTTTTTAATTCCTCTGTTGGGCTTGGCTTTGACTTCTTGCCAAAGCGACTTTGAGCCCGAGATGGTGAAGTCGGGCGATGGGAATGTCAATTTCCACCTCTCTGCACCTGAAGCTATGGAGTATACCCGTGGCGGCAACACTCCCAACAGTGCACTCGGCGGTATCTCCAATGTGGATTGGAGTAATTATGACCTACGCTATCAGTTGGCGGTCTATCAAGTGAATGATGATAATACCACTCGCCTGGTGATCCCGGCACAAACAGTCTCTGTCGACACCTACGCCGAGGTGGATTACTCTCTTCGTCTTACTCCCAACCGCACATATACCTTCGTGGTTTGGGCTGACTTTGTAACCCAAGGTAGCCAGGCGGATCTCCACTATGACACTGCCGACTTGGAAAATATCTCTTGTCTCGACGCCGACGATGCAATACTCAACGACGAGAGCCGCGATGCCTTCTTCGTAACCGAGACTGTGACTGTCGGTGAAGATGGTCTTGACAAGGAACTCGTGTTGCGCCGTCCCTTCGCTAAGTTGCGTGTCATCGCTACCGACTGGGGTATCGGCGATCTCGATATGCCCGATGAGTTTGATGTGACCTACTATGGTTGCGACCGCTTCGAGGGCCTCAACGCTCGCACCGGTGAGACTGTCACCACCACCGCATTGGCTGATGATTGCACCGTCTCTTACCATGCTACTATCGACAAGGATAACAAGGAGTATACCCTGGGATATGACAGCTCGGATCGCAACCGCACTCTGATCGTGGATTATTTGGTGGCTCAGCCTTCACAAACTTCGATCCACCTCACCTTGGCTCCCAATGAGAATATCCCTGTTCGTGATTTCTCCACCGATGTGCCTATCCGTCGTAATTGGTTGACCACCATCCTTGGTGATCTTCTCACCACCGGAGCCAATATCCATATCCTCTGCGAAGAGGCATTCATCGATGAGTACAACGGATTTGATTCCAACGGAACATTCACACCCGTAGCACCATATGTTGATACCGCCGGTGTATACCACATCAAGACAGCCAACGAGTTGGCATGGATCAGCGAGAATGTAGCTTCACTCAGCGCAGCCACAGTTGTCCTCGACAATGATATCGACCTGATGGGTATCGACTGGACTCCTATCAATACCAGTAATAATATAAACTACTTCGATGGACAAGGTCATACCATCTACAATCTCTCTATCCTCGGCAACAAAAATGCCGATTTTGATTATGCAGAAAACAGATATAAGGGTCTCTTTGGTGTTGCTACATTCATCAAAATCAGCAATCTTTCGCTCGAGAATGTATCGATCAATAACCATTCTTCATACGCCGGTGCTATCGTCGGTTGTCTCCACGTAGGTGGTCCGGATGATTTCCAGAACGAGCTGCGCAACTGCTCAGTTAAGAATGTATTCATCCGTCCTATCTTCTATGACGAGGATCGTACATACTCTTCACAAGATGCCGGTGGTTTGGTGGGTATCTGCAATGGCGGAAATTTCTATAATTGCCATGCCGAGCACATCAACGTTATGGGCTCAGTAAAAGTAGCCGGTATTGCAGGTTATACCAATGCCAATAACGCTGATTATAATCTCGATTATGTGTATGAAAATTGTACCGTTAAGGATGCTACTCTTTGGGAAATTTGGGTGCACAAATCAACTGCAGATTATGATAATTTCCAACTCTGTCAGATTGGTAGTATCACAAGCTTCATCGATGGTCACAGTCCTTATATCAATCGTGTTGATTTCAATAATTGCGACCAGTCGGATGTAACATACGTTATCGGTGGTCACTGTGCTTCTTCCAACTATAGTTGGCCATATTCCAATGAAACCTATTATGATCCTCACAACATCAATGGATTGTACATTCTCCACACCGGTGATGAAAAACCATGGGATGAAGCCCCGACCATGACACTCGATGATGGGCGAGTACTCAAATATGGACCATTGCATAAATTCTTCGGCATTGCCGATAATCCCAAAATTAAAGTCTATGTAGATGGCGTAGCCGACCCGAGTGGCGATTACTAATACTTCCAAAACCATGATCAGCAATCGAACTAAATCCGAAGCTGATCCATAAAGTAAAGGGGTTGCAGCTAGGCGATCAAATCTCCCAAGCTGCAACCCTGTCTTACACCAAATCATTATGCAAAACAAATTACTCGAAAGAAATTATTTAAATTGAATTATTCGATTTAAGGAACACGCTCTAAATAAATAATGGGACAGTGTCAAACAAGACACTGTCCCATTATTGTTAGATTTGATAGACTTAGAGGAGGGGAAGGAGTTTGGATTCGAGGTCGGCGAGCTTAACGAGACCTACCGAGCGATCTTTCACTTCGCCATCCTTGAAGAAGAGCACTGTCGGGATGCTACGGATACGATTTTCCGCAACGATCTCTGACTCTTCGTCGATATTGATCTTGCCGATCACGGCGCGATCGCCATACTTCTCTGCGAGCTCTTCCACCACGGGACCAAGCTTCATGCAGGGTCCACACCATGTTGCCCAGAAGTCGATTACTACAACTTTGCCTGATTCGATAGCCTCTTTGGCCGATGCATCATTAAATTGAATTGCCATCTTTCGTGTTTTTTAGGTTTTTGGTTTTATGACGTAAAGTAAATAATATTTTTCTTAATAACAATGAATATTGGTAAAAATCTCTAATTTTCGACCTTTTTTCACTCTTTTTGGTCGGTTATCTTGAATTGCATCTCATATTCTTCAAGGATATTGACCGTTTCGCGATTGATAGGCACCCTCTTTTTGGAGTGTATTCTGATGACTTGGCGAGTGTCTCCATCGATCAGGTCGATAAAGAGCTGTCCGGGGCGCGATTGATCCGAGGAGTTGATGATCTGGTCGAGACACCCCACATTCTTGCTGCGCATATCCATGAAGAGAGTCACGGCGTTGGCAACTTTACCCTTGATATTTTCGAGTGAGGAGATCTCTTCGATGTTCATATCCACACGTTCGGGGTCGTAACGTCCGGCCGTGTAGTTTAGTTTCACCAAGACTGCATCCCCCTCCACAAATCGTGATGAGAAGGTGGTGTGGTTGCGTCCGAAGAGTCGCAATTCGGCTTTGCCGGTGAAGTCTTCGATTTCAATAATTGAAAACTCTGTACCTTTCCTTGAAATTCGGGTCTGCACATTGGTCACCAAACCGCCGAAAGTCACCTTAGCTCCCGCCTTTTCGGCATCTTTGAACTCTTCGCAACTGGTGTTACACCCGTAGGTCAATTCCATATAATATGGATCGAGGGGGTGAGCGGAGAGATACATGGTGACAAGTTGCTTTTCCTTCTCCAAGAGGGCGATACGACTCCAGGGAGTCACTGCCGGCAGTTGCGGCTTGGCGGTCTCTATCGGATCGTCGTCGCCGAAGAGTGAGAGCTGAAGGGAGTTCTTGTTATTCTGGATCCGCTGGCCATATTTCACCAATGCGTCGGCATAGCTATTGTCGCCGAGCTGAGTGACGTATGCTTCGCGAGGGAGGTCGAAGCAGTCGAATGCTCCTGCCATGGCAAGGTTCTCGATAGCTGAACGGTTGCAAGCACTCAGGTTGACACGCTCCACGAAGTCGAAGATATCTTTGAAAGCTCCGTTGCTGTCGCGTTCATGCTTGATGGCATTCACGGCGTTAAGACCTACACCCTTGATGGCGGCGAGGCCGAAACGTATCTCACCCTTCTTGTTGACGCTGAATTTCTCGATCGATTCATTCACATCGGGTCCCAACACCTTGATGCCCATACGCTTACACTCATCCATCACCTTGCGAAGCTTGTCGATGGCGGAGAGGTTACGGCTCAACACGCCTGCCATATATTCTGCCGGATAGTGAGCTTTGAGGTATGCTGTCTGATATGCCACCCAGGAGTAGCATGTGGCGTGGCTCTTGTTGAAGGCGTAGGAGGCGAATTTCTCCCAGTCTTCCCAAATCTTGTTGAGTGCCTTCTCCGGGTGACCATTCCCCATGCCCTGCTCCATGAATTTCTTCTTGAGCTTCTGCATCTTGTCAATCTGCTTCTTACCCATAGCCTTACGGAGCATATCGCTCTCGCCGCGGGTGAAGTTGGCAAGAAGTCGCGACAGAAGCATCACCTGCTCTTGGTAGACGGTGACACCGTAGGTCTCTTCGAGATATTGCTTCATGCAGGGAATGTCATAGACGATCTCCTCTTCGCCATGTTTACGGGCGATAAAAGTAGGGATATAGTCCATAGGTCCCGGGCGGTAGAGGGCATTCATCGCAATTAAGTCCTCAAATTTGTTGGGCTGAAGACTTCTGAGCGAGTTCTGCATACCGGGGGATTCGAACTGGAAGGTAGAGGTAGTGTTTCCCTTGCAGTATAGGTCGAAGGTAGCCTTGTCGTCGAGGGGTATATGGTCTATGTCGAGGTCTTCGCCGGTGCGCATCTTGATGTTTTCGAGGGTCTCTTTGATGATGGAGAGTGTCTTAAGACCCAAGAAGTCCATCTTGATTAGTCCGGTATCTTCGATGATGCTACCCTCATATTGGGTGGTAATCACCTTGTTGTCGTCGGCATCGGTAGCCATCGACACGGGTACCCAGTCAGTGATGTCATCGCGGCTAATGATTACTCCGCAGGCATGCACGCCGGTGTTGCGGATGTTACCCTCCAATTGCTCGGCATATTTCATCGTTTCCCGTATGTTCTCACTCGGATTGCTCTTCTCGGCGGAGAACTCCGGCACATATTTCAGGCAGTTCTTGAAGTTGACTTTCGGGTTTTTGCCGTCGACTTCGGGGAGTCGATCGGGGATAAGACGTGCCAAGCGGTTGGACTCGGGGAGGGGAACGTCGAGCACTTTCGCCACATCTTTGATAGCCATCTTCGTAGCCATCGTGCCGAAGGTGATAATGTGTGCCACCTTCTCGGCACCATATTTCTCAGTGACATATTTCAGCACTTCGTAGCGGCCGTCGTCGTCGAAGTCGACGTCGATATCAGGGAGGGAGATACGGTCGGGGTTAAGGAAACGCTCGAATAGCAGGTCGTATTTAATCGGGTCGACTTGGGTGATACCAAGGCAGTATGCCGCCGCCGAACCGGCTGCCGAACCACGACCCGGGCCTACACTCACCCCCAGCTTCTTGCGGGCAGTGTTTATGAAGTCTTGCACGATCAGGAAGTACCCCGGGAAACCCATGGTCTTCATGATGTGAAGCTCGAATTTCAGTCGCTCCATCACATCTTCCGGCACCGGATCGCCGTAGCGCTCTTTTGCACCTTCGTAGGTCAACTTGTTAAGGTAGTCGGCTTCGAATTTGATGCGATATAGTTTGTCGTAACCTCCGAGGCGGTCTATCTTCTTTTGCGCCTCTTCGGGACTCAACACCACGTTGCCATTCTCATCCTGGGTGAACTCGTCGAAGAGCTCCTTCTCTGTGATGCGTGCGCGATATTCCTCTTCGGTGCCAAATTCTTTGGGGATGTCGAAGAAGGGCATAATAGGGGCATGGTTGATGGAGTAGAACTCCACTTTGTCCAAGATCTCTTGTGTGGTGGTCAGCGCCTCGGGGATGTCTTTGAAGATATCATACATCTGCTCGGGCGATTTGAGCCATTCCTGCTTGGTGTAGTGGAGGCGCGGCTCGTTGAATTTCTTCTGCAACGATACGCATATCAGTCGGTCGTGGGCTTCGGCATCCTCTTCGTTGGTGAAGTGGACGTCGTTGGTGGCTACGACTTTGATATTATATTTTTTGGCATATTCGATCAGGTATTTGTTTACCTCAGTCTGGCGCACGAAGACTTCGCGGTTTCCATCCACCTTGTCAGTCTCGTGACGTTGAAGCTCGAGGTAGTAGTCGTCGCCAAACACCTCCTTGTACCAGCGGATTCTCTCTTCGGCCTTTTCGAACTCCTCATTCATGATGAATTGTGGTATCTCGCCGCCGAGGCATGCCGAGCAGACGATCAGTCCTTCGTGATGGCGTGCCAAGTCTTCGCGGTCGGTACGCGGCTTGTAGTAGAAGCCTTCAGTCCAGGCGCGGCTTACCAGTTTCACCAAGTTGTGGTAGCCTTTATTGTTTTTGGCAAGGACTATCAGGTGATAGCCGTTGTCGCTTTTGTCCTTCTTGTCAAGCATGCTTTCGCGTGCCACATACATCTCACACCCCAAGATTGGTTTGAATTTCTCTTCGTCGCTCTTGCCGGAGTTCTTCTTCTCGACATAGTTGAAAAACTCCTTGATACCGAACATGTTACCATGGTCGGTAAGGGCGATGCCCTTCATGCCCATCTCGATGGAGCGATCCACAAGTTCCGGGATCGAGGCTTTGCCATCAAGCAGGCTATATTGCGAGTGCACATGCAGGTGAGTGAATGCCGGTGTATCCATATCTCTGATTTTTTTACAAAGATAATAAATTTTGCGTTCTTCTCCCTTATCTTTCCACACACTATCCCTCAAAACTTATCTACAAGCCTATTATTTCCTATTGTCGGTAGCCCACTCAATCAGGTTGTGGATGATGGGCATCAGGCTTTTCCCTTTGTGTGTCAACGAGTATTCTACTCGTGGCGGTATCTCCGGATATAACTGTCGCTTTATCAGTCTATCTTCCTCCAACACCTTCAATTTAGAGGTCAATACTTTGGGTGATATATCGGGTATCGCCCTACCGAGCTGATTGAAGCGTAGCGATTCTTGGTCGGATAGAATACATAGTATCAACATCGACCACTTGCCGGAGAAGCGTGAGATCACATTCCGAATCGGACAAGTATCGATATTTTTAGAGCGCGTTCCTTAATTTTTTTGGGTCGTAGAGGCGGATGTTTTTGAGCAGATTTTGAAAGTCGCATCGGGCGCAATGCGTGCATTGTAACCGATGCGAGTTTCGAAATATGCCAAAAAGAT
>JBJEKI010000052.1:0-16282 GCA_051878555.1 Lepagella sp. | reverse complement strand
GACTCAAGGCTACGACCTCTACGGCCCAAAAAATTTAAGGAACGCGCTCTTAGTATTGTCTACTGATTGACCTGATTATACTGAAGCTACGCCGACAGGGATTCCTTTGGAGTGAATCACGGATTAAGCGGATTTACACGGATTTACACGGATTTTTCCCATCCGGACACGAGAAGATATAACTATCAGTTTTAGTTGTTGCATTTGAGGTGTTTTATTTGGATATTTCGATATTTTATGCTATTTTTGCCATCATATAGAGTGTAATCCGGTGTCATTATGCCACCATAATAACAAAAAAATATGTCGCAATCTGCTATGACAGTCCGTATGGACTCTAACATAAAATATCAGTTTGACAAGCTTTGCCAGCAGTTTGGCATGAGTGCAAATACGGCGATTAATATTTTCATCAAACAGGTGATAAGAAGTCGCAGTATACCATTTGTCATTTCTGCAACAGACTCTCTTGAAGACTTAAGGGAGAAAGCTCTTGCATCTTTTAATGCAGCTCGAGCCCAAGCTGAACAAAGTGATGAGTCTGAGATGTCGCTTGACGAAATTAACAGAGAAATTAAAGAAGTAAGAAACAGCCTCAGATGATTTACGCAGTTATTGATACAAACGTGATTGTATCTGCGCTGATAACTAAGAATTCAGAGGCGGCTACGATCCACGTGATTAGAGCTGTATTGAATGGCGAGGTTGTGCCTATATACAATAAAGCCATTCTTCGAGAATATGAAGAGGTGCTGAAGCGAAAAAAGTTTCACTTGGCCGAAAGTGTAGTGGATAGTCTGATATCATATTTCATAGCGTTTGGTGTGGAAGAAGAACAAATACATACAAATCTTGTCTTTCCGGATGAAGATGACAGAGTTTTTTACGAGGTTTCTTTATCGAATGATGACGCCTACCTTGTGACCGGCAATTTGAAACACTATCCGAGAACAATCAAGGTTCTAACGCCATCCGAGTTCGTAAAGTTATTGTAAAGTAACCACGGATTTGGCTGATGGGCTTCGCGGGTGGACGTGATGTATCACGTCCCTACTGTCGGGATGATGCAAAATTTTGTGGGTGGCTTTTGCTTGCGAAGCCAATTTTTTCTTACTTTTGTGGGGTAAAAGTTTTTTTGAAAATATGGTGAATATGAAACGATTGGTTTTACTTTTTGCGACAGTGATATTGCCGCTATTTATGTTGTCGGCACAAGATGTGAGCGGCACAAGCAATGGTCACGATTACGTAGATCTCGGTCTGAGCGTCAAGTGGGCGACATGCAATGTCGGCGCTTCCTCCCCCTCCGACTATGGCGACTACTACGCCTGGGGCGAAACTTCCACAAAGTCGAGCTATACTGATAAAAATAGCCAAACCTACGGCGAGAGTATGGGAAACATCGGCGGCAACTCCTCCTACGATGTAGCGCGTGCCAATTGGGGTGGCTCGTGGCGACTGCCGACAGAAGCAGAGTTCCAAGAACTCGTGGACAAATGCACTTGGACATGGACGATGCAAGGCGGCCATAAAGGCTACAAAGTAACAAGCAAGATCAACGGCAAGTCCATCTTCCTTCCCGCTGCCGGCTGGATGATAGACACGATACTCGACGCCGCCGGAGAGAGCGGTTTTTATTGGAGTTCAACGCCACTTCCCTCCGACGACTACACCGAAGGCACATACGGACTAAGCATCACAGCAAACTCACACCTCATAGACTGGAGCGATCCCTATATCGGATGTCCTATCCGCCTCGTCATTCCATAGGCATACGAAAAAATCGCCAAACGAAGGTGACGAATCAAGGAGAAATTTACCCTTGTTGTTCGTTCAGAATCTCCCTTGTTATTCGTTTCAATACCCATTTTCAAGTTATTCTATTTCGAATGGGGAAGTGGCTATTTTGCAACTGCACGAACGGATAACCCATAGTGGCGACCACAACTCCCGATAGCATGGGAAGAGTCATTGAAGTGAAAATGAGACGCATTAATTGTATTGCCATCTACCGGATCTGAACTCCAATAGCAACCGGAGGTGTCGAATTCATAAACAGCGACATCCTCTTGGTATCCTGATGCCGGTAGGAATATTGACTTACCATTCTTGCCGGTGACACAGTAGCCGAATTTATGATTATAAATAGACCATTCCCATACACAATTATCTATAAGTTCTTGCCATTCTGACTTGGACGGCATTCGCCATGAACCCAATTCAGCCACATCATATAGCCATTCTCCGGCTATATTACCTAAATCTTTGCCAAGTGTTCTGCTATTTTCTTTTTCAAAACTATCCTTAGTCCTTATTTCGCCCCAAGCATAAAAGTCGCCATCTTCGTCGATAGAATAGGCTCCTATGTTATATATCGCCCACTTCACGCTCAAACCAAGGTCAACGTATTCGTGGCCATTACATTTACCGCTCATATCTTGTGCCGGCAACATAAACAACGGCACTATTACAACCGAAAGAAGTAACACTAACCGTTTCATATTCATCAGATTTATAAGAGCGCGTTCCTTAAATTTTTGGGGTCGTAGGGGTCGTAGCCTTGGCCCCAAAAATTTAAGGAACGCGCTCTAAGAGAAAATATTGTTTCACAAAAGTAATAAAATTTGGGATATAGAGCAAAAAACGCATACAATATTATGTATAAATAGGAAACATAATGTCTTTCCTGCATAATATTACAGATGAAATTATCATTTATCAGCCTGTCTCTACTACAAAATGGCAAATATATATAGGTCAGGCGAATTGGAAGAAAATATCACATGTTCCATTTTGGAACGTATGGGCAATAACGGCAACCGACTCAAAAAAATCTTCAATCATCAAAAAAACTATTGCTGTCCGATAAAAGTTTTTTGAGGGTCTGAAAAAAACTTTTATCGGACAGCAATATATGTTTTACAGCACGTTACGAAAAGAGGGTGCATCAGAATTTTGATACACCCTCTTTTTGGATCTTGAGCGGAATCGGGGGATTCCGCTCAAGAGGGGATTTTTATTTGATCACTACCTTGCGGGTGGTGACTGTCTGCGTCTTCTTGTCGAATGTGCGGCAGAGATATACTCCGGCTTCTGTCGGCTGACAGATCCGGCTGATACCATCGACGGTATACCATTGCGATTCATATCTCTCCTCAGCATTCAGGCTATCGATGCGAGTAGTGTCGCCGAACTCCAGAACAAAGGGTGAACGATGAGTACCGATCAGAGCATCCTCTACGTATGTCAGAGTTACTTCGGAGACAAAGATCTCGCCATCACGAGCCATCTTGAAGTACAATGTTGCAGATTCGTCGCCGGGCACGGTGAAGTAAGCATAACCTTCATCGTCAGTAAACTCGACAGTGCGGCAGTCAGTGTCATCGAATACGCCGACTTCATAACCGATGGCGGGCGAGCCTTCCCACAAGATTGATGCTACGATACACATATTGGTAGGATAGATATGATAGTCGATCGGAGTGAATACACCCGAAGCCTCTTCTCTCAGAGGAGCGGCATTGTAGCTTGAAGAAGCGACAACGGTCGGATATTCGAAGCTGCGATCTTCGGTAGTGGTGCTCTGGAGCATATACCCCTGACCGGGAGTAAGCGCCTTGAGCGAGCCATTCCATTCATAGCCATCATACATAGCGAAACCGCGTTGAGCCTTGATCAGGTCGCCATTCTGCGGGTTCATACCGGCGAGAGCATCGCCGAGACTTGCCTTCTGCATCGAGTTGTAAGCGATCCAGTTCCAGCCGGGCTGCAGGGTGATGGTGCGCTGCTCGGTGGTGAGGCGCTTACCGATCACGTTCAGAGTCTGCGGATTGGTCATACGGACTTGATACATCGAATGGTTGTCGACTTCGAACGGAATGCCGAATACCACGCCATCTTCCATCGTTACGAACTCAGATTGGTTCTTGACGATATCGGTGTTGGCGGCAACGGGGCTAAAGATCTTATCGACGCCCATATCCTCGGCGTGAACATAGAATGATACCCAGTTCCAACCCTGCACGAGGTCGCGAGTCTGCTCTACGAGGTCGATAGCATTCAGCAGAATCGGGGAGGCGAAGTTGCCATATACCTGATTGTCGCGGAATGTTATCTCTTGCGAAGTAGAGAGGTCGGGATACTTGGTGCCGGTGCTGTAATCGTAAGCATAGAATACTACAGGCTTGCCTGCATCCTCAAAGTTGCCATAGATGTCGAGCATCACGAAGTAATTGTCATAGCGAGCGCTATATACAGGCTTTGTAACGCCACGACATTCACCGTCGATGAATACGGCCACCATATCTTCGGGATCGTTGGTCGGTTCGCCGAGGATAGAGAGTGTGCCGACGAGATTCATCGAGCACTCGAAGTCGGCGGGATTAACGCTCCAAGTAGGCACGTCGCCGGTGACAACAAGTCTCACAGATAGCGGAGACATCAGGTCATCATTTCCGGTGAGATAGAGAGTCTCCTCGTAAGTGCCGATAGCCACACCGGGAGCCACATCGAATCGGATTGTAGTCGTGGTGAGCGGTTCAGCGACACCCTCTTCGATGTCGGCAGAGAGCCAAGCGGGGATGTTGCTGAGAGTCCATATCTGCTGCGTACCGCCATTGTTGGTAAACGAAGCATCTACATAACCCGTCTCATCGACATGCTTGCTGATGCTAATGGATGAGTTATCCCAAGTGAGTTCATTGCAATTAACGAAAGCGCTCCAGCTTACGGGCAGAGAGCGGTTGCCATTGAGGTCTTGTACAGACTGAGCAGTGAAGTGGAGAGTGCAGCCTTCGATGTCGGCGGCAGGCTCCACGATATTGATCACCACCTTATCGTCGCTTGCGGTGAACGTGAAGTTAACATTAGTCTCGGTCTGCGAAGCGCGCAAAGCGGGAGACTCGTCGGTGTAGGTAAAGCCATGAGCGGACTCATAGATGGCGATATTCTCTTCATTCATGAGATCCTTGGCAGAGCCTTCGGTTACGATCTGATTCTCACTGCCGAGCACCTTGGTTTCGAACGGATAGTAAGCCACCAAACCACCCTCATCGCCCGAAAGTCTTGTCTTGCGACGCTCCTTGATAAGGTCGGCAGAGAGAGTAGCGTTCCAGAGTCGTACTTCATCGATCGAGCCCTTGAGCATACGGTCGTAAGAATACATAGTCTCAGAGCCATTAGAGCGGCGAGCGCCGATGATGAGGCGATCTGAGCCGGTCTGACCGATGTTCGATGCGGCGGTATAGAGAGTGCGCTTGCCATCGACATAAACCGAGACATGGCCTGTGCGGAGCACGTTGAGAGCCACATGGTGCCAAGCATTGTCAAGGATAGACTCAGAGCCTGCGGCATAATCCACGCCGAGTGAAGAGAGTTGCAGCTTGCCTTCGGAGTCGATCCAGAGTTCTACTTCGCCGCTATGGAAGACTTCAGCGGCACCGGACTGTTCGCCGGCACGCATCCAAAGCTCGATAGCGCAGTTGTCAGATGACAGAGGAGCGACGGAAGCGGTCTTGATGTCGAGGTGAGAAGTACCATCGAGGTCGATAGCCTTATTCTCATTGTCGATCTTCCAAGTCTCAGCCGCCATCTTCATGTGGCGATTGCGAGCATAGTCGGTGATTACGGTGCCTTCACCCTCATTCATCTTCCAGTAACCGATGAGGTGAGGAGTGGAAGGACGCTTGCTTTGCGACTTATTGAGCAGAGCAGTCACGAGGTCGTGAGCCTCATCCCAGAGTGTCAACTCGTGTATAGCACCTGTAGCGTTGGCGCTGCCGATGGAGAGTCGGCCGAGACCCTCGTAAGCGTTGGCAGGAGTGTCATCGAAGAGGGTGACTGTAGTGCTGTCGTAAGCGTATGCGGCATTGAGCAGAGGCTCTGCACCCGCCTTATAGCTGGTGGTCAGATAGATCCACTTATTCTTGGGCATAACGCCTGTCGAAGTGTAAGTATTGCCACCGATGCCCATGGTGAGGTGACCCTGAGCGTCAGTGCCGATCTCCAGTTTCTTCGTGCCGTTGCCGTGAGAGAGGATAGTTCCCTCGCCGGTGACGTTGATCCAAGCGTCGATGCTGAAGTCGTGGTTGCTGAGCATGATGTCGGCCTCGGTAGCGGCAGAACTGTCATCTGAAGCCATGTCGAGAGCCACGTCATGCTGCACGGTAGCACCATTGAGCACGCCCGTAACTCGGAAGTTTGCCATATTAGTGAGCATACCCTTCTGGATATTCTCATTATATTGGATGCTGATCTCCTCGCCGGCATTGAGGATGCCGTCGGTGGGTTGCGGCACTCCGAGAGGTTGCGGACGTTCCATATCCTTGATCACGGCGATCTCTTCACTCTGGTTGTAAACCTCTTCATTACCGTAAGTAGCCACTGAGAGAACGCGGAAGGTATAATTGCCATCAGCATAATCCTTCATGACAAACTTATAATTGACAGTAGCGGATTCAGGCAAGTAGTCATTGTTTTGGGTCTTGTCTTCATCGCGGAGCACATACTCGTGGAAAGTAGTCCAGCTGAGGTCGCCCTGTTTGAGGTATTGGAGGCGGAATGCCTTGAGGTTGTTATAGTTTCGGTCGAACTGGCTGAATGAGATGTTGAGTTCAGCGTCGTTGCCGAGCAGAGTATTGAGAGTGGTGTGATCGAGCTTCATGGTCACAGCCGAAGAAGATGGAACGAACTTCGCCGAGATGTAGACGGTGTCGGCGATCTGTTCCCAGATGCTTGTCGGGTCATATTGTGACTGCGAAGCGAGCACGATACCGATGCTGTCGTAATCGAGCACACCGAGGTTGGTCTGTGTGAGTTGGAGAGCCTTCTCTACAGTCTGACCACCCGGGATCTTGATGATACGATTGTCGGTGAGGGGCTGACCATCGATCGAAATCTTCGCACCATGCGGATTGCTTTCGTCGATCATCAAGAGCTTGTAATATACATCTTCGTCGATCTCCGACTTATTGGAGAGCATCAGACGGAAGTTGGCAGGTTGACCGGTAGGCACATTTACCACCATAGGCTCGACGACGTCGATGTCGGGCACTTCGATCTGCATAGTAGCCTCCATAATCACCTCTTCGCGGTCGAGATACTTGGTTCTAACCTCACCCTCATACGGGCCGGAAGTCTGACCGGCGATCGTACGGAAGATCGGGGCGTATGCACCATAGTTATAGATGTCTACGGAGAGTGCATCATCATCCCCCTCCTCTTGCAGAGTGTAAGAGAAGGATGAGAGTTTGGTCTCCTCCTCTTCACTGGCATTGTGGCTACCACCGCCGGATACGGTCTCGACTTGACCGACAAGACCGACGTTATTCCATTTATAACCGGATTTGGCACCGACATGAGCACAAGCTACTAAAGTGCAATCGTAGGTAGTGCCATTGGATTCCTCCTGCTCGTATGTGTGAGTAACAGTCGAACCGGAGTCGAAAGATACATTCTCTTTCAGAGTGTGCTCTTTCTTCCGGTGAGCATCTACCTTCTCCTGCTCGTTAAGGCGGAGGTAGTGTTCCCAGTTTTCGATTTGAGTATTACACCAGAGCACGGAGTCTTCGTAGCATTTGGTTTCATCTTTAGGCACGATCATGCGGTAAGAGGGTCCATCGGAAGAGGGACCTGCGGAGGCTTGATCTCCCCACACCTTAGTGTCGTGGTTGTTGCTGCCAAATCGCTTATCATCGCGCGACAGAGTGGTGAGATAAATCGGATTTTTGCCGGGATTATCCTGACCATCGACGCTCGTAACAGTCTGAAGGTGATTGTCGCGGAGAGCGCGGAGATTCGGGATCAATGTATTCTCGATATAGTAAGCGGTATAAGCAAAGGCTGTCTTATATTCAATACCTGTGGTCATGATATCCGCCAAGTCGAGCGACACTTCATCGCTTGAAGCATTCACGCGATGGAAGTTTACTTCACGAGCCTTACCGAAAACCAAGTTGTTGGATGTTCCGACAAATACGTCACCATTAGCGCCCACATATTCCGGTTCGCCCGATGTGGCGATGGTCTTAATGGCACTAATCTGCTGACTCCAGGTGTTGGCACTTTCGATGTTTTTGGTAATTTTGGTACCCAAATCCACTTCTGCCACAACCCTGGATTCATGCGATATAGCTACGCCGATACCGGTGTGAGTAGTAAGCTTCGGGCCAAATGACAGGTGAAACAGAATGTCTGTTTCAGAGTCTGTCACATTGCCACTAAGCTTTGAACGTGAAGTTATCGTACCTGATGTCCATTCAGCACTTGAGAGTGTGCCCGGTGGGTCACGAAGGATCATATCCAGCATATCGGGGCCGGCTGTCACGAAGTTATTGCCGGTAGGCATAGCACCCAATACGATGCAGGGCATGCCATTCTTGCTCCATTCGTAGGTGCGACCCTCGATGTCGTAATACATAGAGATGGTGCGAGTGTAAGGGGGTGTGATGTTGGGCAGACCTGCCTTCCATACATATCTTGCCTTACCGATAGAGTCGAGCATAAGTGTATTGTTGGTCATCTCCACGAGCGTGCCGGCAGGCTGCCCGACGGTGTTGTCGATAGCATAGACGAGCTGCTCAGCAGAGAGTTCGTTGGCTATAGTCACTTCAAGATCTTTCAGAGGAACATGGTATTTCACCGGACTCCCCTTAACATCTTCGTTGACATATTCCTCGAATGCTTCGATGTCGAATATGTAACTGCTCAATGACTCATAGACGGCTCCACCATATTTATATGTTACAGTGCCATCTTCTGCTACAGAGTAGATGTCGTTGATGTCGATAGCGCCCTCTGCATCGGAAATAGAGTAGGTGTCGATACCGAATGATCCGTCGACCTTGTCTGCCTGGGTCACTATGAATGAAGGATCGCTATGGTAAGCATGCTTCAATCCGTAATTGTAATTATAACTTTCAATCCAGCCATTGTCATGCTCTATCGAATCTTTGTATTGTATCATAGCATTAGACATATCGACTGATGTAGGATCGCCAACGCTCTTACCGGTAGCTTTTACGATCATCGATTCGAGTTTGTAGCTCAATGGAGGTATCATGGCAGAGAACTCGCCGGTGAGTGAGTCAGTCTGTACATAGATTCGAGCATTGAAATCATTAGCACCGCGCCAAGAACGGCTGTTGATGGCTTGAGTGGCTGATTTTACCGGGAGTGTCTCAGTGTTGTCTTCGTAGCTGTAGGTCGTGCCATTCAGCTTCTTGACTACGTTGAGACGATATTTGCTGTTGTTGGGGGTGAGGGTGATCTCGGTGATACCGATGTTGTTCTCACTCTGACCGAATCCAAGAGGCTTGTCACCCTCGGTGTTACCACCTACCACACGTCCGGAGAAGTTCACCAGTGTCTGGTCGACGAACTCCAGGTTCTTCACTGCCTTTTCAAAAGTCACTCTTTCTCCGGTCTCATTGGAATCGACAGGATAGCGACCGTTGGAAGCGAAGACGTGACCATCTTTTTTCACCTCGATGAAGTGATCGCCGATAGGCACGCTGATAGTAAATGTACCGTCGGCTGCGGAGGTGACAAGCTTGCCATCCTTACTGCAGATGTCGCCATCGATATAGAAGTTACATCCCTCCACCGGATAGTCGGTGTTGTCATAGATCACATAACCCGATACGGGGAATGAAGAGACGTCGCTGAAGTCGACACCACTATGCACGAGCGATGAAGAACTTACATATCGAGTCGAGTATTGCGGTGAGAACTCATGGATGCCGAGTGTGGGCACTACCATATAGTTGGTACCGTCGCCGGAGAATGGCACGCCGCGGATTACGAAGTTACCTTGCCCATCGGTGTAGGAGAAGAGTGAAAGCTGTGTGCTTTCAGGCACTACACTGTTGGTGATTTCGGTCTTCACACCGCCGAAGCGAGCATGATTACCGTTGGCGACGCCGCTGGTCTTCGAATAGTCGTAGGCGAAGGTCTGGTTGTTGATACCCTCATCCACAGGCCAGTAGGCATAAAGTCCATCTTCGGTGCCGGCAAGCATGTGGTTGTAGTTCTTCAAGATTTCGGCATTGGTGAGTGCCTTGCCGCTATATAGGCGCATCTCGTCGATATAGCCGCTGAATGCATGGTCTGTATTGAAGGTATAACTACCACCCATACAGATACCGCTCTTGGCACTCTCGCTGAAGTTGATGGCTGACAGGGTGATCTCTTTCGAGACTCTTACGGAGTCAAGTTTATTGATCGCCGTGATCAGCGCCTTGTTGTTTTTGCTTACACTCAGAGTCAGAGAGGTATATTCTCTTGCAGGGAGTGTAATGTCGGTAACTTCGCTCTTGTCACCCTGCGACAATACCACCTTGTAGCCCTGCTCGGTGAGTTCGCCAAGACCCAAGCTGAGTTGGTCGCCAAGGTCGAAGAACATGGGCGAAGTGCCGCTCTGCTCGTCGTTGGGGCGCACTAACATCTGAACGGAGAAGTCCTTGTTATTGAATTTTTCGTTCAGTGTCTTGCCGTTGAGATCGAGGAAAATACCATCGCCGGCCTCCGATGTGCTTACGGCATAGAATTGCGAAGCTTCGCTCTCATTTTCACTATTCTTGAGGAGAGTGACACGCGCATCTTTCACTGCCGTACCGGTGCCGTAGGTGATACGTCCCGACACGATACCTGTGGCGCGGCAGAAGCCCTCGTCGGTTTCGTATAGTGATGTTTCGACTGTGCCGCAAGAGGTCGATGATACTACCTTATAGTCGTAGTAAAGACCCGGCTGGGCAGTGTTGTCTTCGTAGTTGTAGAAGGTGTTGGTGCCGGACACCTTATAGAGAGATGCCCAGTTTTCAGTGCCCTTCACACGGCGGAAGAGTTCATATTTCGTAGGATTAGAGTCTACTTGCTTTGCCTCCCACGATACTTTCACCATACCCTGATAGTCACCTTTCGATGTGGTGACACTTAAGACTTTCGATTGTCCGTCAAGTTGCACCACTTTCGTAGAGTCGCTCGAGGCAACGAAGCCTTCGAAGAGAGACCCTTGGATCTTGTAGCTATAGCCTGAACAGGTAGAAAGATCTTGGGTGTCGGTGTGAGTGAACTTGATATCATTCTGATTGGTTAGAGACTTGGTGCCGACTTGCTCCCATTCGCCGCTTTCGGTGCTATACCTCATAATATTATAGGAGAAGGGGAGGGAGCCCTTGTAAGGCTCAGTCTGCCAAGCCAATTTGATAGAGGTTTCACCCGCTACTACAGAATCGACCTTGATACTGAACTCTCGTTTTATACCACAGTCGAGACTCTGCACGAGTCGTTCGATGCGCACTCCATCCGGTATATCCTTAGGCATGAACGCAATTTCATACGTATAGTCTTTGTCATACTCCGGCACATCATCTACATATTTACGCGTAGACGTGAGCACTTTGTCAGCCACGAGCACCTTGGCATCGGGGTCATCTATCGGAGTACGGTAGAGTGAAAATGATCCGGTGGTGAATTGGTTTTCCAAATTGGAAATACCCCAATTCAGTGTCACCTGTTTCTTCCATTTATCGGTAGTGGCATAGAAATCTTCAGGACGCATGAAGTCCTGAAGATCGATTTCATGGCCAATCCAAACTGTGGCTTCCGGATATTCGCCTGCCGGCACATAAATCGAGTGCTGCAGATATACTTTATGCGGACCATAGTTGGGACAAGAAGTGTCCACCGTATATGCCATATCTTTTACTTCAGCAGTACCCTTATCATATTCTACGCTATTGCTGAAGTTAGAGGGATCGACATATTGATACTCACCATCCACCAAATTGCCGGGATATTCGAGAGATACCGACACACGATTCTTGTAAGATGTATTCAGACTACCATTAAGAAGAGCTGTTTGATAGTCTGAATATGCCGTACTGAATGTGTTTTCTTTGAATGGATTGGGAATCGAGTTAAACTTGAAGTCACGGGATACTAATTTAGTGCCTGAGTTGTTAGTCTTCCAATAACCTTTAACCGTAACCGTGTACTGATGGTCAACTTTAAACTGGTCAACAAAGACGTGCATTCTAACATAAAATCGGCCGTTGCTCTTTCCGGGGTCCCAAAATTTGACAGTGTAGGTCACGCCATCGATTGTTTTGGTATAAGTACTACCCCACCAGCCATTGTTTGGCCTCTGATCTTCAAGGGCACCATCGTTACCTACGAGGTCGGGTCCCGGCCAAGCGAGCTCATAATCGGGCGAGCAGATATATTTACCATCGACATATACAGCCGGGCCCTTGATATCGCCTTCAGTTGCATCATGCAAGAAGAAGGAGTCCGAGCCATTGGTGTCATAGAAGCAGAGATCGATCTGCATGTTCGGCTTCTCGATAGTCGGTTGCCAGCGCATAGAATGGTACGATGTAGTTTCAAAGTCAAATCCTGCATAAGACTGTTGCGACACAAATGCCAACAGCAGTAACAGCATCGACTTCAATACCACTGAGAATGCTCCCCGCTGGCGTTGGCGCGTCGGCGGGCGCGAGACGTCCACCATCCGTGGCGGATGCTCCTTAGGTAGAAGTTTGTAATTCATGTTGTTTTTGTTTTGGGTTAATATTGAGTAAGCATTAATTGAAGTACACCTTGATGGTTTTGAATAAAAATTAACACACTGAAGCATTTTTGTAAAAATTTTTACACTCTATGCTTCAGTGTGCAATATTACACCATCCCCCCGCAAGGGGAGTTATTTTTCTCGTTGTTTTTCATGATTTACACAAAAAACAACAAAAAACAACAAGAATTAAAGGATTATTCCGGATTTTGTTTGTATTCTTGGGGTGTCTTGCCGGTGTATCGACGGAAGGCGTTGTGGAAGTTGCTGCGGTCGTTAAATCCTACCTGCTCGTGAAGGTGTGACATCTGCAAGTTAGGACACTCCCGGATAAGGCGACGTGCATATTCGAGTCTCAGTTGCTGACGCCAGGTGCGGAAGGTAGTGTTATGCACACTCTTGAAATAGGCGGCAAGCTGCCTGCGTGTCACACAGAGCTGCTTCGCCACTTCGTCGGTGTTGACATCGACCTTGGTAAATTCTCTTCGCTCCACCCACTCTTCAAGCGCCTTTTCCAAAAGTCCTTGCGTAATTTTCACCCCCCAAATTTGTTCTCTACGCTGTCGCCGTCAGACATCGAGTCCATCATTGTCTGTAGTGATATGTTCAGTCCCGAACCGGCTTGCGACAGATCCTCGGCAGGCACCAAGAAGAAGTCGCCATCGATGCAATAGTTCATCATCGACACCACCACATACACATAATATGAGGTATAGATTATCACAAAGGCGTTGTAACCCCAATGATACAATGGCGCCAAGGCGGCGATGGCAGCAAACACACCGATACCTAAGGCACTGTAATAGAATTTTTTGATAGGTCTGAGATGATATTCTACATCTTCATCATAATAATCCTCAAGTTCGATGGCTGTCTCTTTGACTTGACGCCTGAAGGTGATGGTATGGATAACCAATTGGGCACAATAAGCCAAAGCCGCCGCCCACCAAACGAAGGGATATATGGCGGGAAGATAAAGCTTGGTGACGAAAAGCAGGAGAGTGACAAAGGTGATCAGCAGGATAGCCACGAGAGTATTGCGGAATGACTTGCTGCGAGTCAGCATTATCGAGGCGGTATGTGTGAAGAGGAGAGCCTGGTAAGAGGCGACACAGAGGGTCACGGTGGTGAGGAGATGGGGCGTCGAGCTGTCGATCTTGAAGAGGCCGGAGATAGCAAGTATTGAGAAGGTGACGACAAGGATCCAACGAGCTCGAGAGAGGGGCTCCCAACGCACCTTCTGGGGGATATGAACCATAGTCAAGACAGCGACGGCAGTAGCGATAGCCATCGAAGAAAGCAGAGAGACAATATGATCGATAGTAGTTAACATAAATACATATAGAAAGGTTAGATAGAAAAGCGATAGGGAAACTATAGGAAAGCTATAGAACGGTTATCACTTGCAAATATAACGAAATAATCTGAAAACATAAGAGTGCGTTCATTAAGAGCGCGTTCCTTAAAAGCGCGTTCTTAATTTATGAGAATAGGTCATCGGCTGTGATTTGTCGGTTTACCTTGCGGGCGTACATGTTATTGAGGAGCCCGAAGGGGGTTATATATACTTGCGAAAGGGTCTTGCGGCTATTGGTCACTTTGCGGAATGTGCGCAATCTTTGCTCTACTCGCCCGGAGTATGCCTTGGTGATCTCATATTCGCTATCGCAATATTTCATCTCGCAGATAGAGATGGTGCGGTCGTTACGGTCGATCAGCAGATCGATTTGTGCACCGGTCTTCAGATCTTCATCCCCTTCCGGATCGGTTACGATAGCGGCTGAGGGACGATATGACCAGCTATATGCCGAATGATATACTCCATTGATGCCCAAGGCTTTGACTATATTGTCGATATGATGCAGACATACAGTCTCAAAGGCATATCCCGACCATGCCCGATGCTCCGGCCTGCCGATCAGATGCAACCAATACTCCTTGCCATAATAGCCGTGTCCCCTCATGAAATGAAGATGGAAGAGTGAAAACTGGTCGATAAGTTGATACATCACATCTTTCTTGTTCTTGCCCAAAGGATAGAATGATCTTATGAAGCCACACGATTCCAATTCTCTAAGGAGGGTGGAGAAGTTGCCATTGTCGGGCATCTTGACCTTGGCGAGGAGGTCACTACGGGTCATACCTCGACGAGAGTCGCTGAGAGCATGGATCACAGCTACATGATGTTCCGAACGCTTAAATAGCGAGCGATACAATTTAGGGAACTCTTCGGTGAGTTCACCCCCTTCGGTGAAGCAAAGTCTGTTGATATTCTCCGCCACACTCTGATCTTTCTCGAAGAGGGAGAGGTAGTATGCCACTCCACCGACAGCCATGTAGCAATCGATCATCTCCGGGCGCTCGTAGTTGAAGCCCCGACTTTTGAAGTAGAGTTCCATCTCTTGAAGGGTGAAGGGTGAAATCATCATCTGATGAGTCACACGATTGTGGAGACCTCCACGGGCGTTGATCAATTTATTGAGCATCCAGGAAGTCGCCGAACCGCAGACGATCAGTTTGATGTCGCGACGATAGTATGCCCAATTATTCCAGAAATGCTCCAATGCTCCCAAGAAACCGGATCGCGGCGTGTCAAGCCAGGGGAGTTCGTCGATAAATATGATTTTTGATCCCCTTTTCGATTTCTCGATATGGAGTGAGAGTAGGCGGAATGCCTCTGCCCAGTTCTTCGGCACACTGTCTTCGGAGAAGGCATCAGAAAGAGCGTAGGAGAAGTTGAGCAGTTGCTCTTTGAGTGAAGCATTCTCCCGCCCGGTCATACGGAATGTAAACTTCCCCTCCAACATTTCCTTGACAAGAAAAGTCTTACCCACACGCCGTCTGCCATAGATAGCGATAAACTCCGATTGAGGCGAAGCGACATATTGCTTTAAGAGAAGCTTCTCCTTGTGTCGACCGACAATAGCATCTTTCATAAACAGATCTATTTTAAAAACGGCGGAAAGTTAATAAAAAATCTTGATTCCGCCAAATTTCAGCATCGAAACTTGGCGGAATCCGAGTATTTTAGATACGATTCCGCCAAATTTCAGCATCGAAACTTGGCGGAATCGGGGATGTTTGGGAGTTATAATTTCTTTTTCAGACAGGGAATTCCAAAAGTGTAATAATGATAGGAACGCGCTCTAAAAACGTCCACCCGCAGAACCCATCAGGTTATTATCAATTAGGAATTAGGAGATAGGAATTAGGAGATAGGAGCTTCAGTTACATCAGTGGTTGTTGTGCTTTTGCCCTTTCAGGGCGATGGTGTGGGTGGCGTATTAACCCGGGGTGTCGCCTACGGCTTTGCCCCGGGCTATGTGCTTGTTGGGCTTTCAGCCCGCCGGCGAGACGCTACCCTCGTCAGATGGCGGGGAGGCTCACAGAACCAATCCGCGCAGAAACAGGGATGGCGGGGAGGCTATTGTTTGGAGCGTAATTCAGCTATTAGGTCGTTGACGATATAGGTGTCGCTCATGAGATGTAGGCCCAGCTCAGGATCATGAAGCATGCGGCATACATCAGATTCATAGAAAAGAGTCAATGCCCTATCTGTCGAAATATTCAACGTAGTAGCCAACTGATCAATAATACGAGCTATCTTATTCCATAATAAAAAATCCAACATAACTACACCCTTTCGTAAGATAGAAATTTTAAGAGCGCGTTCCTTAAATTTTTGGGGTCGTAGGGGCGGATATTTTTGAGCAG
>JBJEKI010000051.1:1932-3904 GCA_051878555.1 Lepagella sp. | reverse complement strand
CTGCTCAAAAATATCCGCCTCTACGACCCAAAAAATTTAAGGAACGCGCTCTAAACCATGAAGAAGAAGGGTATCATCATAATTATATTGGGCATTGCGACAGTGTTATTGTTGCTTGCCAACCTCTTTTGGGGTGCTATCAGCATCCCGATGGCTGATGTGATATCAGCATTGACAGGAGGGGAATGTGATGAAGCCCTCCGCTATATTATTTTGGAAAGCCGACTGCCGCAGGCGCTGACAGCGCTGATAGCCGGTGCAGCGCTTTCCGCCTCCGGACTGATGTTGCAAACAATCTTCCGCAATCCCTTGGCGGGACCATCGATCTTGGGTATCACCTCGGGAGCAAGCCTCGGCGTAGCCTTAGTGCTCCTCCTCTTCGGGGGATGGATCGGCATCGCCGGTTCAGACTTCGGTGGCAATATCGCCATTATGATTGGTGCACTGTTGGGTAGCAGCATCATTATGGCGTTGCTGATACTCCTCTCGCTGAGGGTAAAAAATAATCTTATCCTGCTTATCGCCGGTATGATGACCGGTTACTTTGCCAACTCCGTGGTGACACTGCTATCCTCCCTATCTACCGAACAGGGTATCCAGAGTTATGTGATGTGGGGAATGGGCAATTTCAGCAGTGTGTCGTTGGAGCGATTGCCATGGTTTGTGGCTATCTCGCTGGTTGGTTTGGTAATCGCTATGCTCCTCGCCAAACCATTAAACTTGCTTCTCTTGGGCGACAACTATGCCAAGAACTTGGGTGTGAATGTGCTGAGGGTTAGGAATTGGTTGTTGGTAGCCACCGGACTCTTGGCGTCGATAGTAACGGCATGTTGCGGTCCTATCGGATTTGTGGGGCTTGCGATGCCCCACATAGCTCGGCTCTTGACACGCACCGACAATCATTTGGTGCTGATGCCGGCGACGATGCTCAGCGGATCTATCCTGACCCTTCTCTGCAACCTGGTGAGTGTCATGCCGGAAGGACAGATTATACCGATCAATGCCTTGACACCGATAGCGGGCGTACCGGTGGTATTATACGTCATATTAAAAAAACGTCGCTCCGCATAAACGCAGAGCGACAATCAGTTAGTTATCGAGGAAACGGCTTGTTATTGAGTCGTAATAGTCTATGCGGCGGTCGCGGAAGAATGGCCACCATTGTCTGACATTTTCCGAACGCTTCATATCGAGGGTCACCACCTCCTCGCTTGGGGCATTGTCGGTGGCGCGGAATAGGAACTCCCCTTGCGGTCCGACCACGAAACTTGAGCCCCAGAAATCGATACCGGATGTTTGTCCCGAGGGATCCTCCTCGAATCCGCATCTATTCACCGACACCACCGGTATGCCGTTGGCAACAGCGTGGGAGCGTTGGATTGTAGTCCATGCATCGAGCTGACGGCGCTTTTCGTCGTCGGAGTCATCAGGGTTCCAGCCGATGGCTGTGGGATATATCAGCATCGACGCACCACGCATAGCCATGATGCGAGCAGCCTCCGGGTACCACTGATCCCAGCAAACCAATACGCCCAACTTGCCTATGGATGTCTCGATAGGATAGAAGCCGAGATCGCCAGGTGTGAAATAGAACTTTTCATAAAAGCCGGGGTCATCGGGGATGTGCATCTTGCGATACTTGCCGCAAATGCTGCCATCGCTGTCGAAGACTATCGCCGTGTTGTGATAAAGACCGGGGGCGCGACGCTCGAACATGCTGGTTACCAACACGACATGGTTGTCGCGAGCCGCCTCGCTATAGATCTGCGTGAAATCTCCCGGTATGCTCTCGGCATATAGGAAATTATCCACATTTTCCGTTTGGCAAAAATAGAGTGAGTCATGGAGCTCCGAGAGGACCACCAAATCGGCACCCTCCGAGGCGAGACTCTCTATGGCATTAAGATTGCGAGTGCGATTGGCATCGACATCTTCCGAGAATGAATGTTGGACGATTCCTACCTTCATGATT
>JBJEKI010000051.1:0-1832 GCA_051878555.1 Lepagella sp. | reverse complement strand
ATTAGAAGGGAACGGCCATGGTGGAGCAATGCAGCGAACCATGCTGGCGGATCAGCGTACAGCAGTCCACGCCTACGACTTCGTGCTCGGGGAAGGCGATCTTGACGGTGTTGCAAGCCAAGAGATCCTTCTGCGGTTGACGGTAGGTCGGCATATAAATGGCGCGAGGAGTCACGAGATAATTGGCGTAAGTGGCAGGGAGTCTACATCCCTCTTCGTCATAGATTGGATCTGGAAGGGGAAGTTCGACGAGGTTGAAGGGTTCACCTTCGGCGTTGCGAAGCATGGTCAATTCAGCCCTCATCTTGAGCAACACCTCGAAGTGTGAGTCATCGACATCGCAGCAGCCTGTGAAGAGGATCACATTGTCGGGAGCCAAACGGCAGAGAGTGTCGATATGGGAATCAGTGTCATCACCCTCCAATGCACCATGATTGAGCCAGAGGATATGGTCGACGCCCAACTCAGCTGTTAGTTTGTCGGCGATTTCGTCGATGGTAAGGTCGCCATTGCGGTTGGGCGACAGGAGGCACTCTGAGGTGGTGAGGAGAGTGCCATGGCCATCCGTTTCGAGAGATCCCCCCTCGAGGATAAAGCTGCGGCAATTACGATACATATCTTTCGGCATAATGCCGGCATCGCGGAGATGGAGGTTGGCGAGATTGTCATGGCAAGCGGCAAATTTGAGCCCCCAACCATTAAAGCCGAAATCTATAGCACGCATTCTGTCATTGCGCATCACGGTGACGGGACCATAATCGCGAGTCCAGGTGTCGTTAGTAGGCATTTCGACAAACTCAACACCCTGAAGGGGGCAATCGGCGAGACTTGCCTTTGCCTCCTCAACATTGGGCACCAGTATCAGAACTTCCTCGCCATGGGTGACAAATGCGGTGATGAGCCGTCGATACTGGTCGATAGCCTCCGGCAGGATATAATTCCAATCGGTGTCGGCATGAGGGAGAGCCAACAATATGCGACCCTTCAACTCCCACTCCGGTATATAATGTATATCATTAGCCATGATAAAGTTGTTACGATAATTAAAAAATACAAAGATAAGTGGCGAAATCAGGACAAAACAGGAGATCGCCACAAATCAAATGCAAATATAATGAAAAAAATTTAAGGAACGCGCTCTTAGAGCTCGCTTTTAACGCGCTTATGTGGAGGTGTGTTAGAGAAGGGATGATCTTTGGGTGATTTCGGCATCGGTCATGGTGTAGCCACAGAGACTCCCCTCCTTGACTTGAATGCAGATGTAGACCAGGGGCTGATCGGATGTACACTTGATGTTGCGATCACATCCGGTGGCTACACGCACCACCGACCCCTCTGCGATGTCAAACACGTTGTCATCGACCTGGAATCTGCCGACACCCGAGAGGATAATATATGTCTCCTCATTCTCCTTGTGACTGTGGAAAAAGGGAACACACTCACATGAAACAAGTGAGCCAAATGACACTTCACATGAGGTAGAAGCTATGGCATCCTTGAGAAACAACTTTCCGGCAAAACCGGAGAGAGCGCCTACCGAGGCGTGGGCGAACTTATCGCCGAAGTTGAGAACTTTAATTTCACTCATGATTTTAAAATTTGAAAATTTGAAATAAGTTTAGTAACTTTGCAATTGTAACTTGCTATCTGTTTGATAGCTCAAAGTTATAATCTAATTTTCACATTTACAAGTAATTACCAAAAGCATAGATAGTTACTTGCAGGTAACCATTATTGAAAATGAGCAAGATAAAAGAGGAAGAAAATTTTGAAAAATTTAAGAGCGCGTTCCTTAAATTTTTTGGGCCGTAGAGGTCGTAGCCTTGAGTCGA
>JBJEKI010000050.1:0-16503 GCA_051878555.1 Lepagella sp. | reverse complement strand
TGCTCAAAAATATCCGCCTCTACGACCCAAAAAATTTAAGGAACGCGCTCTAAGGTCTATTTGCTCAATTAATATGTTTGAACCGTGATAAAGTATCATAACAAACCTCCTGATTTACGGCAATAAATTGCTATACTTTCTACTGCCTCTTTAAAATCAAGCGTATGCATTATGCCATAGTTTTGCTCGATAAAAAAGATGCCTTGATGATTGCGTATATAATTAAAAGCTTGCCTGTCGGATAGGTCAAACTTCTTGGCAAACTCGTTTACCAAGGCGATTATATACTCCATTATGTCGCGAGTGTTATACTTCATAACTAAGATCTAATATAAATAAACAAAATAACTAAATTTTTGTCGCAAAAACAAGTTTTGCATCCTTTTTTTGAATTGATAAAAAGTGTTCGGGTGATTTTTCTTTGCGGTTACAAGATTTTTTATGATATCTCCGCATCTCTGATGGACTTCCTCAAGCGACCCCAAAAGTTCGTATATCTTGGAAATGCTTTTAGAGCGCGTTCCTTAAATTTTTGGGGAACGCGCTCTATTATTCTTTTCATGCCAATCACACTCTAATCAATCCCAAGCATAGTCGTTGAGAAGCTTATGACTTCCGTCGGTAGCAATCTCGTAAACCGAGTTGTAGAATGTATAATTGTCGAGAGTGCTGAGCTTATCTGCTTTGATGGTGCGGCCTACATCCATCGATCCGTTATCAACGTTCAGGGCTTCGATACGCTTGCCGTACTGGTCATATACGGCGTATGTGCAGAGTTGTACACTCGCGGTGATGTCATACACATCCTTGTCGTAGGTGACACCCTCTTTCAGTTTGGTTACCACCTTATAGCCCAATGTGCCTGGAAGCACTAAGGCGTTGCCCATGATGGTCTCCTTGCCGGTGATTTGTTTGGTCACCTTCTCGCCATTGTCGAAATAAGTTACAAAGACATCATATACGGCGAGCATATCGGCAGTGGGATTGACAACATAGAGACCTATCGCCGAACGAGGAAATTGATCTTCGACCTGAGGCACATCGCCACCGGTAGGATCTGAAGGATCTTCATCGTCATCACCGCAAGCGGCAAAACCAACACTCAACATCATTGTTGCCAGGGCAAGCAACGCAAATTTAAGAGCGCGTTCCTTAAATTTTTTCATCTTGTCTTTTGTTTTATGTTATTGATTTGTTAGCAAATTTAGTAAATCGAGAGAAACATCTCGGTAATATCACAACGTAGCATGTAGCAAAATGTTAAGCGAATGTAGCAAAAACTTCAGAACAAGTATGTAATAAAAAATACAAACAATGTAACATATTAGGAACTTAATGATTTACAAAATATTGTCATCTATTACATCAAGGTAATTTCACACCATACTATAGAGGAGAATCACACTCCGGAGGCATTGAAGATCGCTCTTGGATTTGCTCAATATAGAATTTTTACCTAACTTTAATTCATCAAATGGTCATCGAAGAATATGAATAAAATTATTGCGTTATCCTTAGGATTGATATTTGGAGTGTGTATGGTGGTGACACCGGTCGCTTGTTCGCACAGTGGAGGGGGCACCGCCTCACCCGCCGACCGCGACAGTCTATATAGCATGGAGCATATACAGCAGGTATGTTTCACCGACCCGCATCAGGCATTGGCATTGCTTGACACGGCTGAAAGTCGTGGTCTGTTGTCACCGATCGACATCGATGGCGTCCGCGCTATGATCTATCAGAATGCTTTCGAGCAGACCAACACGGCGCTGCTCTATGCTCGTCGCGCCTACGAAAATCCCAAGATTCAGGGCGACACCATCCGCATCTTGAAGTCGCTTCGCGCTCTGACAAGCCTATCGCTTGTGAAGAGTCGATATGTCGATGTGATGGATTATGCCACCGAGGGTGCACGCATCGCAGCTCTGGTCGGCGACGAGATGTCGACCGCCTATTTCTTACAATTTGTCGGTTTCGCCAAGGGGGATATAGGCGATATCAATGCTGCCGTCGAGAATATCGAACGCAGTATTGAGATCTATCAGCAACTTCTGAAGGCTAACGACACTCCCGGATGGGACTCTTACGACAATATAATCTACGGCTATAGCAAGGAGGCAAATCTGCTGATACCTCACAAGCGATACCCCGAGGCGCTGAAGGCGTTGGAGGGATGCGAAACGGCACTGAAGGGGATGGCGGAGTGTAAAGATGCCTCGGAGAGTGTCGTCGACGAGCGTAGGGCTGAACTTTATGCTCTCTACATATTCCTCTATACGGAGATGGGTGATAAGGTGAAGGCCCGCGAGTATTACAATCAGCTGATGGCTACCGAGTTCGGCAAGTCTGCCGCCGGCGCCGACCTGGCTATCAATTATCTATTGTCAGAGCATCAGTATGACGAGGCTCTTAAACGAATCGCCATGGAGAGAACCATGTTGGCGGAGAAACGAGACACCATCACCGATTACTACATCAATAGCCTACTTGCCTCCGAGCTGATCTGCCTCGAGGGAAAGGGAGAAACCACCATGGCGCTGGCGAAAGCCAAGCAGATTAAGACCCTTACCGATAGCCTCTATCGCAGGGAGGATGCCTCACGCCTCGCCGAGCAAGCCACCATATACAAGATCAACGATATGGAGATGCAGCTCCTGAAAAGCGAGCAGCGACTCAAGAGAGTTCGTTTGGTGGCCGCGATAGTGATATTGTCGGTGGTGTTTGTTGCCTTAGTCATATTCTTGACATTATATTTCCGCCGCAAGATCAGACACAAGAACCTCGCCACAGTGGCTATGATCGACGAACTGGCATCCCGAAGCGAAGTGAATAATCTCGAAACGATGGAGGCGACAACGCCCGAAGATGAGCAGCAACGACTCTTCGAGGAACTGAACCGGCTGATAGTGGCAGAGAAACTCTATCTACAGCCCGGCTTCAGCCGCAATCAGGCAGCTGCCCTTATAGGGATACAGCCGCGCCAACTCTCGGCGATGTTCCGGCAATATGCAGACGGCTTCCCCGACTATATCAACCATTTGCGACTCGACCACTCCGTAGTGCTCCTCAAGGCCAAAGGCAACTACACCATCGAAGCAGTGGCAGAAGAATGTGGCTTCCAGAGCCGACAGACCTTCCATCGCCTCTTCGTCGACCGCTACGGCATGACCCCTGCCGAATACCGTAAAACGATCCGGTAATCTCCGATTTCGTAATTATGCATCTGATAAGAGCGCGTTCTTGTAATTGAATTTGTTGTAGAAAAAATTTGTTGTGCTACAATAAATGACTATATTTGTGTTTTTCTATTTCAAAATACTTTTAGTATGCCACAAATAAGTTTTTTCTATGGGATAATTATCCTAATGAATTTTGCAGACCATGCACCGGCTCATTTTCATGCTTGGTATGGTGATTATAAGGTGATTATTAACATAAAAGATGGTGTTGTTAAAGGAGAGATGCCGGGTCGAGCATTGAAAATGATTCTTGAATGGTTAGACATACATCGAGAAGAGCTCCTTTGCAATTGGGATAAAGCCCAAAAGGGTATGCCCTTAAATAAAATAGAACCGTTAAATTAAATATTTGAGTGTTATGTTTATCGAGGTGATCAAAGCTGAGTACGTTGACAATTACCGCATTAAATTGTGGTTTAACAATAACGTTGTCAAAACAGTTGACTTAAAGTCATCGCTTAAGGGAATGGTTTTCGAACCTCTTAAAGACCTTGATTTTTTTAAGAGATTCTCTGTAAAATACAACACCATAGAATGGGAAAATGGAGCAGATTTTGCACCTGAATATCTATTGGCATTGCCTAATGCATTGTGATTTACATTCGTTTTTAGACCTTCCATCGCCTCTTCGTCGACCGCTACGGCATGACCCCTGCCGAATACCGTAAACCGATCCGGTAATCTCCGATTTCGTAATTACGCATCTAATAGAGCGCGTTCCTTAAAATTTTGTGCTTTCTTAAGAGCGCGTTCCTTAAAAAATAAAAGGGGGTGTGACTGTGGTCACACCCCCTTCGATATTTAACGGTTTATTTGATCGATATTTGACGGTTTTATTTGATCGATACCTTCTTGCCGTTGATGATGTAAAGACCGGCGGGAAGGTCTTCTACACTGTTGTACAGACGGATGCCGTCGATGGTGTAGATCTCACATTTCTTGCTTTCGGCGATTTCTACTTCGTCAAGGCCGGAGGTCTTGCCATCCACGATGTTGAAGTGGAAGACGATCTCTTGGTTGACACGTCCGAAGTTATGGTTGGCCATCCACACTTCGTCGCAGAATGCCTCAGCATCTACAGTCACGGTGTAAGGACCATTGTATTCCGGCTCTTTGCCGAAGTCAGCCATAAAGTAGGAAGTAGTGTCAATGTTCCAGCCGTAAGCCTGAGCGAGACGAGCTGAAGCTTCGAACTCACCTTCATCCTGCTTGATAGTCACATTGTGCTCTGTGCCCTCGGTCGGGATCAGATTGGGCTCGGGCGAGAGGAAGAAGAATGCTGATATCTGCTTGTTGAGCGAAATCTCATTATTCTCGTTGGGCTTGGTAGCACTGTTCAGTGCGAGTGTCACATCTGTACGCAATGCCGGTGCAAGCTTGAAGATAGCTTGATAATTGTTGGCATTGGCTGCTGTTCCGCCATCTACTGAACCACTCAAGCACCCTGCCGGGAACACAACCTTGAGGTTGACAACTCCATCCTCAGCAGTGAGTGCCTCGCCGAAGGTTAATTTCAACTTATTCATTTCAGAGATTATAGAATAGTCAGTAATCTCAGTCTCGCCAAGTGTGATTTTCACATTTTCAGTAAAGCAGGAGATATAATCCAGATTCGGGAATGTAAAGTCGATCTTGTCGATAGATGCGAGATACTCGCTATTGTCAGGATCAGTGGTGAATGAGAAGTCGTAAACTTCGGACTCACCCTCGATGTTGTAGAGGAGCACGATAGGATCGGGATTATCGAGGTAGTCATTAGAGCTGTAAGCGCAGATGGCCTCAGCAGCGATGATCACGCGATATTCGCCGGCCAAGGTCTGCTCATCTTTGAGAGAGATAGTCACCTTCTTGCCTGTAGCCTTCAGCGGGTTGACATCGAGGTTCTGGTCGCCATTGTAGATAACGCTGACGCCTGTGCTGTCGTTGATATCCATCGAATTGCAGTTGGGGAACTCGAGCACGATATCCTTGAGCGAAGTCACTTTGCCCTCAGCGGGAGTAGCGGTGAACTCCATCAGGTCGCCCACAGGCTCATCGCTGCCGGCAACATTAAATCTTGCCACTACATCATCGTTGTTGGGATATTCAGTGCTCCAAGAATCGTCATAACCACAGATAGAACCTGCGGGGAATACCAAGAGATATTCACCACCTGCGGTGATGGGCGAGTTGGGTGTGAAGGTGATGTTGTTGTCATTATAAGTCACAGCGATTGTACCTTGCACGTATGCCCAAGTGTCATCATTCTTCATGCAGTAGATATCATCCTTGCTGAGAGTAGACATGAATGGGAAACCGGTGAATGTCACCTGCACCTGAGTCACGGCGCCGGCCTCATTTTCGGTGGTGTTCACCTCGAAGTGGTTGAAGGTAAAGTCTTGGCCACTGCCGCCACCTTGACCCTCTTCTACGGTGAAGTCAACGTAGATATCGTCGGGGTTGTTATGGTTTACATAACTTTCGTCTGCGCCATACATAGCCTCTGCGCTGATTAGGAGGGTATACTCGCCGGCTTCGAGGGGCTCTGCGGGTGTGAAGGAGAGAGTGTCAGTACCATCAGCAGAGACCACACCATCGCGTACATCACCCATGCCACCATATTTTAAGCAGATAATATCCTCAGAAGAGTTGGTGCCTACATATTCGAAATCATGGAAAGTCACCAAAACCTTGGTCACAGCACCATCAGTGTTGGTAGTAGTGGCAACGCTGTAGTTCTCAAACGACAAGTCACTACCGCTGCCACCTTCTCCGACATTGAAGAAGATGTCAATCTGATCTGTGTTTACAGCCGTATTAAACCCGGCTCTCCATCTGATAGCTTCGCCATAAATTGTGATGTAATACTCACCATCAGGCATTTCAGCATCCGCACCCGGAGTAAATCTCAACGTGTTGTTGTTTTCGACACCAAATGTTCCAGATACGGGAGCGTATGTGCTGCCATTGGAACAAGAGATATCACTTGCACTTACGATAGTGAGAAGTGCATAGTCGGTAAAGGTCACATCTACCGATGTTACAACACCCGATTCATCGGTGTTGACGGTGACAGTACGATTTTCATAACTGGCTGCATTTGCTGTCAAGAAGCAAATGGCCGTGACTGCCAAGGTGGATAATAATTTCTTCATAGATTCAATAAAATTTTAGTTATAGATTATTTGATCAGCATTTTTTTGCCTTCGATGATATATATTCCGGCAGGGAGTTGCGAGGGCTCTACGTCGAGACGTATACCCTGCATATTGTAGATACCCTCAGCGTGGCGAGTTTCCTCTGCGCCGTCGAAGATATCCTTGACACCACTCACTTCGCCCACCATGGCAGCGGCAGCATTTTGAATCTCGCCGGTCTGCGTATCGAGGATGAACACCACGACTTTGCCGTCGTTGATATCCTGCAAGAGCTCCGGACGGGAGATCTCCCAAGAGTAGGATGCCGGCTGATAGGCTGTGAGTTGCTCGGGGATGCTACCCTCCATGCCATCGAATGCCGTCTCGCAGGTGAGAGAGGCATTGTGGAACTCTACCAGGTCGTTGTAGATCGGGTTGGGAAGGTAATAGAACTGCTCATTGCTCGGGGAGTTACAACCATTTATCTGGAGGAAGTATTTATTGCCCGGCCTATAGAAATAAGAGGTAACAACATATCCGATGCGATAGCGCCCGGTAGAGTTGTCGAGATCGTTGGCAGAGGTCACTTCGGCTGATACGTTGATAGTATTGCTATTGGCGGCAGTGACATTTGTCAGCTTGATCAGAAACTCAGTGGGACGGTCGTAATAAGACTTGAAGAGGGCGGAATTGCTGCTCTTGCTGGCGGTGATGCGGTTGAGCATCAAGTTGGGCACGGAATATGTGTTGAGGTTGAGGAAGTATTCGTTATTGTCGAGAGCATCGGTGCTTGTTCCCTTGGTGTGAGTCTCGACGAAAACGATGTTCTTGCCGAATCTTTTTTCCAATTTTTCGACTTCAAGCACGCCTGTGGGGCAGTTGGTACACCACATACCTGTGAGTTTGTCGACCATAAGAGTGCGGGCGAATGTCGAGGGGAATACAGCATCCTCGGCGATGTCGGTTTCACTGTCCTCGCTGTCGCGATAGGTCACGATATATTCGATCTTCTTATCGACTTGGGCAGGAACATTGAAGGAGACTTCGCGAGTTTCGCCGGTGGCCCAGGGAGTATCGATAGCGATAGATGCGGCATCATTGAGGCCAACCAAGCACACGAGGCTACCCGAGTCGAGGGTCTTGCCGGCGTTGAGCACGGAGAGGGTGATCGGGGCTGTGCCGTCGGCGATGTCATCGGCAGAGAGATAGCGTGTAGTCAGGTCGGTGGTGACCAAGTTTACACTCTCCGGAGTGCCGATCATCAGCGAAGAGAGCATCAGCATATAGCCCCACTTGCTGGTGCAGGTGAGGGTGAGGGTGATGTTCTTGCCGGCATACTCACTGAGCGAAACTACGCGAGTGGTCCAGTTGGCATCATCTTCATACTCGCCGATGGTGGTAAAGGCCTCGGTCTGACCCTCAGTCACATCGATACGATAAGACTCGCGGCGTGCCGGATACATGGCGCGAGTAGTCCAGATCAGGTAGTCATTCTCTCCCACCTCGACTTCGGGAAGAGTGAGACTGCTACAACTTTCCGTCTCGTCGTCACCTTCATAATAGGTGGGACAGAGACCGACATAACCGAGGTCGCCGAAGCGCTCTACAGTCCAGCCGGCGGTGGTCCAACCACGCTTATAACCATTGCTCGAGGGTGTAGAGCCCGGATTTTGACTCACCACGTCAGAGGGCAACTTGCCACTCGCGAACGAAAGAGTATAACCGGCTTGCGCCGTTTGCACTCCGGCAATCGACGCAAGCACAGTCAATGTGATGCTTAAAGTCTTGAAAAATCTCATATTATTTTACCATTACTTTGGCAGTTGTTGCGCCTGATGTCACAACATAGATGCCGGGATTTACGTCTACCGATGTGCCCTGTGCCACTACATTGCCATTTAGATCATAGATGGTGGCGTCATTAGCATTGAGCACTGAGATATGACCGCGACCCACAACGAAAGCCACCTTCGAGGCTGTGTCCATCACCTTGTCGACACCGGCGTATGCATCGTCGGTAACAATCATATAGGGGAAGTACATCCAGTCCATGATTGCCTCGCTGAACTCACCGCGAGTCATACCGATCACCTTGCCATTGGCACTGATCTTCGATGCGCCAAACGATGTGCTGGGTGCATCTACGTCATAATATGAATTGATGTCGTAGAACTGGCCGCTTACTATCATCTTATTGTCGACAGCATAGATCAAATCCTTGCCGACACCGCAAGTGTATGCTGAGATACGATTGCTATATTCCCATTCGTCGGTCGTGCGGTCGTAGGTGCAAGCCTTCTGAGTGAGGGTGGCTTGTGTGGGATCACTCTCCGAGAGATTGGTGATCAGCGTCCGGCATCCATAGAAGAGGCCATCCTTGTCACAATCTTGGAATGTGCCATAGAGGAATTGCTGTGAATCCTTAAATCCATTGATATATGTCTCTTCGTAGAGAACGATGCGGGGGTCATCGGGATCATCAGTCCAGATCTGAATAGGATTGCCCTCTTCATCTTCACCCCAGCCGCAGTAGTATTTTCCTTTGTAGATCCAGGGCTCATACTTGATCTCGATCTCGTCAAACATCTTGAGTTCGCCATTGACCGAGAGGGCGGGCATGCAAGAGCCAACACCATAATATATAGCGCCGGCCATAACGCTGCCATCCTTGCTCATGGTGCGGGGATAGAAGCCCATGTGGTTGCCAAGATCGAAGTTAGACTCATCGATGATCTCATAGTCGCCCGAGGCATTCTTCTGCCAGCGCACCGGGAAGTATTGACCGATGCCTACCTCCGCGTTGGGACGGCCGCAGAATCCTCCGATGATATTGCCATCGGGAGTCACTGAAGTGGCTGAATTGAGATACGATACGTTAGCCGGAAGCGGAAGTACGGTCCACTCATCGTTGAGATAATATGCCGGCACGCTTCTGCCATCGGCATAGTAGATACATCCTACCACCATACCGGCATCAGTTGCATCGTAGGCGTTGGTGCCACATACACGCTGTCCTTCCGGCACTGAGGCATCATCCTCCGGCGCCGAGATGTCGAAGAACACGTCGGGTACATCCCATTTCCAAAGGTAGGCAAGGTTGTTGCCATCATCGGTGATAGCAGCAAAGTGCCCATTGTCAGACACGCCATACACAACTCCGAGTTCCTCACAGTTGTAAACCTTGTTCTCGGCATTCAGGCAAACTGCCGATGCAAGCAAAGCACTTCCGAGAAGTAAAAACTTTTTCATAGATTCTAAACTTTTGATTTGATTAATTAAACTATAATAGATAAATATAATAAGGAGATATGCCATATAAAAAAATACACAACATATCAATGGCAAAAATAAATCAATTTTTTTGATTCGCAAAAATTTTTCATATAAAATATAAAATTTGTTTTCTTTTTGTGATGAAATCCATTTTTTATTATTTTATTTTGGAGGCAGTGATCATTTTTACAATTGCTTATGAGGCAAATTTCAAAAGATTGTTGTAACTTTGAAAGATGCTTTATTGCATTCGTAATAACCAACAAATATACTTTACACAGAAAGGAGATATATCATTATGTCGCTGATTGAGTCTTTGAAAGAAGTTATTCTCTCCGGAGGTGAGATCTCGGAGGAGCAAGCGTACGCCCTCTGCGATGAGGCAGCCGCCGACCGTGAAGCCCTCTATGAGGCAGCCAAGGAGATCACCGCCAAGTATGGTCCTCGCCGTTTCGACTCTTGCTCTATCATCAATGCCCGCTCCGGCAAGTGCCCCGAAAATTGCAAGTGGTGCGCCCAGTCTGCTCATTTCAAAACCAAAGTCGAAACATATTCCCTCATCTCGCGCGAGGAGTGTATGCGCCAAGCTGAGTACAACCACCGCCAGGGTATCCGCCATATCTCGCTCGTAACTTCCGGCCGCAAGATGTCGGGTAGCGAACTCGATCACGCCTGCTCTTATTTCAAAGAAATGTCTAATTGGAAGGATGTAGGCCTCTGCGCTTCTATGGGTTTGCTCAATGAGGAAGAACTCCAAAAACTCTGGGATGCCGGCGTGCGCCGCTATCACTGCAACCTCGAGGCTGCCCCCGATTTTTTCAACTCTCTCTGCACCACCCACACCATCGAGGATAAAATCCAAACTATCCTGGCTGCCAAGAAAATCGGCTTCGAGATCTGCTCCGGAGGCATCATCGGTATGGGAGAAACTCCACGCCAGCGCGTTGGTCTCGCTTTGGCACTGCGCCGCGTCAACCCGATGTCGATACCTGTGAATATCTTGTGCCCCATCCCCGGCACTCCCTTAGAGAAGGCTCAACCCCTCACCGAAGAGGAAATCCTCGACACTATCTGCCTGTTCCGGTTCATCCACCCCCATGCCCTAATCCGTTTCGCCGGCGGTAGAAACAAACTCTGCCGCGAGTCTCAACTCCGAGCCATGGCTATCGGCGTCAACGGCGGTGTCGTCGGCGACCTCCTCACCACTGTCGGTTCTACCATCGAAGAGGATAAAAAACTAATCAAAGATGCAAATATGGAGTTCTAATAGAGAACTCTAAGAGCGCTCTTAGCACTGAGAAAACACAAATCCGTTGTCAAACTGCGGATTTCTTGCAGTCGGTTAATATTTTTTATAAAAATAATTTTATCGTGCTATATGATGGTGAATTTGAAAGTATTAACTTTGCAAGCAGAAAGAAACAAATAAAACCAAATAGACTATGGCAGTAAAGAAAAAAGCAGCGGCTCCCTCAGGAGCACGCATTTCAGATAGAGAGGCAAAGTTGAAGGCTCTCGATGTGACGATGTCTCACTTGGAGAAGGATTTCGGTGTAGGCACCGTGATGCGTCTCGGCGATGATGCCGTCAGAGATGTGGAGGCTATCTCCACCGGTTCGTTGGGCCTTGACTATGCTCTCGGTGTCGGGGGTCTCCCTCGCGGCCGTATCACCGAGATATATGGTCCCGAGTCTTCGGGTAAGACTACTCTGGCGATCCATGTGATCGCCGAAGCGCAAAAGAGCGGCGGCATCTGCGCCATCGTTGATGCCGAGCATGCTTTCGACCGCTTCTACGCCGAGAAACTTGGTGTCGATGTCAACAACCTTCTCCTCGCCCAGCCCGACAATGGCGAGCAGGCTCTCGACATCGCTGAGCAGCTGATCAATTCCGGCGCCATCGATGTGCTGGTGATCGACTCAGTGGCTGCCCTCACCCCGAAGGCTGAAATCGAAGGGGAGATGGGCGATAAGAATGTGGGGCTGCATGCCCGACTTATGTCGCAAGCTATGCGCAAGCTCACCGGTACCATCTCTCGCACTCGCACTTGCTGCATATTCATCAACCAGATCCGCGAGAAGATCGGCGTAATGTTCGGCAACCCCGAAACCACCACCGGTGGTAACGCCCTGAAGTTCTACGCTTCGGTACGTATCGAGATACGTCCTTCCACATTTATCAAGGATGGTGACACCACGGTGGGTCGTGTCGCCAAGGTGAAGGTGGTGAAGAACAAGGTAGCGCCTCCATTCATGAAGGCAGAGTTCGAGATCATGTTTGGCGAGGGCATCTCCAAGGCCGGCGAGATCATCGACCTCGGTGTGGAGCATGGCATCATCAAGAAGTCGGGGGCATGGTTCTCCTACAACGGCACCAAGTTGGGACAGGGTCGCGATGCTGTGAAAAAAGTGATAGCCGACAATCCCGACCTGGCTGAAGAGTTGGAGCAGAAGATTGTCGATCAGCTCAACGCCGAGAAGGGTGGCAAGCAAGGCATGCCCGTCTCGATACCCGGCGTAGCATTTGCCGGCAGCACCGGCGATGAAATTCCCGGCAGCGAAGCAGCCGACGACAACGCCGACCTATACGCCGACGACTTCGACATAGACATCGAAGAGCAATAAATACTATAGAAAGCAAAAGAGTAGAAGACGGCAACAAAATCTCCCGTCTTCTACTCTCTTATCCTACTCCAAACCGGCTACCTAACCATAAAAGACTACGACAAAACCACCTACAGCTACACCATCATTTTTCCCAAATAAAATGACCGAATCAATAGCAACACAAAAGTGGGCTAATTCACCGGCTTAATAGTATATCCTAACAATTCGGCTAATTTTACTATTGATTTGAAATTATAGCGACAATTATCGCCAATCTGAGTCGTAACATAGAAGCGGATGCCATCACTGCTTAGTAACGGCTGATTTATATGCCATCGTGTTGATATATTCGTATCTTTAGATGATAATATCTTCATATTCACCTCCGTTTCTGTCATAACAAAGTGGGGCATATCACGATTGAACAACTTCGTCACTTCATCATAGGGACTCGGATGATCGTTGGTGTACATTCTTATCAACTCCAATGCACATCTACTCTTGTTGTATAAGCCTTTTCCATTTATAGAAAACAGCTTTCTTTCCTTAGGTGTCACATCTTTGGCAACCCTTATTCTATCCGTTTGAATCGGACTAATAGCTATTGGGCTAACGGAAATCTTATCCTTAATAGATATCTCAACATCATCCAATCTGTTATCGACAGACTGTTCCGAATACCCCTTACCAAGAAGATAATCTCGTAGAAGTGTTCTCAGCAAATCTTTACCCTGATTCGATAATATCAATTCAAAATCTCTATCCAATTCCTCATGCAATTTGATATCATCAATCTTGTCGACACAAAATGCGGTCAATTGATTCTTATCAAATTTTGAGAAAGTAAAAAGTTCCAAAAAAATACTGCTATATGTATCATCCTCACTATAATCGAGTGTGAATATTCGTACAATAGGATTTGTGTCTGCCGGATCATCATAAAAGAGTTGGATATTCTCACCGATATACAAGCCGAAATCCACCTTCTTTTGACGCATATAAGATTGGAGCTGCTCTCTATCATTTTGAGATTGAATATGGTTAGGTCTTTTACACTCGATAGCCACCACAGGTACATCATCTTTATAGAGCATAAAGTCAGCACGGATCTTTTGTACAGATCCGACATGAATACTCTCCTCTTCAACAATATTATTATTCCAGCGCAAAAAATGGCGGAATATTATCTTAACACATCTCTGAAAATCCCGTTCAAGATAGTTATTATCCTTAGCAACAACAAAATCTTGACAGATATCACACCAATTAATATCCATAAACGATCACACGTATAAAGGCATAAAGCGGATAAAGCGGACAGCAAAAGCACCGCCCAAAAATCCAATCGCAAATATAGCACTTTTTAAGTTTGAAAAAAAGAAAATAACTATTTTTTTCAACTCAACAGAAAAACACACCATCCACATATTCCAAATATAAGATTTTTTTCGTACCTTTGCCAAATAAGAGAGTATATCTTATTTCAAGATATACTTTGAAATTGGAATCTATTTGGTGCAATTAAAAATATATGCAACCATTAGTCTAATTATGTTTAGATACTCTGAAAATAAAGATAAAATATTTCTCTTCGGTGCTTACAGAGGAGATAAAGCTCAGTTGGATTGGATATTAGGAGAAAAAACTCAAAGATTTGAGAAACTCTATAACATCCGATTTAGCCAGGATTTGTTTTCTCAAAGAAATGGAGGTGTAATAAGCGATTCTTTGCCGGACTATGTACTTATATATGATACTATAAATCCACGGGAAGGTTATCATTTGTTTCCATGCATTAACTCCACAATAAAAGAACAAGAGGATATGGAGTATTTGAAATATCCTAATCCCAATGGATCGTATGTGGTATATTCTTTAGGAGATGAAATTTTTACAGAGTCTTTGGACATAAACAAGCTAATCAAACAAATTTTTTATGAAGGTAGCAATGCTATACCTTTTGCACCAAAATTCATAAAAGGAGATGTTATAGCTAAAGCTGTTGACCTTACAAAAAAACAAAAACAACCTAAAGTAGCCACTAATAACGATCGTAATGTATTACGATTTATTGATTTATTTGCTGGTATTGGTGGTATCCGATGTGGACTCGAACAAGCAGCTAAAGCTAAGGGCTTTACTCCTGTTTGTGTTTTTACTTCTGAAATAAAACCGTATGCAGTAAGCGTCTTGCGTGAAAATCATCCTGCCGAAACTATCACCGGTGATATTACAAAGGTAGATACAAGGTATATACCTGATTTTGATATTCTTTGTGCCGGTTTTCCATGTCAAGCATTCAGTTCAGCCGGCAAAAGACAAGGATTTGCGGACACTCGTGGTACACTCTTTTTCGAAGTAGAACGTATTTTGAAAGATAAACGTCCAAAAGGTTTTATACTTGAAAATGTAGAAGGTTTGGTCAATCACGATGGAGGAAAAACCTTACAAGTAATAGTCGATAGATTGTCAGCTCTTAACTATAAGTTTTCATATCGTGTACTTAATTCAAAATATTTTGGAGTTCCTCAAGAACGCAAAAGGATATATATTGTCGGCAGTGTAGTGGAAAAACCAAACCTTGACAATTTTCCTATAAAAGAAAGTAAACTTGGTGATATTCTCGAATCAGGACTTCCAACTTGTGATACACCTTTTATCAGAACTCTCCTTGATCATTTCTCCATAGAAGATTTATATGGAAAATCAATTAAGGATAAAAGAGGGGGTGAAACAAATATCCATAGTTGGGATTTAGAAATAAAAGGTCCTGTGTCTTCCGAACAAAAGATGCTTCTTGATACAATATTGACCGAACGACGTAAAAAGAAGTGGGCGGAAATCATAGGAATTGATTGGATGGATGGTATGCCTTTAACATTAAATCAAATACGTTCTTTTTTTGATTCACCGATCCTTGAAGAAATGTTAGACGATTTGACTAAAAAAGGTTATCTCAAATTTGAACATCCAAAAAAATTAATCCGTGATATAAGTAGTAATGGTATGCAAACTACTTATAGAGAATATGATACTACTAAGCCTAAGGGATATAATATCGTTGCAGGTAAACTAAGCTTTGAAATTAATAAAGTGATGTCCCCAAACGAAATTGCTCCTACTCTTGTGGCAATGGATATGCAAAAACTTTATGTTGGTGATAATGGAGGTTTGAGAAGATTGTCTCTTAGAGAGGGTCTAAGACTATGTGGTTATCCTGATGACATTAAGTTTAACGTAAGTGAAAAGGAAGGCTTTGATTTATTAGGCAACACAGTTGTTGTACCGGTAATACAAGCCGTAGCAGAAAGATTACTTGATACCTATAAATAAATTTGACTATATGAATGCTTCAGAAAAATTATATAGTGCCCTTGTAGAAGACTTCGGTATGGAGGGTGCACAAGGTATGGTTAAATTTAACCTTCGTGACTTTGGTATAACAGTTGAACAAAACAATATAATTGGCAATATATTGGAAGAATGGCTTGATAAGTGGATGACAAGCAAAGGCATTGTTCATATTCACAACGAAAGACAAGCCTCCCCTGACTTTTGGCTAAATCCTGACGATTTACAAGCTGATTGGCTTGAAGTTAAATCATTTACCGGTAGCCCAAATTTTGATATTGCTTCATACCGTAGTTTCATCAACCTCGTTTTAGAAAAACCCTGGAAGCTACATTCCAAATTTCTTTTGATTAAATACAAAATGAAAAATGGAGTAGTGGAAATAGAGCAAATTTGGCTGAAAAACCTTTGGGAAATTTGTAGCACAAGTAGTTCTTGGCCAATAAAAGTTCAATACAAAAATAAAGTTATTGTAAACATTCGTCCGGCCACATGGTATTCCGAACGCACAGACTTCAAGCCATTTGAATCTTTGGAAGACTTTTTAGCTGCGGTAGAGGAGACTATTTACCAATATCCGGATACAAGAGTTACTGTAGCTCTTAACTGGAAGAAAAAACTGATAAATAGTTACGAGCGTCACTATGGAAAGAGTCTACTCATTCCAAGATGGAGTGACATCTCAAGCAAATATATGTCTGAACAAAAGAATAAGGGTGATGCGTGAGGTGTATAAGATGGAGTTTGGGGGTAGGGTTTATCCTTTTGTTTTGATTCCTTGGGAGGATCGGCTCTTGGGGGTTGGCACTGTGGAACTCCTATCCCTGTTTATATAGTCATTTTGAAATACTATTCCCAATATATTTAGAGCGCGTTCCTTAAATTTTTGGGGTCGTAGGGGCGGATATTTTTGAGCAG
>JBJEKI010000049.1:0-55330 GCA_051878555.1 Lepagella sp. | reverse complement strand
TCGCTCAATTTTACAATCTGAAATCAGCAAGTTGAACTTGCGAAACTTAAATAATTAACATTTCATTAACACTATTCTATAAAAAGTTAAAATGATAACAAAATCAGCAATAGATATTGGTAGATTTAGTTACCATTGCCCGGATCTTTTTGGCATATTTCGAAAGTCGCATCGGTTGCAATGCCCGCATTGCGCCCGCTGTGACTTTCAAAATCTGCTCAAAAATATCCGCCCCTACGACCCCCAAAAATTTAAGGAACGCGCTCTAAGAAAAATCCCCAAAATATCGGCAAAAAATTTGAAAGCAATCTTTGGATTACTCAGTTATCCCTAAAAAATAGTGATTTATTTGCTTTTGCGACAAAAAATCGGCAATAACGTCGCATAATCTGCAATATTATTAAGGAGCGCGTTCTAACACTGCACAATGGTTATTTATCATTATTGGATGTATGGAGGGTATTTACTATTTTTGCACGTGTGTTTGACAATTAAAAATCTGATTTATGCGTTTTACATCTGCTTCAGTCAGGGTCGTTTTGACTCTTCTTTGTTTCTCATTCCTTCTCTCCCCGCTCACTACACACTCTGTCTATGGGGCATCAGCCGGTGATACTTTCCGATGGGGCAATGCTACTGTCTATTTTGTAATCACCGACCGCTTTGCCAATGGCGACACCACCAACGATGTCAATTATGGCAGGAAAAATGATTATCGTTCCGAACGAATGAATGCGGCGACCTTTCATGGCGGCGACTTCAAGGGTATGCTCCAGAAGGCTCGCGAAGGCTACTTCACTGAGCTCGGTGTCGATGTCGTGTGGATGACCGACGTGTATGAGCAGATACATGGCTGGATGTCGGGGAGCGGTGCCATCAATGACTTCCCGCACTATGGCTACCATGGTTACTATCCTTTGGACTATACCCAGATCGACAAGAACTATGGCACGGTCGAGGAGTTCAGGGAACTTGTCGACGCGCTCCATGCCCAAGGAATCCGTGTGATGCTCGGTGCCAATATCAACGATCCCGGTTATCCGACGCTACTTGATGCCATCCAGCAGGGTTTTGCCGACACCGGATTAACCGAAAAGGAGGCTGTCGAACACATAAAAGAGTGGAGTTACGACAGCTTCTATGCCGGTAGGCTTGGCTGGAAGGGATGGTACGACCGTGGTTGGGTCCGTATGCCCGATGAGAACTGGGATGAAAAAGATCCCCTACAAGCCACCCTCTTCGGGCTTCCCGATTTCAAAGATGAGAGCGACGAGCCGGTTAAAATCCCGGACTTCTTGAAGCGTAAATGGAAACGGGAAGGAAAAGAGAACGATCCCTGGGTTAATCCCTCAGCGCGAGTCCTTCGTAAAGACAAAAAAAGATCGCCTATGCAGCACCTCATCGGCTGGATTGCCTCATGGGTTGAGGAATTTGGTATCGATGGCGTACGCTGTGACATCGTCGAGAACACGCATCTCTATCGCTGGAAAGAACTCAGCCGGGCTTGCAACGAAGCGTTGAATCGCTGGCGTGCCCGCCACCCTGAGTCGCCGGCAGCAGCCTGGACCGACTCTTTCTACATGACCGGAGATTTCGACCATGCCGGCATAGACTATAAGCCGGACTATGCCGATGCCGGTTTTTCGAGTATGGTAAACTTTTACTTTCCCAAGCATGGCGACCTCGATGGCATCGTCTACACCTGGCAAGCATACGCTGACTCGGTGGCAGCGCACGCCGACTGGCATCCCTTCAACTATCTCAACAACTCCTATCATCGCGATGCCGACATGACCAACATGATCGACTGCGCCACGACCTTCCTTCTCTCACCCGGAGTGGCACAGATATTCTATGGCGACGAGACCGGCAGAAAGCTGAGTGATGCTCGCCTCAACGTCGACAGCGACCAGGCCTTCCGCTCCGACATGGACTGGAACGATGTAGATACCACACTTTTGGCACACTATCGCACCTTGGGTAAGATTCGTCGAGCTCATCCCGTTATAGGCACCGGTCGCCAAACCACCATCGACACCCATACCTGCCTGAGATATAACGAAGACGAGAAGATACTGATAGCCGTCGGCATCGAGCCAGGCATGGCTATTCCCGTAGGAGACACATTCACCGAAGGCACCATCCTCACCAACCTATACACCGGAGAAAAAGCGAAAGTAGAGCAACGCCGCATACTGTTTCAAGCCTACCCGCACCGCCTCGCCATCCTCACCGCCCAATAACGACAAAGATACTGAAACATAGTACACTTAGAGCGCGTTCCTTATCAAAGAAAGGAGCGCGCTATTATTTTAGTGTGATAGTTATCGGTCGGTTTTGGATTATTTTTGTAAATTTGTGTGCTGAATATAGGTTTCTAATAAATATGACACAATTGACATCAACGCGGCATAAGGAAAATAGCCATGCTTCCGATTCCCAAGCGGGCATAAGTAAGAAAGTGTCGATACTCATCCCGGCTTATAATGAGGAAGAAAATATTCCTCATTTGATAGAAGAATTGGAACGTATTACCATGCAGATATCAGAGCAAGAGAATGGTATAACGATAGAATGGGAATACATATTTGTCAATGATGGGTCAACCGACCATAGCCTCGAACGATTGATAGAACAGAGGGAACGAAATTCGAAGATCAACATAGTCAATCTGAGTCGTAATTTCGGCAAAGAGAATGCCATGCTGGCGGGTATGGACTATGCTACGGGAGATGCCGTGATAATCATGGATGCAGATTTGCAGGATCCGGTGGATTGTATACCGGAGATGCTCTACTGGTGGCAGCAGGGCTACGATGATGTGTATGGACGTCGACACAATCGAGGGAAAGAGACCTGGATCAGAAAGCAGTTGTCATTATTATTTTATCGACTTCTTCAAGGCACGACACGGATAGAGATACTGCAAAATGTAGGAGACTTCCGGCTTCTCGATCGCAAAGTAGTCGAAGCAATCCGCTCGCTTAGAGAGACCCAGCGTTACACCAAGGGGTTATACTGTTGGGTTGGATTCAAGAAGAAAGAGATTGTATTTGATAGAGAAGACAGGAAAGAGGGGAAATCATCATTCGACTTCAAGAAGCTCTTTAATTTGGCGATCGATGGGATCACTTGCTTCACCACCTCGCCCTTGCGGATATCGAGTGTCGTAGGATTCATCGTGTCGTTAATGGCGTTGATATATCTCTTTGTCGTCATGTTTAAGACGATAATCTGGGGAGAGCCGGTCAGAGGTTTTCCGACGATCCTTTGTGCTATCTTGCTGTTAGGAGGAGTTCAGTTAATAGCCCTCGGCATCATCGGAGAATACATATCCCGGATTTATAACGAGACCAAGATGCGCCCGCCATATATAGTAGATGATTTCAATGGCAACAAGGCAGCCTATTGTAATAAAGGAAAGCGTACAAACAATGATAGACCGGGAAAAGATGACAGTGAAATCAAATAAATATTGTTCGATTCTGCTACTGATAATAGTGGCAGTCACAATCACATACTTATCCTACCAGACAATCTGGCTTGGCGACGATATAAAATATCAATACAGCTTTGCAAACCTCGAGCGAAACATAGACACGATTTCGGATGTAATAGAATCGCAAAACACACACTATTGTATACAAAATGGCCGATATCTTGCCCACACGATAGTTCAGACATTTTGTGGGATATTGGGTCAACCGGCATTTGCATTTGCCAATGGAGTGATATATATCCTATTCTTCTTGTCACTCTTTCGGCTATGTGATGTAAAGTTATCGGCTTTTAAGTCTGTAGCATCGATTATCATACTGTCATTGCTATCACTTCAGGCCAATATGATGCCCTCGTGTCAGGTAGGCTATATATGGATGTTTACCTTTACCATGGGTTTTCTACTTCTCTTTTTTAAGAGGGTGGAAAAGACTAATTGGGCGATATCCATACTATGCGGACTTATCTCCATAATTATCGGTAATGGGCAAGAAGCACTCAATTTCGGGGTGTCAGTAGCATTGCTGTATTATTGGTATAATCACAGGAAAGAGATAAGTATTCTGCAATACTGCATGATGATAGGCTTCTGGATAGGCACCGCAACCGACTGCTTATCCCCCGGCACATTACGTCGTGGAGGATTGACGGTGGGAATACCCATCACCAGTTACATTATGAGTATGCTAAAATATCTGATTTTTGCCAGAGGATTATGGTTCATGATAATAGTCGTGCTCTATTATCGGATCAAACATAAAATAAGTTTCAAGAAAATCTATCATCAAAACTCCTTTTATTGGGTTTGTTTGTTCGCCCTAATATTTATGGATATAGTGGCGAATTTCCAATACAGGGCCGGTTTAGGGATTGAACTGACCTGCATAATCATCGGCATCCGGACGCTTTCGAAGAAATCACTGAACAGTGTGTGGTTGACGCTATGCTCAATATTGCTGATAGTTATGTTCTACTATCAATCCGTTTCGGTAAATAAGATACATGCCTACTATAAAGAGACAAAACAACAATACTCACAATCTAAAGATGGCAAAATCTACGTAAGCGATTTGGATTTCTATATACCGGTCTTGTATGATCGTCATTTTGCGGGTCATATATTACCATACGGTGTTACATTGGGTGGAGATTCCACACATTTTGAATATAGATATTATGCACGCAGATTAAAAGAAATATATCCCGGCAAGCCATATCCGGTGATAATGCCGACCTATTTGAAGGGGAAAGAACATATCGATTTAGGCAATAGGTTGATATATCTTGGCGACTCATTATGGTTGGCAATACAATCCAAATCGGATCCGGCGCAATTTGAAGTGCTAAGAGAAGTACCGATACTGTCGCTATTCAAGGAATATCCGCCGGTCGTTGTGGATATGGCCGATCCGGAATGTGTCCTGGCAGAGGGGGATAACTGGCGAGCTCGATTCATATCGGAGCATGATTATGCCATCCATGGAATAAACTTTACCAAAGAAGTAAGAAATTTTGCTAAATAGCGCTTTTTTTCGTAAATTTGCAGTTTGAGGATAAGTGGGGTCTTCGTAATGCCATCTATCCGGCTACTCTTATTAATCTGTATGCCCACTCTAAAGAAGAGTGAGTAGGCTATCTTAACAATAAGCAAGTTTACGACTTATGTTCGATCGCGCTATATATGACACCGTAATCGCTGTGATGCTACTACTCGCAGTTGTGGTCTTCTTCGCTTTGCAGTATATCACGGCAGGCTATGGCATGATGTATAACAAGAAATGGGGCTTTACCCTCAACAATCGCCTTGGGTGGGTGCTGATGGAAGCCCCCTCTTTTGTAGCGATGTTGCTCTTTTGGCTTCTCAGCGATCGGGCCGCGCAGACATCGCTCATCGTGATGGCCCTTCTCTACGAGCTCCACTACTTCCAGCGATCGTTCATTTTCCCTATGCTGATTAGAGGGAAGGGGCGTATGCCCATCTCCATCATCGCCATGGGTGTGCTCTTCAACTTGGTCAACGTATATATGATCGGCGGCTGGCTGTTCTATGTCAGTCCGGCAGACTCCTACCCCACCGAGTGGCTCTACTCGCCGCAATTCATCGTAGGCACCCTCATCTTCTTCCTCGGGATGCTAATCAATCTTCAATCCGATTATATCATACGTCATCTCCGGCGTCCCGGCGACACTCGCCACTATATCCCGAAAGGGGGAATGTATCGATATGTCACCTCAGCCAACTACTTTGGAGAACTCACCGAATGGATCGGCTATGCCATCCTGACCTGGAGTCTCGGCGGTGTCGCCTTCGTGGTCTGGACCTTCGCCAACCTTGCCCCGCGAGCCAAGTCGATCCACTCACGCTATATCAGTGAATTTGGCGACCAATATCGTTCACTCAATCGTAAATACATCTTACCTTATATCTATTGATATGAAATAAGGCAATATACCAATAATCAGACAATGAAACTATTTACCCCTGCCAAAATCGGACCCATCGAACTCCGCAACCGCACCATTCGTTCGGCTGCCTTCGAGGGTATGGGCAAAGATAATAACCCGACACAGATGCTCAAAGACTATCATGTCTCTGTGGCACGCGGCGGTGTCGGTATGACCACGCTTGCATACGCAGGTATCTGCCGTTCGGCGCTCTCCTTCACCACTCAGTTATGGCTACGCCCCGAGATAGTGCCGCAACTGCGCGACATCACAGATGCCATACATGCCGAGGGGGCCAAAGCATCTATACAATTAGGGCACTGCGGCAATATGACCCATCGATCCACCACCGGCAGCATCCCTGTGGGTGCCTCCTCCGGGTTCAACCTATACTCACCCACCATCTGCCGCGGTCTGCGCAAGGATGAAATTAAGCAGATCGCTCTCTATTTCGGCGATGCTGTCCGCACTGCCCGCGATGCCGGATTCGACTGTGTTGAAGTGCATGCCGGCCATGGTTATCTGATCTCGCAATTTCTTTCACCTTATACCAACCATCGTCGCGATGAATATGGCGGCTCGCTCGAAAATCGTATGACCTTCATGAAGATGTGTCTCGAAGAGAGCCTCAAAGCAGCCGGATCCGATATGGGAGTGATCGTCAAGACCAATATGCGCGACGGCTTTAAAGGGGGACTCGAGATCGAAGACTGCCTCACTGTGGCTAAAGAGATCGAACGCGCCGGAGTCCATGGTATCGTGCTCTCCGGAGGCTTCGTGAGCAAAGCCCCGATGTATGTGATGCGCGGCGAAATGCCCATCTACACCATGACTCACTATATGAAACTCTGGTGGCTCAAATATGGTGTAAGACTCGTCGGCAAATACATGATACCCACCGAACCCTTCAAACCACTATATTTCCTCGACGATGCCCGACTCTTCCGCCGGGAGCTAAAACTCCCGCTGATATATGTCGGTGGAGTTGTGGATCGTCAAAGTGCCGACCGGGTGCTCGATGATGAGAACTTCGACTTCATCCAGATGGGACGCGCGCTACTCGCCGAGCCCGATTTTGTCAACAAGATGAAAGATGCTGGCGACCGCAATCACCACTGTGGCTGCGAGCATGTCAACTACTGCATCGCGCGGATGTACTCACGCGAGATGGCATGCCATAAGAACTGCCCCAACCTTCCTCCTCGCATTGTAAGGGAAATCGAAAAAATCAAACAGAGAAATGGCTAAAACCCAAGATAAACTAAGAGGCCGGATGGCAGTAGTGACCGGTGCCAGTAGCGGCATCGGTCTCTGCTTTTGTCGCACCTTGGCATCGATGGGGTGCGACTTGGTGATGATCTCCAATCAGCAGGCAGAACTCGACGTATACGCCGCCGAGATCGCTGCGACAGCCGAAGTCGCCACCTATCCCTTCTTCTGCGACTTGACTGCGCCGGATGCTACCGAACAGATCATCGGCTATTTAGATCAGAACCGGCTTGATCCCGACTATCTGATCAATAATGCCGGCATCTTCTCCTTTAATCCGGTCACCGAGACCCCTCTCGGCAAGCTCCGTTGCTTCATCGATCTGCATGTCACGGCTGTCACCATGCTGAGTCGGGCATTTGCTCTACGCTTTGCGGCTCGCGGTGGAGGGCGAATCCTCAATATGTCGTCGATGTCATGCTGGATGCCTATGCCCGGCATCGCTATGTACTCCTCGACCAAAGCCTATATCCGCGTCTTCTCACGCGCACTCCACTATGAGACTCGCGACAACGGCGTCACCGTCACTGTAGCCTGCCCCGGCGGCATAGCCACCGACCTCTTCGGTCTCCCCAAGAACCTGCAACGACTCGCCCTGAACATCGGTGCCTTGCAGACTCCTGAGAAATTCGCCCGCAAAGCCATCGGCAAAATGCTCAAAGGCAAAAAGCAATATATCAATGGCTTAATCAATAGAATCGCGATAGTTTTTGTCGCTTCCCTCCCCACATGCGTTCGCATGCTTATCAAGCATAAGATGCTCGACAAGAATATAACTCGTCCGTAGAGCGCGCTCTAAGATCGCATTCCATCATCAAACCCTGTAGACATTATGGTCAATCGTTTAGTAGAAATCATCGACCGACAAGCCGCCCGTATCGGAGAGCGAGAAGCCTACCGATTTTGCTGGCGCAAAGATGGCGAGTGGCTCTCGACCTCTTGGAGCGAATTTGCCCTTCAGGTCAAAGTGGCAGCCAAGGCTCTCGCCACCTTCTCCCTCGCCCCTCAAGATAGAATCGCCATTTGCTCTCCCAATACTCCACAGATACTCATCACCGAGTTCGGTGCATTCCGCAATCGCCTCGCCTGTATACCCATATATCCGAGCAGTAGTCAGGCACAGTTCGATTTCATCGTCAAAGATGGCGGAGCTCGCATCATCTTTGTAGGTGATTCTCACCAATATGCCATGGCCTATCGCCACTGGAAGAGCAATGCTGACATCAAGCAAATCGTCGTCTTCAAGAACGATGGACTTCAACTCGAAGCCGACGATACGGTGACCATCTTCTGGGATGACTTCGTAAGACTCGGTATGGATGCCACGGCAGAGATTCAAACGGTTGTGGATCAGCGCATAGCCGAAGCACTCGCTGAAGATATCGCCACCCTGATCTACACCTCCGGCACGACCGGACAGCCCAAGGGTGTGATAATCACCCATGACAACTATGATGCCGCCATACAGGCTCACCTCGATATGCTTTATACCATCCGGGATAACGATATCTCCATGTCCTTCCTGCCGATGTGTCATATCTTCGAAAAGGCTTGGTGTTACTTCCTCATCTGTCGAGGCATCACCATCGCTGTGAACTATGATCCGCGTGTCATCACCGAGACCATCCACATGGTTCACCCCACTCTGATGTGTTGTGTGCCCCGATTTTGGGAGAAGGTATATGCCGCCGTCAAGGAGAAACTTGAAGAGATGTCCTGGATCCAACGAGCCATGGTGAGCCGAGCGCTGAAGGTCGGTAAGCGCCGCAACCTCAAATATCAGCGTCGAGGTCTCAAAGCCCCATTCCTCCTCGAGAAAGAATATCAATTCTGGGATCATCGCCTCTTCTCCCTCCTTAAGAAGGCTGTCGGCATACCCAATCCCAACTTCTATCCCACTGCCGGAGCGGCTATTTCGGATTCGATATGTGAGTTCTTCCACTCCATCGGCATTAATGTCCTCGTGGGCTATGGCCTCTCCGAGACCACAGCCACCGTATCTTGCTTCCCCTACGTCGACTATCAGATCGGCACAGCCGGACGCCCCATCTCCTGTGTCGATGTCCACATCGACGATAATGGTGAGATCCTGGTCAAAGGCCCATCCGTGACTCCGGGATATTACAACAATCCCGAAGCCAATCGCCAAGCATTCACTTCTGATGGATATTTCCGCACCGGAGATGCCGGCTACCTCACCGAAGAAGGCTTTATCGTCTTGACAGAGAGGGTAAAAGATCTATTTAAGACCGCAAATGGGAAATATGTCGCCCCTCAACTTATGGAGTCACGTCTCGCGGAAAATAAATATATCGACGAAGTGACCGTGATCGGCGATCGCCGCAAGTTCGTCTCCGCGCTGGTCGTGCCCAACATGTCACAGCTCCGTGAATGGGCGAAATCACAAGGTCTCGACCCGGAGGATCCCCGGCTTCTCGACCGCGCCGAGACGGTGCGCTTCGTAATGAGCGAGATTGAGAGATATCAGCAAGATCTCGCCGGATATGAGAAGATCAAACGCATCACTCTGCTCAATCGCCCCTTCTCGCTCGAAGAGGGTGAAATCACTAATACTCTCAAGGTGAAGCGATCGGTGGTCGCCAAGCATTTCGCCGACCGCATCGAGCAGATGTATTCCGACAAATATATCCTCGCCCAAGAGCGCTGAATAATGGAGAAAAATTCGTAAATTTGCACCATGATTACAACCGACCAATTTAAGCAGATCGAAACGCGTGTATCCGACCTCAAGCGATATCTCGACATCGACAATAAGAAAATCGAAGTCGAAGAGGAGGAACTGCGCACACATGTGGCTGATTTCTGGGAGAATCGCGACAAAGCGGAGGCCCAGATGCGCAAGATCAAAGGGATCCACTTCTGGATCGATTCATATACCTCAGTCGAGAAGCAACTTGACGAGTTGCGCCTTGCCCTCGAGTTCCTCAAAGATGAACTCGTGTCGGAAGAGGATGTAGACACTCAGTATGAAACCCTTGTCAAGGAGGTGGAAGACCTCGAGCTTCGCAATATGTTGCGTCGCGAAGAGGATAAACTTGGCGTCGTTCTCAAGATCAACTCCGGTGCCGGAGGCACCGAGTCGCAAGACTGGGCATCGATGCTGATGCGACTCTATCTCCGCTATGCCGAGCGTCATGGCTATAAGACCTCCATCGCCCAGCTTGAAGATGGCGAAGAGGCGGGCATCAAGTCCGTCACCATCAATATCGAGGGCGACTATGCCTACGGATTCTTGAAGGCGGAGAATGGCGTGCATCGCTTGGTGCGTGTATCTCCCTATAATGCACAGGGAAAGCGTATGACCTCCTTCGCCTCGGTGTTCGTAGCCCCACTGGTCGACGACACCATCGAGATTCAGGTGGAAACTGCCCGCATATCGTGGGATACATTCCGTTCGGGTGGTGCCGGCGGTCAGAACGTGAATAAGGTCGAATCGGGTGTCCGCCTACGCTATCAGTTCAAAGACCCCTATACCGGCGAAGAGGAGGAGATCCTGATTGAGAACACAGAGACACGCGATCAGCCCAAGAACAAAGAGAACGCTATGCGCCAACTCAAGTCAATCCTCTATGAAAAAGAGTTGCAACACCGCATGGAAGAGCAAGCGAAAGTCGAGGCCGGCAAGAAGAAGATCGAATGGGGTAGCCAGATCCGCAGTTACGTCTTCGATGATCGTCGCGTCAAAGACCATCGCACCAACTATCAGACCTCCGATGTGAATGGAGTGATGGATGGCAAGATTGACGAATTTATCAAGGCCTACCTGATGGAGTTCGCCGACAGCCAAGAGTCATAACCGACACTGTGATAGTCTAAAAGTACGTTCTAAGAGCGCGTTCCTTAGAACGCGCTCTTAGGCTCTATGTAGGAGTCGAATGAAAATACTATGATCATATCGAAAAAACGGGTTGGGAATCATAGATTCTCGACCCGTTCGATTATCATCTTGGGAGTGATGCCTGCCAGACAGTGGTAATCGCCACGTTCGCAGGGGCGATCGCCGACGGGGGAGCATGGGCGGCATGTCATATCGAGTTGCACGACATCGCGAGTGCGCTGTCCCCAGCCCATATATCCGGCGTATGGATGAGTGGCTCCCCAGACGCTCACAGTGGGGAGTCCGACGAGTGACGCCAAGTGCATATTGGCGCTATCCATGGTCAGCATCCGGTCGCAGTGGCTCAGCAAGGATAATTGAGCCTCCAACGAGAGACGTTCGCCTGAGACATTAGCCACTCTCGGATATCGGTGGGCTATCCTCTCGGCGATTTCCTCCTCGCTCTTGCCATATCCGAAGAGGAACACGCGATGCCCCTCCTTGCCGGCGAAGTGCTCGATCACTCGCTCCATCTGTTCGATAGGATACATCTTGCCGCGATAGCGTGCGAAGGGGGCAATAGCTATCCAGGTCTCACCCTCTCGCTTCGGACGGCACACCTCGGCAAACAATCCGGCATCGCCACGATGCCCTGCTCCCCATATCGTATCAAAATCATTGGCCAACGCGATGCCCGACTTGTAGAATACATCGCGATAACGCTCCGACATCGGCTTGAGTTGCACCAACACCTTGTTGACACGACGCGTCAACTCATTCAGCGCTCGTGTGCCCTTGTTGATACACCCCACTCTGATGCCACACAATCGCATATACAGACGCATCCGGCGGCTCTCACCCTCATCCTGCAAATCTATGAAATCCGTCACCTCATATCGACGAATTAACGCACGTACCAAGCGCCACAACCCCGTGATGCCACGATAATTATCGAAATTTACACTCGACACGGTGAGATTGGCAGGATGATTCACAAAGATCCCTGCCGGATGATGTTGTGTCAGAAAATAAAACGACACACCCGGATTGGCATAACATGCGTCATAGACCGACGGCAATGCCATAGCCACATCTCCTAACTGAGAAAAGCGCGCTATCAACACAGCGCGACGTTCCTTGATCTTCCCCATAATGTCTGACCGGTTATGTTTTTTCTCTGAATGATCTGATTAGAGCGTGTTCCTTAATTCTATGAACGCACTCTATCAGGGTTGGTAAGAATGCGCCCATTATTTTTATGCAAATTTACAAACAAAAAAATAGATAATCGTGAGTCTTAACCAAAAAAATGTTAACATTAGCTCTCTAAATGAAAATTTGATCCTCTCTTAGACTCTTAATCCGACAAAAAATCGCTATCTTTACGAAAAATTTTTTTATTTTTGCAATTATGGAAAAGAAGGTTCAAATCTATTGCCGCAACACCGGCTCCTACATCGATATCGATGGCGGGGCTACGCTTATGCAAATTGCCGGCGATCTTAATCTTGGTCTAAACTATGACCCTATCTGTGCTCTGGTCAATAACAAGCCGGAGCACCTCGGTTTCAGCATCTATACCCCCAAGCAGGTGGAGTTCGTCGATCTCACCTCCTCTGAGGGTATGGGTGTCTATACTCGCACACTCTGCATGCTCCTCTATCGAGCATTGAACTATGTCGACCCCTCTCTCACCATCAGATATGAACATTCGATATCTCATGGCATCTTCTGCCGCCTTTGCGATAATGCCGGCAATGTAATCTCCATCTCCGACTCCTTGGTGGAGCAGATCAAGCGGAATATCTCCGATCTTGTAGCTAAGGACCTTCCGCTCCTTCGCTACGAAAAGCTAACAGCCGACGTGATTGAGATCTTCCGTCGTCAGCACCTCGACGACAAGGTGAAACTTCTCGAAAGCGTATCCAACCTCTATACCTCCTACTATACCATAGATGGGCTTGCCGACTCCTTCTATGGGCCCTTGGCGCCATCTACACGATATATCCATGCCTTCGACCTGGTGGCTTGGCACGACGGCCTCCTGTTGCTCGGTGTCGATAGTAAGAACCCCTCGCTTCCGGCTCAACCCGAGAAGCAGGCGAAGATGTATGATGCTTTCACACAGTATCTTAAATTCAATAGTATCATCGGCGTATCGTCTGTCGGAGAGCTAAATAGCGCCATCGCCAAGCGTCGCACCGCCGATCTGATCAATGTGGCGGAGGCTCTTCATAATAAGCGACTCGGTCGCATCTCCGATCAGATCATGGAGCAGGGTGCCTCTCTGATCTTCATCGCCGGCCCATCTTCTTCGGGCAAAACCACCACCGCCAAGCGCCTCGCCATCCAGCTGATGACCAATCTGATGGTGCCCAAACTTATCTCTCTCGACGATTATTTTGTCAATCGCAAGGATACCCCCCTCGATGAGAACGGAGACTACGATTATGAGTCTATCTATGCTCTTGACCTCGATCTCTTCCACTCCGATATGCAGAAACTCCTTCGCGGCGAGGAGATCAACCTTCCCACCTATAGCTTTGAATTGGGTGAGCGTGTGGAAAAAGAGCGTCCTCTCCGCCTCGACAAGAACGATGTGCTCATCATCGAGGGTATCCACGGCCTCAACCCCATACTGAGTGAAGGGCTGCCCGCCGACCGCATCTTTAAGATGTATGTCTCGGCGCTGACCACACTCCATATCGACAATCATAATTGGATCTCGACATCCGACAATCGATTGTTGCGTCGCATCGTGCGCGACAATAAATATCGTCACACCACTCCCCAGGACACCATCCGACGATGGCCCAGTGTGCGTCGTGGCGAAGAGCGTTGGATATTCCCCTTCCAGGAGAATGCTGACGCCACGTTCAATTCCTCGCTGCTCTTCGAGCTTGGCGTGATGAAACGTTATGCTCTGCCACTGCTCGAGAATGTGCCTCACAACCTCCCCGAATATGCCACCGCCTATCGCTTGCGTCGTCTCCTCAACTGCTTCTGCGATATCCCCGAAGCACAAGTGCCCTCCACATCGTTGCTGCGCGAGTTCCTCGGTGGATCCTCTTTCCATTATTAATCTCATCGTCTAACTTTGCACCTCGCTCCCCAATCTTGTTATGAAGGATTTTTCTCGCGAAGATATCGACCGCTACATCGACCTTATCGACCAGGGTAATGTCGATGCTCTTCTCCCCGAAATCGACGAGCTACACCCCGCCGATATAGCTGAACTTTTCCAAGATCTTAACCTCCATCAGGCTGAATGGCTCTTCGAACTTATCCCCGACAAGGAGAAGAAGGCTGATGTCTTGATGGAACTCGATGAGGAGGATCGAAAGAAGTTGCTCGAAGGGATGGACCCCGAGCAGATCGGTCACTTCATCGACATGCTCGATACTGACGACGCCGTCGACCTGATCCAGGAACTCGACGAAGAGGACCGCGAGGAGGTGATCCAGAGCATCGAGGATGTGGAGCAAGCCGGCGATATCGTCGACCTCCTTCAATATGACGAAGACACTGCCGGCGGATTGATGGGCACGGAGCTTATCTCTGTCAATGAGAATCTCTCCATGCCCGACTGCCTGCGCGAGATGCGCCATCAGGCTGAAGATCTCGACGATATCTATAATGTCTATGTCATCGACGATGACCAGCGCCTCAAGGGTGTGCTCCCACTCAAGAAGATGATTACCCACCCATCGGTGTCGAAGATCAAACATGTTATGGAGACCGATCCGGTGGCTATCAAGGTCGACACCCCTATCGAAGATGTAGCCATCGACTTCGAGAAGTATAATCTCGTGGCGATGCCGGTGATCGACTCTATCGGACGTCTCGTCGGGCAGATCACCGTCGACGACGTCATGGATCAGATCCGTGAGCACTCCGAACGCGACTATCAGCTCGCCTCCGGTATCTCCTCCGACATCGATGCCGACGACTCTATTTTCGCTCAGACCAAGGCGCGTCTACCTTGGCTTCTGATTGGTATCCTCGGTGGAATCCTCAGTTCGCTGATCATCGGCGTGTTCGAAGCCCAAATCGCTGCCGTTACCGCCCTCGCTTTCTTTATCCCGCTGATCGGTGGCACCGGCGGTAATGTCGGAGTCCAGGCATCAGCCATCGTGGTGCAAGGCCTTGCCAATGGTAGACTCGAACTCTCCGATTTCTGGAACCAAATATGGCGCGGACTCCTCATATCGCTCCTTAACGCTCTGGTCATCTCCGGTGTCGTCTTTCTATATATCGCCATCACTTCGCCGGGACAGTATGCTCTGGTTTGGGCAGTGTCGACATCGCTATTTGCCGTAGTGATCTTCGCAACAGTATTCGGAACACTGGTGCCCTTGACCTTGGAGAAACTCAAAATCAACCCGGCTCTCGCCACCGGCCCCTTCATCCAGATTACCAACGATGTGGTCGGACTCCTCATCTATGTCGGCATGTCGATATGGATGCTTAAGGTTTTCCCTATATCATAATTGCATAACTCTTTCTCTCATAATACAATAATATTTCTTTCGCCGGGTCTCTCCGGCACAAAATAACTTATGAGCAAACCGGTCGAAACTCCTCTAATGTCGCAATATGTCGAGATGAAAAAGAAGCATCCCGACGCAATCCTCCTATTCCGTGTGGGCGATTTCTACGAGACATTTTCCGAAGATGCCATCGCTGCCTCTAAGATCTTGGGGATCACCCTGACACGTCGCGCCAATGGCAAGGCTGCATACGTCGAACTGGCGGGATTCCCTCACCATGCCCTCGACACTTACCTCCCTCGCTTGGTCAGAGCCGGTCGTCGCGTGGCAATATGCGAACAACTTGAGGATCCGAAACTTACAAAAAAATTAGTAAAGCGTGGCATCACCGAGCTCATCACCCCCGGAGTCAACCTCAACGACAACTCTCTCTCGGCGCAAGAAAATAATTTTCTTGCCGCCATACATGTCAATCATCAGTCGGTCGGTGTCGCCTTCCTCGACATCTCTACCGGCGAGTTTCTCTGCTCCCAAGGTTCGGTAGAGGAAATCGACAAACTTCTCTGCAATATCAAGCCCAAGGAATTGCTACGCATCAATGGCTTGCGCCAATGGTGTGACGATAACATCCATCATCGTTGCGCCACTTTCGACCTCGATGACTGGATCTTTACCACCGATGCCGCCGAAGAGCGACTCTCCGCACAATTCGGCACTAAGGGTCTGAAGGGCTTCGGTGTGGATCGCCTTCCTGATGCCGTGGTCGCCGCCGGGGCGGTGCTCCATTATCTTGATATCACCCACCACACCGACTTGCGCCATATCACCGGCTTGGGACGTATCGACTCGACACGCTTCGTGGCACTCGATCCATTCACGGTGCGCAACCTCGAATTGGTGGCACCCCTCTCGCCCGATGGCCTATCGCTGTTCGATGTGCTCAACCACACCTCCACTCCGATGGGGGCGCGTCGTCTACATAACTGGATCTTATTCCCTCTGCTCGACCTCAATGAGATATCCCGCCGTCACGACATCGTCGACTACCTTTTCAAGGATCCTGACACACGCTGCCGTGCTCTTGATGCTCTGCATCGTGTAGGCGACTTGCTCCGCCTTATCACCAAGGTAGGGGCTCTGCGCATCTCACCTCGCGATTGTGTGGCTCTGCGCACGTCGCTTGCCGCCACAACATCGCTCGCCGCTATCATGCGTCAGAGTGACTCTGAGGCTCTCCATAAGATCGCCGAAAAGATGGCAGACTGCTCTTCGATCATCTCTACACTCGAACGCACTCTCCTCCCTGATGCCCCCGCTGTTCTTGGCCGCGGTGCCGCTATCGCCCCGGGGGTCAACGACCAACTCGATGAACTCCGTGCCCTTCACTCCAATAGCCGACAGACTCTCCTCGATATGCAGACTCGTGAGTCGGAACGAACCGGTATCCCATCTCTCAAGATTGGATTCAACAATGTGTTCGGCTATTATATCGAGATACGAAATACCCACAAGGATAAGGTGCCCCAAGAATGGATCAGAAAGCAAACCCTGGTTAGCGCCGAGAGATATATCACTCCCGAACTCAAAGAGTATGAGGAGAAAATCGTCAATGCCGAGGAGAATATCAATAAGATAGAATCTGAGATCTTTGCCTCGCTGGTCGACGGTTTGATGCGCCTTATTCCCGATATGCAGAGTCATGCCTCCGCCACCGAATATATCGACTGTCTCATATCATTCGCAGAAGTGGCTGATTGCAACCATTATGTCCGTCCGGTGGTCGATGATTCTTACGTCACCGATATCTGTGAGGGGCGTCACCCGGTGATCGAACGTCGTCTTCCTGCCGGCGAACCATATATCTCCAATTCGCTGACTCTCGACTGCGATAAGACTCAGATTATGATGATCACCGGCCCCAATATGTCGGGTAAGTCTGCCCTCTTGCGCCAGACAGCCCTGATCACTCTGATGGCGCAGATCGGCTCGTTCGTGCCGGCACAGAGTGCTCGCATCGGATATGTCGACAAGATCTTTACACGTGTCGGGGCTTCCGACAATATCTCCTCGGGGGAGTCTACATTTATGATTGAGATGAATGAGGCTGCCGCCATCCTCAACAATATGAGTCCTCGTTCGCTGATCCTTTTCGATGAGTTGGGTCGTGGCACATCCACCTACGATGGCATCTCGATAGCTTGGGCTATCGTGGAGCATATCCATGAAAATGCTACCGCCCATCCACGCACCCTCTTTGCCACTCACTATCATGAACTTAACGAGATGGCAGCATCCTTCAAGAGGATCGTCAATTTCAATGTCTCGGTCCGCGAGATCAATGGCAAGGTAGTGTTCATGCGTAAACTCGAGCCGGGTGGCTCTGCTCATAGTTTTGGTATCCATGTGGCGCGCCTCGCCGGTATGCCCCCATCGATCGTAAGACGTGCCGACCAGGTGCTCAAACGCCTCGAACAGGCCTCCGATCAAGACTCTTCAAAGCCGGCTCTCGCCGATCTCGGAAAGGCGCGCGATGGCTATCAACTATCTCTCTTCCAGCTTGATGATCCTCTCCTCTCTCAGATCAGAGACCGCCTCTTGGGTCTGAATATCGACAATCTCACCCCCATCCAGGCTCTCACCACCCTTCATGACCTCCAAAGCCTCTTGACAGGCAAAAATCAATAAGAGTGCATTCCAACCATGAAAGATCAAACCGTATTATTTCATTCCACGATTTTCGGCCCCGTACATTCACGCCGTCTCGGCGTGTCGTTAGGGGTAAATCTTATGCCTAATGATGGCAAGATATGCTCGTTCGATTGCCTATATTGCGAGGCAGGCTATAATGCTCAGGGTGCCGGCACCACCGGTCTGCCGACTCTTGAGCAGGTGTCTGCCGATCTGCAAGCCACTCTCCAAAAGATGCATAGCGCCGGCGAGCGTCTCGATGTCATCACCTTCTCGGGCAATGGCGAACCGACTCTGCATCCCCGATTTCCGGAGATCATCGACGAGGTGATCCGTCTGCGTGATCTATATTTTGTCGAGGCTAAAATATCGGTGCTTTCCAATTCGACTCGTATCTTCGACGACAATGTGGCTGATGCCCTCGATCGCGTCGACAATAATATTCTCAAACTTGACTCAGCCATCGAATCGACGATGCGTCTGATTGACCGTCCTAGCGACCCGAATTTCACTGTGAAGCGAGTTGTGGAACGACTGCGTCGTTTCCAAGGCACTGCCATCATCCAAACCATGATGCTGCGCGGCGAACATGAGGGCACTCCGGTCGATAATACCACTCCCGAGGAGATTGATGCCCTTATCGAGGCTTATCTCACCATCCGGCCGCGCGAAGTGATGCTCTATAGCATCGACCGTTCCACTCCCGAAGAGCAACTCATCAAGGTGGAACGCCCCGAACTCGAGCAGATCGCAGCCCGCATCTCTGCCGCCGGGGTCCCCATCCAACCCTTCTCCTAACTTCCAAAGCATCCGACCCTTTCCTAAAAATATTTAGTATGGCTATCAATACACCACTTCTGCAGCCGGGCGACCATGTCGCCATCATCTCTCCCGCCACCATCGTCAATCCCGAATATATTGACGGCGCCTGCGAGCATCTTCGTCGTGAAGGGTTCGTGCCGGTGGTGATGCCACATGCCAAGGGTGATGCTTGCGGATCATACGCAGCCTCCGATGCCAATCGTCTCTCCGACCTCGTCGAGGCGTATCAACGTCCCGAAATCAAGGCTATCCTTTGTGCCCGCGGCGGCTATGGCTGCAACCATCTCTTGCCCCACATCCCGTTTGAACTCTTGCGCGATAACCCCAAATGGCTAATCGGTTTCAGCGATATTTCCGCCCTGCATGCCCTCTCCCTGCGTGCCGGAGTCATGTCGCTACATGCCCCGATGGCCAAGCACCTCACCCTCCTCTCCGACGACCATTACACCACCCAAGCCTTCTTCGATATCCTCCGAAAGGGGTTGCCTCATACATACACTCTTCCCTCCTCGCCCCTCTCGAAGCCGGGCACAGCACAGGGTATACTCGTAGGGGGAAACCTTGCCGTCATCAACGGACTTGCTGCCACCCCCTTCGATCCTCTTGCTCCGGGAGCTGCCGACAAAATGATCCCTCGCAAAGATACTCCGGTGATACTTTTGATCGAAGATATATCAGAGGCTATTTATGCTGTGGAAAGAATGTTGCTCAGACTTATCCTCAGCGGCACTATTGCACGCGTCAAGGGACTGATAATCGGCCAATTCACAGAATATCGTTCCGATCTCAACTTCACCGATATGGAGAGCATGATTTCCCGGCTCCTCGCCGATTTTGCCCCGGACCTTGACATCCCGATAGCCTACCAATTCCCCGTAGGTCATGTCGACGACAACCTCCCCCTCCCCCTCGGCTCGATGGCAACCCTCTGCATCAACCCCTCCACCACCACCCTCTGCCTCGAATACCCACAATGAATCGGCCCCTAAGAGCGCGTTACTTGAAAAGAATACAAGCACCATATAGCGGCACATTGGTCATCCATTCCTGTTCTCGATAGTCTGACATCGATAGGCGTATGGCATGAAGTTGGGGATAGCGGCCGACGAATGCAGCAAGGCTCTTAGACTTCAGATTCTCTTCAGCCTTCACCTCAATAGGGATTATCTTATCCTCTTTCTGAATTAGAAAATCTATCTCGCCGCGTGAGTTGTCTGCCGACCAATAGTATATCAAATCCGCCAATCCGGTAAGTTGCTGGCATACATATTGTTCGGTCAATGCCCCACGATAAGAGGAAAAGATATCATTGCCAAGGAGGAGGGTGCTTGATGGCAATTTGTTCATTGCAGACATCAGACCCACATCGAGCATGAATATCTTGAAAGTGCCGAAATCCTCAAAAGCACTCAACGGCATTTCACCGGCTTTAGTGCGGCTCACCTTGTATATAAGCCCGGCATCCCGAAGCCATTCTATGGCAATTTCAAAATCCTTTGCCCTTGCCCCTTGACGCAACATGCCATAGATAAACTTGCGATTCTCCTTGGCAAGTTGGCTTGTGACGCTATGCCACACCATCCTGATTCGAGGCACTTCATTGACCGGAGCATGCTTGGAAAAATCGTTCTCGTAGGTCATCAATATATTCGATTGTATTCGTCTTACCTCCTCATATCCCAAACCATCACAAAAAGCTTTAACAGCTTCCGGCATACCCCCTACATAGTAATATGTACGCAATAGTTGGATTATCCGGTCCTTCACATAAGATATCGAATCCCAGTTTGACTCCTTGATTAGTTTGGCAACGCGATCATGTCCCGATGCTCTCAAGAACTCCATAAAATTCAGAGGCATCAGGTTCAAGAAATCGACCTTGCCGACCGGGAAAGAATCTCCGGTATGCATAGATATTCCCAATAACGAACCGGCGGTGATGACATAATACTGAGGGGCTTTCTCGCAGAAATACTTCAGCGAAGTGATGCCTCTCGGAGCCGCTTGGATTTCATCAAAAATCAGCAGAGTATTCTCATCGATATCAGTGTCGAAGCGAAGGCTTATCGCTTCAAGGATTCGATCGATGTTGAAGTCCGTCTCAAACACATGTTTAAGAATCTCCTCATCCTCGAAATTGATATAAACCCACTTATTGAAGGCTACACGCGCGAACTCCATCATGAGCCAAGTTTTACCCACCTGTCTTGCACCGCGGATCACTAACGGCTTGCGGTTAGAACGATCCTTCCATTCATACAAATCTCTTAACGCATCTCTTACCATAATACTAACGCATTGATAATCTCCGACAAAGATACAAATAAAAAACAGAACTTCCACAACATTCGTCCTAAAAAATGTGCTAAAACACATTTTTACGTCCTTAAAAATGTAAACCTTCACACTTTTAAGGACGTAAAAATGATTCGCAGCGCTTAATACAATTTTTGTGGGATTTTTTCGTTATTATGTTGAGTTAATTTTACTCTTTTTTTGTCAACTTATCAGAATATTATATAATGACAACTAAATCTGCATTCTTGCATATTATCACACTTTGTGTGGCAATCTGTTCGCTCTTCCCGGCTCATGCTTCTCGTAAGTTGGATGGTCTTGACCCTGCGTGGACTCTCTATACCGCTTACGATAATCTGCCTCGCAAGATTTTCGACACTCCTGATGCGACATATTTCTTCGTGCATCAGCATGTCTATAATAATACTGCGTATGGTCAGTATTACGCGAAGCCATCGGGGGGTATCTTTCGTTATGATAAGAATAATCCGGCAGCCGGAATGGTCGATATGGCTCGCACCACTCCCTTCTCGGGCTTCGATATGCGCATAGTGGCTGTCGATCCTGCCACCAATGTTATGGCTGTGGGTTATATGGATGGTGGTGTCGATGTGATCAAGGCCGGACAGGTGACTTATTTCGATGATATCAAGAATGTTATCAATCCGGGCGGCTCGAAGATTAGCGGTTTGACTATCGATCCTGTCACGGGCGATGTGTTTGTATCGACCGAAACCGGATTTATGCAGATTGATGGCACTTCTCTGCAAGTTAAGAGGAACATCGATCTCGGTGCGAAGGTGAGCGATGTATGTAGCGTTGGAGATCGTCTTGTAGCCATCATCGGAGGCTCCCTCTACACGGCACCAATAGATGCCAATATCACCGGAGTCGCAAGTTTCACGGCGATGTCGGTGACAGTCGCATCCGACCAGTTGCGTCTTATGCCTCTTGGTGCAAATGATTTTGCTACGCTCAATGCCAGCGGAGTCGTATATACTCTAAGTTATCGTGATGATAAATGGACAGCCACTAAGAAGATCAGCGACACCGGACTGCTCCGCGCCGCCAATCTCTCGGTGGTGAATCGCCTTGAGCATACTCTGTCAGCCACAGCTAACGGCTATTATCTTTCCACCGCTTCGAAGGCATATTTCATCAATCGCCCTGTCGATGCAACATCGCTTCCAACCGTGACTACCGTATCACTGCCCGGGGGGGTATCGCAGTTCTCGGCATCTTACGATGGAGTAAATTTCTGGTTTAACACCGAACGTGGACGTTTCCATACCAACACATATAGCAATAGCGCTTGGTCGGGGCTTTCTGCCGGCATGCGACCGGCATGTCCCCTGACGGCGATGGATGTTGAGTTCCAATATTCGCCGGAATATGGTCTTGTGGCTGTCGACAAGAATCCGATGATGAAATGTAGCAATATCAGTAAGGTTCAACCATTGCTCATATTCTCTTATAAGAATGGTGTATGGAACAACCTTGCGCCCTCTTTCTACATCCCCAAGAAAGCGGAGACCGACAACACTGCACTTACCACATTTGTCAATACTCGTCAGCAATTTCCCATTGCCGATCCGATGGGCTACGCCATCGATCCCGCCATGCCCTCTGTGCTTCACGCAAGTTCGGCATGGACCGGAATTGCATCAGTATATCTCGATGATCCCTCTCACAATCCGATTTTGATGCGATCTGCCGACGAACATACATTAGATGTTTTCGATCCGTATTATCTGCTTGATGCTCAGAATTGGGCCACGTTCAATCCTACCTACACCGTTGGTTTTGATAGTGACAACAATCTTTGGTTCTATGTGTCTACAGCATGTGCGGCAGCCAATAATACCACTGATATATTGCTCTACTGCTGGCCTGAAGAGGAGCGTCTTAAAGTGCTCCAAAACGGGAAGATCGATGGCGATCCCGGAGTCAAAAAATTAGTCAAAGCTTCCGATTTTGATCCCAGTTTCTGGGTAAATGGATTGGCTTTACGTCATCCAAACAATAAGAATACGCTTGTGCTCAATTGCCAGGGTGGCGACAATATAGGCAATTGCATCCGTATATATCGCCATAAAGGCACCATAGATGATACTTCCGACGATGAGGAAACCCGTATTTACTATTTTACTTACGATGGCAGAACTCCGAAGAAGTTTGCAAAATCATATTCTATTAAGGAAAATCCTTTCACCGGCGATGTGCTCGTGTGTTCACTCTTTGACTCCTTTATCTTCAATCCCAACGACCCGGTGGTCAATGGCGCTATCAAGGCTCGTAGTTTGTCACGCTGTATAGAGGGAGTATCTTCGGATATCATTCCATACGTTCTTGCCAATGATATTTGTGTCGATGAGTATGGCAGGATTTGGGTAGCCACGTCGAAATATGGTGTGATCGGCATAAGCCCCGATGGTTCTGAACTTGTGGCTTATTACAATGTTGATAATTCACCTCTTCCTTGTAATTCAGTAGTCGGCATCGGTTGGAATCCTGACACGAAGTCGCTCTTTATGTCGACGGAATGTGGTTTGGCTGAAGTTAGGGTTGATGCTCCTGTCGCCGGTCCGGCCGCCAACGATACTCAGACTCCCTTCATGAGTCCGGCTGCCGTGACTGCCGATTTCAGTGGCATGGTGACATTCCACAATATTCCGGATGGTATGGTGCTCCGCGTGCGCGATGCTCGTCAAAACACTGTCCGCATACTGTCGGCAGCTACGTGTCGTTCCGCTTTCTGGGATCTTCTCGATGCTGACGGCAAGATGGTGCCAACCGGGCTCTATACCATTTCCGATGCCGCCAATGCAGATAGTTTCAAACCATTCGTGATCCCTGTAAGCAGATAGATCACACAACCTCTGCCATGGAGGAGTGATAACTCAATATTCTCTCTCGCTATGATTACAGCATCGATAGTAACCCATCACACCGATCCGACTGAGTTGGATCGGTGTGCTTCGTTAGTGCTCCAATCGCCGGAAGTGGCTCACCTCTATATTATAGACAATAGTCGCGACCTCTCACTGCGTGATACGGTAGAGAAGATCGCAGATTGCATCAGGCGGTCTTCACGCGCCGATGTGGCTGCTGATCGTGTCTCTTATACTCATGTAGAGAATCGGGGGTATGGTGCCGGCCATAATGTGGCAATCCGGCAGTCGATTGAGTCGGGAGCAGAGGCTCACTTGGTGCTGAATGCCGATACATGGTGGGAGGGTGATGTCATCACTCGCATGGTGGATTATATGCGAGCCAACCCCGATGTGGGGATGATGATGCCCAAGGTCTACTATCCGGATGGAGACCTGCAACTCACTGCCCGCTGTCTCCCTACGCCGGTCGATCTCTTCGCCAAGCGATTTCTCCCCAAGTCGGTGATAGGGCGTCGTATGGAGCGCTATCTGTTGGTGCGTGCAGACCATGATCGGGTCATCAATTCGCCTTATCTCTTGGGGTCATTCTTGCTGATACGTCGCGAGGCATTGGAGAGGGTGGGTCTTTTCGACGAGCGCTTCTTTATGTATCCTGAAGATATCGACATAACGCGTCGCATCCATCGCCACTATCTCACCATCCTCTATCCTGAGGTGAGCATCATCCACAATCATGCCGCCGCGTCGCGCCGCAATATGCGGATGCTCCGCATCCATATCGTCAATATGTGTCGCTATTTCTGCAAGTGGGGATGGATCTTCGACTCCGAGCGTCGCGCCATGAATTGCAGACTCCTCGCCAACCTGCCACTACTCCCGCCTGACACACCATCACCTCCGGCGAGAGGATAAGGACACACTCAATAAATATATAAAAACATCCCATGAAACACTTAAATATACTCAAAAGAAACAGCCGTCGCCTCACGATCATCGGGATCGTGATTATCATAATTGTTACTTCGCTGGCTGTATATACTCAAAATTTCGATCAAAAGCGCTTCTATAATCAATATCATAAATACTCCCTCGCCGAACTCAAAAACCGGGGTAATAAATATCTGCAAACCAATCATCCCGACAGTGCAATGGCATGCTATTCGATAATTATCAGCAGTTATCGAGATGACCTGTCGAATGAAGAGAAACAGCAAGTGGTGGGTGCTTACAATAACACCGGCTATATCTATTTCTTCTATTCATTCGATTTTACACAAGCATACTCCTATTTTCTTAAGGCTCGCGAGATCGCCGAAGCCATAGGTTATGATCGAGGCTTGGGGCAAATATGGCTCAATATAGGTAATATTTATGCCAATTATGACGATGATCCCCATACTTCGGAGTGCTATCGGACATCGCTCGAATATTCCTTACGAGCCAAGGACGACAAGACCGCACTTATTACGTTCAACAACTTGGTAGCCGGTTCATATTCAGTAGATAGTTTACAAAGCATCTCCAAAGAGATTGAACTGGTGAGACAACATCCCTTTAATAATAAAACTCCACTGCTTAAGACGACACGCCTCTTGCTTCAAGCCATAGATACTGAGCAGGCGAACTTGGATTCGGCAGTCAATTGTCTGCGTCTTGCTATAAAAAATGTCGATGCAGAAAATACACCTGAGAGATTTCGCTTCATTATCAGTACGATGCTCTCAACTATGCTCCAACGTCATAGTCTTTATGCTCAAAGTCGCGAAGAATTGCATCGCAACATACGACTCGCCGAGGAAGAAGATCTGCTCGATTGCAAAGCCGTGGCATATACCAATATGGCAGCAAGTTATGAACTGACTCATCAAGATGATTCGGTCAAGAAATATCGTTATCTTGCCATGGAGGTCAATGACTCCATACTGAATCACAAGCGATATAGCGTCATCAAAGACCTTGATGCCGGTTATAAATTAGGGAAAGTAAATGAGGAGATCCATCTTCTCTCAGAGCAGAGACGCAATCAACAACGCATCATACGCATCATATCGGTCGCATCGATCATTATAATCTTGTTGTTGGCATTTGTAGTAATTAAAGAGCGACGATTGCGTCACAGCCAGGAAATGCTCTATCGGCGCATCCAAGAGCAAATCAATAATCAGATTACGCTCAGTCCCGCGACTCCTGCCATGACATCGACTTCGGAAGAAAATATCACCAATAATGGGAAGTATCGTCGATCGCCACTCGACGAGCAAGCCAAGGATGTGCTCTGTCAGAAGGTCTCGGATATACTCGAATCGGATGAAATCTATAAGCCCGATTTTTCATTAGATAGATTGGCGGCACTTACCGACTCCAAGAATCAATACTTATCGCAGATCATCAACGAGAAATTTTTGAAAAATTTCAATGCGCTGGTAAGTGAGTTTCGCATCCGCGAAGCCTGTCGAAGACTCTCCGATGAATCGGGCTATGGCAACCTGACTATCGAGGCTATCGCTCTTGGACTCGGCTTCAAATCACGTTCTCATTTCTCTGTCACTTTTAAGCGTATCACCGGTTTTACTCCCGGTGAATATATCAAAACTTCTCGCCGAGTTCAGACTCGTGATAAAAAAGATGATTAGTGCGTAGAGGGCTCTCTAAGAGCGATTAATAGCGTTTCTATGTTCGTTGCAAATGATTTGAAACACATTTGCCGAACGATTGTCGATCTCATATTTTCAGGTGACCTATATTTGCGGTATCACCAAAACTTTTATAATATGAGATCTATTTACTATTCTTTATTCAGAGTCGTTCTGGCAGTATTGATGGCTGTCGGAGTGAACACATTAGCAAGTGCCGAAACTTATCTTAGCGAGGACTTCTCAGGTTTTACGGCAGGAACACAAGAGCTGGCAGATGGCACCAACATTGGAGCTGAAACAGCATCCGGCTCTTCCGAAAACTTGGATAATTACACCCAAACCCTGGGATGGACATGCGCCGGTATTTACCAAGCCGGGGGCACTGCCGTGGTCAAAGGAGTCTTAGATTATGGTGTAGACTATCTTGAACTTGATTCCCCTTATCTCACACTGAAGGATAACGTCAAAGTAACAGTGCGTGCAAGATTGTATGAAGGGGAAGGTGAACAAGAAGATGTGCAGATGAGAATGATATTCTCCAAAACAACGTGGGGATATAGCGAACCTCTGTATGTTACCGTTACATCCGAATGGCAGGAGTTCACTTATACCACTACATTGACTGAAACGGAGTGGAATCTTCGTTTATCTATCTGTAATGATGACTATACCTCATCTCCCGTTCAGTTCGATTATATCACAATCGAGTCTGATGATGCACCAGTTGTAGCACCGGATGCACCAACTGCCAAAGCGGCTACCAATGTCACATCAGAGTCATTTACCGCCAACTGGAGCCGTGTATCGGGAGTACTCGATTATAAGCTGTATGTCACCTACCAAGAAGATGGAGAGACTCGCTTCTTTATCAATGGTGACATAGTTAACGTTCCCACTCCCTATCATTCGACATCGAAGAAAGTGACCGGATTGGATCCTGAAACGATCTATAGTTATTATGTAACAGCATATAGCAATGAACTGGAATCGGAGAATTCCAATATCATCGATGTAGTATCGATCGATATGCCCCAAAATATAAAATTCTCTGAAGTCTCCAATGATAGTTTCAAGGTGACTTGGGATCGTTCTCCCAAAGCCCAAGAGTATGATATCAATCTCTATTCAATAACACACGAAGGAGTTAACTTTATCAAGACAGTCAGCACTTCCGATGAGTTTTACACATTCAGCGATCTTGCAGACTATTCTTATCTCACACTCGATATTACTTCGAAGTTGAATTATAAGGATGAACTCCACAAATCAGATCCCTCATGTCATTATGGCGTAGCGATGGGTGGTGTAGCCCCTGAGGGTGATCTTGTATATGATGAAGACTTCTCCCGCTTCACCAACGGCTCACTCGATGAAATATATTATAAGGAATATGATAGCCAAGACCCGAACAATACCGGTGCGTATGTGAATGGTTGGGATAATATAATCCCGGATGAATATACCGCTCAGCCGGGCTGGATGGGCTCGGGAGTGGCTGAAGCCGGTGGCGTTGCCGCAGTATGTTATAAGCCTTACCCCACTACCTACAATGGCGGTTGGATTCAAACACCCGCTATCGATAGCAAATCTATCGTAACTTTAAAATTCCGTGTCAAAGAGATCCCTCAATTCAAACAGGCATCACCCGAAAATCCGATTCGCATAGATCTGATCGCCTCTACACCCAATTATGAAGATGCTAATTTCGAATTCTTCCATAATGTCAGCACAGGCCTGATCAGCGAGACTTTGTTCTATGAAGATTCGTATACAGATGATGTGATCCGATATGATGATTATTATATCCTGGTAGAGGATGATCAATGGCATGAAGTGTCAATATCATTCTTCAATGACAGCAGTGTCGCTTATAAACTCCGTCTCTCCGGCACGATGTATTCGATGCCCTTCTTTATCGACGATATCAAGGTCTATGTTTCACCGATCTATATTGATGCACCGGTGGCTTGGGAAGCCGATAATTTTGTAAAAGATGGCTTCACTGCATATTGGGGTGAAGTGGCGAAAGCAGATTCTTACTTGGTAAGCGTATTTACTCGCAAGGCAGGTAAGGAAGAATATGCCATCACAGATATGGAAGTCGAAGGTACAGAGACTGAAATCAGAGGCTTGGATCCTTGGACAGATTGGTCGTTCAATGTTAAGGCTAAGAAGGGAAATTTGGTAAGTGAGGCATCTAATTCAATTCTTGCTTTCGGTATCTCCACTCCCGAACCGGCAGAGGCCTCCGCAATCTCTTTGGATCAGTTTACCGCTAATTGGGAACGTACACCCAAGGCAACACGCTATGACCTATACCTCTATAAAGTAGACGATACGAACTACACGCTCGTCTCTACAGTCGAGATCGAAGATGGGGCCACTACTTCTTATACATTTGAAGATCTCGCCGGCGAAGAGGGTGACGTGATGGCTTACGCTCTTAAGGCTTATTACGATACCAGCAGTTCTACCGCTGAATCAAAGGTGTCGGATATGATGGAGGTTGTCTTGACTCAAGAATCGGGTATGCAACAAATCTCTCAAAAGGATGTAGTTGTAAAGAGTGTCAATGGAAAGATCTACCTCTCTGCTCCCCAAGGCTTTAAAGTAGATCTATATACTATGTCGGGTATGCATGTATATTCTTCTACTACTACTGATAATATGATGGTGATTACTCCAATGCAAAAGGGAGTATATCTGATCACAATCGGAAACCTTAAGTACAAAGTAAATATCTAATACCATAAAACTACAAACCAAGTATGTTATTACATCGAAACACAATCTTTGCAGGTATAGCCGTCGGGGCAGCAGTGTCGCTAATGGCAATACCGATTACCAATCAGCGTATGGCTACTTCCACTTCGGTGGAAGTGGCTATGCCATCGATCGCTACACCCTCGATGCAGAGCGTAGGAGCAGCCCCGGCATTTGTTCGCATTTCCGAAGATGATTTGGAGGGTCGCGAACTTGAATTGCTCTATCAAGAGGACTTTTCCGGACTGGCAGAGGGATCGGAAGCAGAGCCTGTGCTATGGGCATCCGGATGGATATCTTGCGATGGGTTCACTGCCACCCCGGGGTGGAGCGGTAATGGCATCTATGCAGCCGGTGGAGTACTTGCACTCTACAATCCGGGGCAAGATGGATTTCAAGGTGGTGGGTGCATCAACTCTCCCCTTGACAACTATGCCGGTACGATAATAGTCAAATTCAGAGTCAAGGCTGATGTTACCGGCGAGGCCTATGTCATGACCACACTCTGTAAGGGTGGTGTCGAATACCCTTCGGCGGCTTCCGACACTGAAATGCTCTCTATCAAGAAAGATGATGGCTGGGTAGATGTCGTTTATGAAATGACCAATCTGTCGACAGCTCTTGATGGCTTCCTCCAAATAAATGCCATTACTTTCAATGGCAAGGGATTCTTTGTAGATGATATCAGCATCTATCGCGATCTATCAAATATATTGCCTCCTCAAAATGCTGCAGCAGACAAATTCACCCGTGATGGATTCACTGCTTCGTGGGACAAGCTTCCCTATGCCGAGAAATATAAATTAGCAATTTATGAAGAGGAGAGTCTCGGCTCCGAAATGGTCGAAAATATCGAAGATTGGGGAAATATTACTATCTCTGAGGATCTCCATTTTAATACGGAAGAGACTCCCGAGGGATGGGAGATACATCTTGTCGGTCCGACTCAGGTCACCGCCGATCAGGGTTATGACGGCTCGAAGTCTATAGTATTCTCAAGCGACAGCGATTATATCATCCTCCCCTTCTCGGGTTCATACACCAAACTGAAATTCTTCTTGCGTCCTTATGGAGAAAATCCCAAAGATTGCGGATATTTCTATATCGAGGGCTTCGACCCGAGCATCGGCGAGTGGACTCGCTATGCCTATATGACTACCGAAGCCATTAATTCGGAGGCGGGATATATGGTAGATGTATCTGAATATGAGGCTCAATATCCGAGTATGTATGCATTCAAGAACAAATACACGGCTATTCGCCTTCATACACAAAATCTGAAAGAGGGCACCGGCACGTTGGCTATCGACAACATCGAATATGAAACCAATCCGATGCTCAAACGCACCCTGATTGACGATAATATCATTACCGAATCAAATAGTTATACATTCAGCGGTCTTGACCCCTATAAAGAGCATTACTTCTCAGTCCAATGTCTTAGCGGAAATAGAGCATCTGAATTCTCCAATACTTTCCATGCATTCGGCATAAGTGGTATCGAGGGCTTGGAGGCTGTAGACATAGATCCTCGAGGAGGAGTCACTGCCAAGTGGGATGAAACACCTCGTGCCACATATTATGTAGTTGGGGCTTATAATGCAGATAAAATCGCCGAAGATCAAGAAAATTATAAGATTCTGGCTGAGTATTTTGATAAGGTTACCGTTCGCAATCCGGTGACAGACCCGATGTTCCTCTATAACGAGAATAGCTTAATATCACTCGATGACTATACCGAGACTCCCGGATGGCAAGGAAGAGGTAATATTCTGGCCAAAGGAATGCTGGGTTGCATCGAAGATCCATACGGTATGTTTGAAATCTATACACCCGAGATCACCCTCTCTGCCGATAATGGTAAATATTCAGTCCACATGCAGGTATATGCCGAAGAGGGGGCTCAATTTGTGGTTCAAGGATCAGACTCTTATCAAGTGGTGAATTTCTATACCACCGGCACTCAGGAATTCACTTTGTGTTTCGAAAATGGTAAAGATCACGATCAATTGATGTTCTATACCATCAGCGGTGAGCAATTCTTGATCGATTATATCGAAGTGATGCAAAATGTAAAGAAGGGAGATTATCTCTACTCCTTGATCGATAAGAGCACTACTACGGATACATCATATCGCTTCTCGATCTCACCCGAAGAGGGTAAGAATTATGGTTTGCAAGTACAGGCATTCCAAGAAATTTTCAACAAGACATGCAAATCTGAACTCAGCCCGATAGTTATCGTCGACTTCTTCGACGATGGTGTAGAAGAAATTCCATACGAGGCGGGTCAACGGTTCAAGGCCTACGGCATAGGTTCTACACTAAGAGTGGAAACAATCGATAGGGATGTGACCCTGATAGACATTTCCGGACGTATTGTCTCGACCATTAAAGCCGGCAAGAGTCTTGATCTTGAGTTATCGCAAGGGGTATATATCCTTACAGATGGCATGCATAGTGCCAAGATAAGTATAGTCAGATAAAACACGGATCTATGAAACTATATAAAATCTTATCTTTATCTTTATTTATTTCACTGATCACAGCCTCAGCCGAGGCTGCGGTCAGCGAAATAAGATGTGACTTTTCTTCCGGCATACCTGAAGATTTCACACTGATTGATGCAGATGGCAATACTTTGTCTCCGGATGTTGCCAAGTTCGGTTTTTCTCAGGGCGATTCATGGATTGCCTATATGATCGAAGAGGAGCAAAATGCCGTGGCGCAGAGCACATCTTGGTATTCTCCGGCAGGGACTTCGTCAGACTGGATGATACTACCTGCTCTTGCCGTAGAGTCGGGGTCTGCTCTCTCGTGGCGAGCCAAGGTATGCGACAGACGATTTGCAGATGGTTATGCTATCTATATTTCCGAATCAGCCTCAACTCCCGAAGAATTTATGGCAACGAGTCCCATCTTCGTAATCGAGCAAGAATCTGATTCATGGGCTAATCATTCGGTCGATCTTTCCGCATTTGCCGATAAAGAAATACGAATCGCATTTGTCAATAATTCCACCGATAAGAGTCGACTCTATATAGATGATATCATAGCCGGTACTCCCGCCCTTATCGGGTTGGAATTGGATATGCCATTGCTACATGATGTGACACTCCCTCTCACCCTCAGCGGCTATCTGCTGAATCGTGGGAATCATGACCTGAATGGTTATACCATCAGCGCAAAAATCAATGGTGATGTTATATCTCAGGCTGTCGATGCAGTATTAGTTCCGGGCGAGCGTGTTCCATTCATATGGACGACTGATTATAAGATGACAGACAAGGGACTATATGATCTTTTGTTAAATGTATCTTCCGGAGATGCTACAGCCGAAATTTCAAAGCAGTTGAGATTTGTAAATCATAAAATCTTATTGGAAGAGGGCACCGGCACATGGTGCGGATGGTGTATTCGGGGTATTGTGGCAATAAAACAGGCATTGGAGACATATCCTGATGGTGTTGTGCCTATTGCTATCCATAGTCGCGACTTGATGGAATTGGAAGATTATACACCTCATGACGTAATGTCCGCAACCGGTCTTCCGGCTTCGACCCTGAATCGTGTAAAAGAACTCGATCCCAATCCGAGTCTAATGCTTCTCGAACTTGGCAAGCAGTTGGAAACTCCGATCGATGCGGCTCTTGAAGCAAGTGTGTCGCTTGACGATACTTCTGGAAAAGTAGACATTAATGCCCAAGTCTGGTTCGATTCATTCTATAATGATGGTGACTATCGGATCTTCTGTGCAGCAATCGAAAATGATGTGCATCATCCGGAATCGAACGCTTATCAGCAAAATAATGCCTATTCCGGAGGGAGCGAGATGATGGGTGGATATGAAAACAAGCCATCTCCTATTCCGGCATCGGATATGTATTATCAAGAAGTGGCACGAGGACTTCTTACACCCCTCCGTGGAGAAGTCGGTTCGCTTCCATCCTCACTGAAATATGGAGAAGAGGCTTCCTGGTCAGGGGAATTTACTCTGCCGGATAATATCGACAATCTTGAGAAGGTGAATATCGTGGTAGCAATAGTCGACGGGCGTACGAATCGTGTTCTTAATTCTCAATCCATACCATTGATCCAAACTTCTAATATAAGAGAACTATACCCCGAAACAAAAAGTGGTATAGATTGGAATGTATACTATGAAATATATGATCTCACCGGCACACAACAGAAGATGCCTGTGGAACCGGGATTATATATACTACGTCAAAATGAAAAGATCTACAAAATAATAATCACACACTAATAATCACACACTAATAATTTGGTCAAATCCGCTAAACATTTGATTTCTTCATTAATCGCTCTATAAGAGCCTATTAATGCTTGAGTAAGGGTTTTAACGTGAGTTAAAGCCCTTATTCCTTTTGAACCCAAAGACCCATGGCGCTCTTAGAGCGCGTTCCTTAAAATTTTTGGGGCCGTAGGGGTCGTAGCCTTGAGTCGCTTTTGATTACTTGCTGTAAGGAGCATACGTACGTATGTGACTGAAAGCAAGTAATCAAAAGCGGCCAAGGATACGAGACTCGGGAAAAATCAACGTTTCCTCGAATTTCGGAATCGCAAATTGCAATTAACATTTCGTTAACATTATTCTATAAAAAAGTTAAAATGACAACAAAATCAGCAATAGATATTGGTAGATTTAGTTACCATTGCCCGGATCTTTTTGGCATATTTCGAAAGTCGCATCGGTTGCAATGCCCGCATTGCGCCCTCTTTGACTTTCAAAATCTGCTCAAAAATATCCGCCCCTACGACCCCAAAAATTTTAAGGAACGCGCTCTTAATAGCTCTATATAAAGCGAAAGAGGCGAATCTCGTCGATCGGCCTCTCTCATCAAATCAAAATTAGGTTGAATCAAATCGTCATATTCACATAGAATAAAACAACTTTTCTGAATCCATCATGACATAAAGTCATATCCGCATTATTAATTAATCAATCATTCAATTTAAATATCCTTTTATATTTCGTATGAGCCCGAAGGTCTCGATCCATTCACAATCAGTTGCCTGGTTCTATCATTTTGCTATATACAAATATTCTTCTTTCCTTACCTTTATCAAATGTTCTGTTTATCCTTCTTTTATTATGGTTGCTACTAATTTTATTAATTACGGTTGCAAATGTAAACAATAATTTTAAATTCACAAACTTTTTGCTAATAAAAATATCATTTTTCTTTACGTTTTTTATTTTATTTATATTATAAATATAAATTTATGTTGTATAACATTGTTGTTGGAGTATTTAGAGCGCGTTCCTTAAATTTTTTGGGCCGTAGAGGCGGATATTTTTGATCAGATTTCGAAAGTCGCATCGGTTGCAATGCCCGCATTGCGCCCTCTTTGACTTTCAAAATCTGCCAAAAATATCCGCCTCTACGGCCCAAAAAATTTTTGGAACGCGCTCTAATACAATTATTCCGACTAAAATATCAATTTTGCCAATAAACTATCTCCTCTTAACCAAGTCGAAATAATAAGGATATTATTTTTCCGAGTTTCTATTATGATGAGATATTCCATTCAATATATATATGGGAGGTATCGATGTCTCTTTAGTTTGATTTTTTTGCTTCTGCTTTGCAGTGCGATCCGTGCGGATAAGTATAGTGATTATATCAATCAGTATGCCGATCTTGCTGTGGAGCAAGAGAAGAAGTATGGGATTCCGGCTTCGATCACGTTGGCACAGGGTCTACTCGAATCGGCTGCCGGCACATCCTCATTGGCACGTCGCGGCAACAATCATTTCGGCATCAAGTGCCATAAAGGGTGGGAGGGAGATACACTACTTCGTTCTGACGATGCTCCCGACGAGTGTTTCCGCGCCTATCCCAAGGTGGAAGATTCATACGAAGATCATTCCCGTTTTTTGCTTCGCCCGAGGTATCATCCCCTCTTCGCCTTGGATCGTCATGACTACACGGCGTGGGCCAAGACACTCCGACAATGTGGCTATGCCACCGACCCTAACTATGCCGCTCGCCTGGTGTCGATCATCGAGCGCTATTCCTTATATAACTATGGGCTTGATGATAATGAGCGTGCCGAGCAGAATGCCCTCTTCATACAGAGCACTCTCTTGGCTTCGCACAAGGTAAGACGTGCTTTCGGCTTATATTATGTCATAGCCAATCCGGGCGAAACTTACGGCTCGATAGCCAAGGAACTGAATATGGACAAGCGCAAACTTATGGAGTATAATGATGCTCTGCTCGATGTGGAGATTCGAGCCTGGGAGGAGGTGTACCTTCAAGAGAAGAGGGATAAAGTCGATGACGAAGACCCCGGCAAGGTCGTGATCGGTGAGGATGAATCGATCCACTCCATCTCCCAGCGATTTGCCGTAAAGATGAGCATACTTCAGGCTCTCAACCCCAAAGCGAAGGATCGCCCCGGCACTCGTCTGAAGCTGAAATGAGACAGTGATGAGACCGAATACTTCCCTAAAAAAGAGTCGAAAATGCCCCTGAAATGCCATCTTTTGCACAAAAAATATCGTCAGAGTATTCTTAATGAAAAAATGTTTACGGTTTCTGAAATATTTTTTATAAATTTGTAGACATGAAATTCAACGAATTTTATAACCCCAAGCATGTGTATGAGGGTTATTTCGAAACCTACTTCATACGCCCCTTCTTCCACCGCTATGTAAATTTCAGTGGGAAGGAGTCGGCGCGTACATGTCTATTGTCGATTGCCTCATGGGCAGTGATCACATTGGGCATCGTAGGCATCATGATGGGGATGATCGGTCTGGTAGGGCCGGAGGCGGGAGCATCAGCACTACGCACAGTATGTATCATCTGGGGAGTGCTCTCGGTGTTGCCATTGGTTTCGCTTGTGGTAAGAACCATCAACGGTGCTCCCGACAAGCCGGACACGCCACGTCTGCTCGGCATCGACACGATGCTCGCTGTGAGCTGTCTGCTCTTCTTCGTCACCGGCATTATGATGATGACCACTACCCTACACTCCGGCACGCTCAATCCCAATGCCGGGCTGGTAGATGACACGCTCAATCCTATCTTGGATGAAGAGAAAGTGATCGAAGAGCCAATCTTCACCTATCAAGATGAGAATCCGGTCGAGGTAGTCGAAGACACAACTATGAGTCAAGAAGATCCCGACTATGTCGACCCGAACGAGAGCTACGATCCGACCATAGAAAATCCTGACGAAGAGTCCGAAATACTCAGCGACTCCCTATAATTAGAGCACGTTCTCAAGGAACGTGCTCTAATTATAGGATGGAACAAAAAGGTGTTATAATCCGGGGAGGTGGATTTTGAAGCTTAGGCCTCCGGTGGGTTGGTTGGAGATTTGGATTTCTCCTTGGTGCACTTGGATGCTGTTTTTTACTATAGATAGGCCGAGGCCGGTGCCGCCGGCAGCCCTGGAGCGACCCTTGTCGATGCGGTAGAAGCGCTCGAAGAGATGGGGCAGGTGCACGGGATCCACCCCACAGCCATTGTCAGAGAATGTAAGGCGGATCATACCGTCGCTGTCGGTGCCTCCGACGATGTAGATGCGATCGCATCCGCTATAACTCAAAGCATTATTAATCAGATTGACAAACACTGATTCCAAAAGGCCGGCACAGCCATTGATCGGCATTGCGCCGTGCGTATTGCAGGCTATGGTCACCCCCTTGTTCTGCGCCAATGGGGTCATATCGTCGACCACCGTAGCGATGATCTTGGCGAGGTCCACCGGTCGGCGTTCGATGGTTTGACTTCCCTCGTCGATGCGTGTGATGGTCGACACATCGTTAAGCAGATTCGAGAGGCGATCGCAGTTAGCGAGACATCGTTTCATGAAATCCTGACGTTTGCTCTCCTCGAGCTTGGGATAAGTCATCAGGGTCTCGAGGCACACGCGAATCGAGGCGACCGGGGTCTTCAGTTCATGATTGATATTATTGGTGAGTTGCTTTTTGAGACGGACCTTATCCTCCTGCTCGCGGAGGGCGGCTTGGTGTTCGCGGTCACGTTCGGCGATGGCTTGTTGGAGTGAAGCATATAGGCGCACGATATGAGCGGAGATATCGCCCAGTTCGTCGTGGCTGAATGGGCGGGCGTCATATACCGGTTCGCCGCGTTCGGCATTGGCTGCAAATTCGCGGAGGCGCGAGATATGATAGCCGATCTTGCGAGTGGCAAAATATCCGAATACACACATGATCAGCGTGATGCCTCCGATCACCCATAGGAAGCCATAATCAGCCTTAAGCAGCGTAGAGAGCGACACGCTATAGGGGATGGCGGTGCGAACCACGATGCCATCCTTGCCACGGCGAGCGGAATAGAAATAGCTTGAGCCGGTGCTCTGGCTATGACGTCGCACTGAATAACCGGAGCCGACGGCGATAGCTCGTGCTATCTCCTCGCGGTCTTGATGATTGACCGAGGGGAGGCTGTCGAGGGAATTATCGTAGATCACCTTCCCGGCGCGATTGATCACGCTGACGCGGAGTCCACCTATGGAATGATTGCTACAACTCTGCGCCACCGGGATCCCGGCGTCGATGTCATCGAGGATTTCGCTATTGATCTGCTGAAGACGTGCGTTGAGTTCTTCAGCCTTGAACTGCTTCTCGCGATGATACTGAAAGATTACCACCGAGCCGACCAGGATTAGCGAATAAGCCACCAGCCAGAAGAAGAGGCGGCTCCAATAGGGTACACGTTTTTTAGGGAATAAATCCATAGCCATAACCGGATCGAGATTTTATATACTTGGCATACACACCGATCTTGTGACGGATTCGGGTGATATTGACATCGATGACACGATCGACTACGACGACTTCACCGGGCCAGATGGCATGTATCAGGTCGTCGCGGCTGAAGATGCGACCGGGGTCTGAGAGGAGCATACCGAGGATTTCGAACTCCTTGCGAGGCATCTTGACCTCGACGCCGTCGACGATACATAGTTTACGCGAGGGGATAATCGACAGCCCCTCGAAGGATACGGGCTTATCGCCGGTAGGTGGGCCGGGGAGCTGACCCTCGTTGACGCGACGGAGCACGCTCTTGACGCGAGCCAAGACATTGCGCAGGGTATAGGGCTTTGTGATATAATCATCGGCGCCGAGGTCGAGGCCGTCGACCATATCATCCTCGCTATCCTTGGCGGTGCAGAAGATGATGGGGATCCGCGCCGTGGAGGGATTATTCTTCATAATCTTCGCCAACTGGGTGCCGGAGATATCTCCCATCATGATGTCGAGGAGCACCAGGTCGAACTGCGAAAGATCGAGGGTGAGCACCTCCTCGGCGCTCAGAGAAGTGGTGACATCATAGCCCTCCGCTTCGAGGTTGAAACGTAGCGCCTCGCAGAGAGTCTCCTCATCGTCTACTACCAGAATATGTTTCTTCATAATAAGCTAAAGTATTGAGATAATAATAGCGCATCATACAGATCCGTTATAATGCTAACAAAATTAGCAAAAAAAGGGATATGATAGTGAAACAGGACTAAATTTAATAAAAATTTAACAAGGGGTGTCGGAGGGTAAAAATGCGTAGGAATTGCACTCTGCGAGGGGTAATGTGCAATGGTGGCAGGGATAAAAATGGTAAAAAACACACCTATTACATATGGAAGTAAAAAATGAATAAATTCATGTTGAAAAACATACTTTTTTTGTTGATTAAATAGAAGAAAAATTTCTATATTTGTCTTCGAAGTTTGAAAAGAGCAAAAACAAGCTTCGCAAAAAAGTAGGGACTAATATTAATTTAACCAAAAAATACTGTAATAATGGCAAAAGTAAGAGGAGCGATCACCGTCAACATCGAAAGATGCAAGGGGTGTAACCTATGTGTGGTGGCTTGTCCGACGGACACGTTGGCATTGCAGCCCAACGAAGTGAACGACCGTGGATATCATTACACCTACATGGCGAATCCGGAGAATTGCATCGGGTGTAGTTCATGTGCTTTGGTATGTCCGGATGCATGCATCGAGGTGTACCGCAAGGTAGAAAAGTAACGACTAATCTCTAACCATCTAAGACAGATCAAGAAAACACAATCCGTATGAAAGAAGAGGTAAGATTAATGAAGGGTAACGAGGCGATAGCCCACGCCGCGATCCGCTATGGATGTGACGGTTATTTCGGCTATCCCATCACCCCGCAGTCGGAAGTTCTCGAGACACTCGAGGAGCTTATGCCGTGGGAGACCACCGGCATGGTAGTGCTTCAGGCTGAATCAGAGCTTGCAGCCATCAACATGGTGTATGGTGGCGCATCAACAGGTAAAGCCGTGATGACATCATCGTCGTCGCCGGGCATAAGCCTAAAGCAGGAGGGTATCTCCTATATTGCAGCAGCATCGCTGCCGGCATTGATCCTTAATGTGATGCGTGGTGGTCCGGGTCTTGGCACCATCCAGCCCTCACAAGCTGACTATTTCCAAGCCACCAAGGGTGGCGGTCATGGCGACTATCATCTTATCGTGCTTGCCCCCTCGACAGTGCAGGAGATGGTAGACTTCGTCGGCCTTGGCTTCGACTTGGCATTCAAATATACCAATCCTTGTATGATTCTTGCCGACGGTATCGTAGGCCAGATGATGGAGAAAGTGGTGCTCCCCGAGCAGCGTCCGCGCCGCACTGCGGAGGAGATCCGCAAGCAGTGCCCCTGGGCCACTACCGGCCGCAAGGATGGTCGCAAACGTAACGTTGTAACTTCGCTCGAACTCGAGTCAGCCAAGATGGAGGTGATCAACCATCAGCTCCAAGAGCGCTATAAGAAGATTGCTGAGAATGAGACTCGCTGGGAAGAGATCGGCGTGGAAGATGCCGACTATCTGATCGTGGCATTCGGCACCATCGCCCGCATCTCTGACAAGGCTCGCGAACTTGCTGCCGAAGAGGGTATCAAGGTGGGCATCATTCGCCCCATCACCCTCTGGCCCTTCCCCACAGAGGCTGTCAGAAAAGCAGCTGAGGGCAAGAAGGGTGTGCTCGTCGTAGAGCTCAACGCCGGCCAGATGATCGAAGATGTACGCCTCGCCGTGCATGACGCTCTCCCCGTAGAGCACTTCGGACGCCTCGGTGGTATCATCCCCAGCCCCGAAGAGGTGGTAACAGCTCTCAAAGAGAAAATTATCAACAAATAATAATCACGCTCTATTATAACGTTATGAATATCGAAGAAATAATCAAAGAAGAGAACAAGGTCTATTGCAAGCCTGAACTCTTGGAAGAGGTCCACATGCATTATTGCCCCGGATGCTCGCATGGCGTGATTCACAAGCTTCTGGCAGAGGTACTCGCCGAGATGGGCCTTGCCGACCATGCAGTCGGCGTGTCGCCTGTAGGTTGCGCCGTATTCGCATATAATTATATCGATGTAGACTGGGTGGAAGCAGCCCATGGTCGTGCACCCGCCGTGGCTACTGCTATGTCTCGTCTCTGGCCTGAGAATGTGGTGTTCACATATCAGGGAGACGGCGATATGTCAGCCATCGGTACTGCCGAGTCTATCCATGCCGCCAACCGCGGTGAGAACATCGTGATGATCTTCGTCAACAATGCCATCTATGGTATGACCGGAGGTCAGATGGCTCCAACCACTCTCGTAGGCCAGAAGACAGCCACTACTCCTTACGGACGACGTGTCGATCTGAATGGTCACCCCTTAGAGATCACCAATCTTATGGCTATCCTCGATGGCACTTGCTACGTAACTCGCCAGTCTGTACACACAGCTGCCGCTGTCCGCAAGACCAAAGCTGCTCTCAAGAAGGCGTTCGAGAATGCTATTGCCAAGAAGGGTACTTCGGTCGTGGAGGTTGTGTCGACTTGCAACAGCGGTTGGAAGCTCACTCCCGAAATGGCCAACAAATGGATGGAAGAACACATGTTCGAGAAATATCCTCTCGGCGACCTTAAAAACGTTTAAGACCAATCAATCATGAAAGAAGAAATAATTATAGCCGGATTCGGTGGACAGGGTGTGCTCTCTATGGGTAAGATCCTTGCATATTCAGGTCTGATGGATGATAAAGAAGTGACCTGGATGCCCTCATACGGTCCTGAACAGCGTGGCGGTACAGCCAACGTAACAGTGATCCTCTCCGACGCCAAGATCTCTTCGCCGGTGCTCGACAAGTATGATATCGTGGTTGCGCTCAACCAGCAGAGTCTCGACAAGTTTGCCCCCAAGGTGAAAGCCGGCGGCATCTTGATCTTCGACACCAACGGTATCCACAACCGCCCCACTCGCGATGATATCAAGATCTTCCCCATCGATGCGATGGAGGCTACATTGGAGATCGGCAACTCGAAGGCCTACAACATGGTGGTGATGGGTGCATTGCTCAAGGCGATGACCTATAAATTGCCGATGGAAAATGTGATAAAGGGATTGAAGAAATCACTTCCCGAGCGTCACCACAAGTTGATTCCTCTGAACGAGAAGGCGATCGAAAAGGGTGCATCACTCATCTGATCAAATCAAATCTCAAATATACCTATCCGAAGAGGGGAGTATCAACCAAGCTTGGTACTCCCCTCTTTAATCCAAAGCACACACTCCAAAGAAGACGCTCTAAGAGAATAAGAATTTTGATAAGTCATGAAATATTGCTATCTTTGTCTTGCTAATTATTTTTTTATCCTCTATGCGTAACCATCTTTATTATAATTTACTTTTTGTTCTCCTTGTTGCTTTGGGGTCTTGTACTTCGCGAGAGATTAGCGGAGCGATGGATAGTGCTGAAGAATTGATGAATAGCCGGCCCGATTCTGCTTTGGCTATCCTTAACGATATTCCTTTATCTTCCCTACATGGTGATAAAGCCAAGGCTCGTTATGCCCTGTTAAAATCGATGGCTTTAGACAAGAACTATGTCGATACCACCACATTCGATGTGCTCCAACCCGCCATAGACTATTACCTCAAGAAGGGAACCCCCAACGACAAACTCCGCACATACTACTACCAAGCTCGCATATACCAAAACCGCGGCGAATATGAGTCTGCAATGCAATCCTTTCTGCGTGCCGCTGATTTTAAAGAGGAGACGACAGATACACTGCTTCTGGCTCATACCTTAGTGGCACAAGGCACCATTTTTATAGAAGAAGAAAAATTGAAAGAGCATATTGAATGTAATGCTTTAGCTGCTAAACTATATAAATCTCTCGGCAAAGATCTACTCAGTATTAAAAGCATCTCTAATGTTGCCTTGGGATATATAGAAGATGACGAACCGCAAAAAGCGGTTGAAACCCTTAAGCAATTAGAGGAATTGGTCAAGGAATATCCGGATGGAGAGCACTATTACTTTACCCCTATGTTGCTATACAGTGTAGAATATGGTTCGACCGAAGAGATCCGAGACATAATTGATAAATATAAAGATCATGAGATGCTACGTGAAGATTATTTAAATTTAGCATACGGATATTCCAAGATAGGCAACCATGATGAAGCATTTAAAGCACTGGATATGACCGATATGACCGGGACTGTGTCAGATTCTCTTAAATATGTAGCCACCAAGACTCTTTTGTTGGAAAACCAAAAGAAATACGAGGAAGCATATAAATCCTATCATGAATTTTCCGAGATAATGGGACGTTACCACTATAAACTTATCTCAGACAATTTATTGTTTGCAGAGACCAAACATGAAATGGAGTTGGAACACATCAAGAGTATCCAACAAAAGAACCATGTAATCTGGTATTGTCTTCTGATAGTAGTCATCTTACTCCTGATATCATGTTGGCTTTATTACAAAAATCGGTTGAACAACGCAAAGCGGCTTGTTAAAGAGAAAGAGAAAGAGAAAGCCGAGCTTGAATTGGTGACATTAACTCTTGAGAAAGAAAAACTTGAACGAGAACAAGAGAATCTGAACAAACTTCTAAAAGAGAAGGATAAACTTACGAAGTCAATTCATCCGATTATCAAGAAACGCTTAGAATTACTAAACAGTCTATTGGTGACAGAAATTACAAAAAGCAAGAAGCCATCAAAGTCGGTCAAGGAATGGATAGATTCGATACGGAACGACCAACAGCAATTTATGGATTCTACCCGCTTGGCATATAAGGAATCACATCCCGAGTTTATCAAATATTGGGAAAGTAAAGGATTTACTATTGATGAAATAAACGTGATTTGCCTATATGCTATCGGTTTTAAAGGTAAAGAAATCGGTGATTATTTTAATACAAAGAAACATTATATCATAAGTAGTGGCATAAGGAAAAAATTAAATCTCAACGAGCATGATATGAACTTAGGTCGTTTCATAAAACTAAAATTGGAATCAAGCGACACTCCGAACTCAAATTCAGAGTAATTTGTTTTCTCTCTCTTCTGTAAGAGATGTTGGAGATCAAGCAGGCTAAGATAACCGACACAACAATACAGACGAGAAAAAGAGCCAAGGATAGGGCACTTTTTCTCGTCTGTTAAACTTTTATACCCCCATTTTAAACTTTTGAAAAATTACCACTTGCTAATACATTGATATACAGGTATATAAAATTGCATTTTGAAAACTTTTTTATTTGCAAAAAAACTTTTCATAAAGTAACTTTGCATCAACATTTAAACCTATAAAGTATGATTAAAAAGATAGTATTACTGATTCTGCTTCTGTTTTCCATAGAAGTATATGCTTCGACTCAAAATGTGCATTTAGGGTATCAGAGAAAGCAAAGTTCAACTTCCCAATCTCAAGTAAACCGAGGTCCACTAAATCTCCCTATCGATGTCACGTTTGATACAGACACGAGATGCTTGTCAATCGAATGTAGTGAGGATTGGGACGCGGAAGTATTCGTATATAATTCAAGCGATGAGTTAATCGACTACTCTCCGATGCTGAATACTGAGTTCTATATATATGAACAAGGCACATACACTATAATAATCGAAAGTGAATATTGGAGTGCAAGTGCAGAGATAGTAATCTGAGAAAATCTTGGCTTTCCCTAAACGATACGATTAGGGAATACAACCAATAAATAAACAGACCGGACTGCAAAGGCGCGGAAACCGAAAAGCGATATGAGTAGGGAAATTTAAAATTTTAATTATTATGAGATTAACAGTATTTAAGTTCGCGATGGTTCTTATGCTTGCTTTGGTTAGCATACTGAATGTTATGGCTCAGGATAATGGGACTAATGCCTCTTCCCAAGCTACTCTCTCTATTGTAGGTGTTTCCAACTCTACTGATGGTCTATATAATTTCAAAAATTTCAGTATCGAAGCTCCACAATCAGGTGCTTATTATACCGAATTTTGGCTTTTGCCTGCCAAATTAGCTAATAATCGCTATTCAACTTTTAACGTTTATGTCAATGATGTGCTTGTCGGATCTATCTCTGCCACTTCCGGAAATTGGCAATCTGCACGTGTGGATGGTCATGAAAGACTTAATCTTAATGCCGGCACAAATGTGATTTCTATTGCTACTTCTGCCCCTGAATTTCCTGACGTGGAAAATATTAAAGTTGCTCTTAATAGTTATGATGCTTCTTTCTCTTCCAATTCATTCGAAGAATATCTTGAGGATGCTATGGCTGGAAGTTCATATGAAACTACCGATAATAGCCAATCCAATTCTCCAAGACGCGTTAATTTCTCAAATGAGACTGTTCACTTTGTAAATGTTCCTTTGCTTTACACATTCTATAAGACTTTCAGTTATACTAAAGATCAAGTCATTTTTATTACAACATCAAGTGACGCTTCGCACAAAATTGATGTTGTTTATTTTGGGTCTCCTTCACAAACCATTTTAAATCCTGTTAACCCTAACGGATCATCCAATAATATAATTGGCAATAACCAAACAGTCGGAGGCAATGGATTTAATCTCAAACCTGACCACATATACACACCGGCAACGTCACAGGAGATGCAAGGTCTTAATTGGATGTTCCCATCACAAGAAACTCTGAATTCATCAAAGCAGGTCGCTACCGCTCGTATCACTATTCCCAAAACCGGTCTTTACCTCATCCGAGTAAGACATGCCGATAATTACACCACCGGGGTGGCTGATGTAAATGTAAATGGCGATTACTATTATGAGGATACTCCTATATCATACGTATACAATCCTTGTTACTTACCAAGCGATGGAGAAAAGCATAATGTTTTCACAATGTGCGCTAATCCGGGCGTTGATGATCCGTTCATTTTCATTCATGGCGCAGCAGGTGACAGAGTAGTTGGTTTTAATGATGATGCTCCAAGTAATATGGTCGCCTATCATGGGTTGGATGATTGGGATTCATATATTTCTCAAGTCTATTCAATTCACACTGATGGCATTAGCGTAAATAGTTACAGTTCAAACAACCCCATTTCACATTGTGATATTTATGCCCTTGTTCCAGAATATATTATCGATCGCGATGTTGATAGCATCTCTATCTCCGATAAAAATCTTTCCACCTCAAAGGGAATAAACAGTGCTTTCGTTGATGTTGTATCACCGAGTAACACATACGGAGATTTCTCAATCCGTGCCAACGAATCTATTAAGAATATTATTGTGTCTGATTTTTCAGGCAATATTGTCGGCAGTGTTTCTGATGTCAACGCATCTTCGATTGTTGTTCCGGTTTCATCTGTCAATATCAAAGAGTCCGGGGTTTACTTCTTGCAAATTGAGACAGTCAGTGGAATGGCCACAAAGAAATTTGTTCTCAAATAAATATAGGCTGAAGGACATTTCGGGTCAATCTATATACTTTCATTGTTAAACTTTAAAACATTACGGTTATGAAAAAATTGGTATACCTTTTGTTGGCATGCTTTGCAATGCCTTGTTTGGCGGAGGATACTCTTGATACTTCTTACGATGTCGATGGCACGTTGGGAAATTATGAGTATGTGAATTTGGGTTTGCCGAGTGGCACTCGCTGGGCGACCTATAATATCGGGGCAACCAATCCATACGAACTCGGACAACGCTTCGCTTGGGGCGAGGTGGAATCTCGCGATAATTTCACGGTGGAGAACTATCAGTATTTCGTAAGATATGAAGATGATGAGGATTCAGAGTCCGCGCCTATAGAAGTTCTTGAAGATCTCGGTAAGGATATCAGCGGCAGCGATTTCGATGCGGCTCGCCATTTGTGGGGTGAGGGCTGGAGATTGCCCAATGATCGTGACATCTACGAATTGTATATGTATTGCTGGTGGGATACATACACCGAAGGGGATATAAAAGGAGTTAAGATATATGGTCGTACAGGTCACAGTATTTTCCTTCCTCTTACTATACTCTACTCTTTCACAAGTGATGGAGAAACTTACAATTATTACGATGCTTTGTATTGGTCGGGAGCTGAATCTGATTATTTGAAATCCGATACAGAGGGGTTTACTCCGACATTTGCCAAGGCTGTTTCTTCTAACTCTGCCGGAGTCACAATTGTAGATTCCAAGAAGTATAATGGGGCATATATCCGTCCGGTATATAATCCTCACAACACAGGCGTGAAGTCTATCGCCGACGATGACAAGGCAATCGTTCTCTCTTATCAGAACAATGAGCTTCGCATTCTTGGATCTGATGCAACTTACAAGTTATCGATCTATGATCTCTCAGGTCGACTCGTTGAGGAATATTCCAAGGTAAGCAAAGCATGTCAACTTGGCTCGCTCTCAAATGGCGTATACATTGTATCACTGTCAGAGGGCTCAACTGTAATCAAGAATCAAAAGATCATCGTTAAATAGCCCTTCCTATGAAACGTTTATTAATTACGATATTGGCATTTTGCAGTTTGTCTGCTGTTCATGCGCAAGATGACTATTACTATTATCGTGGTAATAGGACTTCTTTGACGATAAACAGCGCAAAAGTAGTGTCAATATCTACGACAGCGAACAGCAATATTTCATACCCATCTAATGGTCTTATCCTTAACAGGACAATATCCGATTCCGACAATCGACTGAAGGTGTTTTCGGTTCCTGCCACAATGACCATCAATGACGCTATTGCTTCGTTTATCGCTCCAAATTGTTATGCTCAACCATGCTTTACCACCAGCAATGGTATGGAATTAATACCAGATGGCTATATCAATGTAAAGTTGAAGAGATCAAGCGATTTGTCAAGGCTCAATGTAGTGGCTCAGCAATTTGGGTGTGAGATAATTGGCCAAAATCCTTTTATGCCATTATGGTATAGTCTGAAAGTAATCCCTGCTAATGGCAAGAACTCTGTCGATATCGCCAATGATATCTATGAAACAAGCCTTTTTGCCTACGCTTCTCCGAGTTTTTCTTTCGATGCATTAGAGATATCATACGATCCTGATGTCTACAGTCAGTGGGCTCTATATAACTCTGAATATTATGGATTTGACATTTCTATTAGTCAAGCCTGGAGTTATTCGACAGGCAGTGGCATAAAAATTGCTATCGTCGACAATGGCATCGATATGACACATCCGGATTTAGTAGCCAATATGTATCCGTTAAGTTATGATACTGAGACTAATACATCTCCGAGTGTTGTATATGGGGATCATGGCACACATTGTGCCGGTATTGCAGCTGCTGTGCGTAATAATGGCATCAATATTGCCGGAGTTGCTCCTGACGCTAAACTGATGTCGGTGAGTAAATCTCTTGCACCATCGTTTAATACGACGATTAAACTAGCTAATGGCATTAATTGGGCGTGGCAAAATGGTGCTGACATAATTTCTTGTTCTTGGCTAACTACACCCAATGAGGCTATGGATGAGGCTATTGACAAAGCCGTTCAACAAGGTAGCGAAGGGAAAGGGTGTATTATTGTAAAGTCAGCTGGTAATACCGGTGGAGCGATAACCTATCCCGGTAATTATAGTCCCGATGTATTAGCAGTAGCAAATATGACATGCGATGGTTCGTTGAGCCAAAATTCTGCTCACGGTCAAAATATGTTTGTTGCTGCTCCTGGAACAAATATACTTTCTACTTTTCCCAATAATAGAACCGGATATATGTCCGGTACATCGATGGCTTGTCCTCATGTAGCTGGATTAGCGGCTTTAGTTCTTTCAAGGAATCCCTCTCTTACAGCCGCAGAAGTGCGTGAAATTATTGCCTCTAATGCTAAGAAAATTGGCAATTATCCCTATAACATCAACAAAGTCTATGGCACATGGAATGAATACTATGGGTATGGGCTTATTGATGCATACCAAACTGTGTTAAACACACCCCGAGATTAATTTTTTCAAACCGATGCCTATGCTATTCCCCTTCGTGGGAGTAGCATAGGATTTTGAATTATATCGGAATTTTTATATATTTGTTTTTTGTTAATTTTTAAACCGTACTGTTATGAGGAAATTTTTACTGCTTGTTATTGTTTTTACTGCTTGTGTGATTGGGGCTTTTGCCTCTGAGTTGACTCCGGAGTTTTGTTCTGTAGGTGATAAGCCTCAATATCACCCTCTGCATGATATCTATTTCTCTTTCGATGGCGCTGTGGGTGTGGCTACTGATGCTACCGCTACCATCTATTCTGAAGGGGAAGTCATCCTCACCCAACCAATATATGCTAACAACTATGTCGGTGAGAATAGAACTCAAGGATGGGCAATAATGGAATTCGATTCCCAATTAGTCTTGCCCAAGGGGAAACAATACACTGTCGTTGTGCCGGCAGGTGTGATATATAAGGAGGATGATCCCTCAGTCGTGAACGCCGAATTATCGGTCGATTTTGAAGTGCCTGCCTCTTTAGGATACTTATATCCATCAATCGAGGATGGCTCGGTATTGCCAAGCGCTGAAATATTGGGCTTCTATTTTGACACTGAGATTACATCGATAGAGGGTAGTGAAGTCATATTATATCGAGATGATGTCGAATTGCAACGCTATCCCTGTTCGGCAAGTTGGGACTGGGATCTCGGTTTTGCCGGGGTTGTATTTGATAAAAAGGTCTCCTTTGATAATGATGTGACATATCGACTCACTTTGCCCGCAGGGAGTGTGAGCGTTACCGATCGTGGGGACATCACCAACGAAGAGGTGTCAGTCACATTCGTCGGAGGCTCGGATAGCGGTGTCGCTGAAATCAAGGTAACCGAACCGGCAATCGGGATCGAAGATAACATTATCACAATATCGCGAATCCCGGACGGAAGCGAAGTCAGCCTCTACTCATTGGATGGCAAACAAATCTTAAGCACTGTCGCCAAGAAAGATACAATCTCAATGAGTATAGGTAAATCCGGCATCTACCTGCTAACAGTAAACGGCAAGTCCTTTAAACTATATGTAAGATAAATTTAGAAAATGGGGATTAATTTTAATCCCCATTTTCTAATGTTAATATTTTAGTTGTTATAATTTTTTACTATATTTGCCGATGATTTGGATTCCTCCTCATCTATTTTAACTATCTATTAATTTACAAGGAGATCTGAATTGCCTGACAAAGTTTAACTAAATATATAGCGGTATGAGATTTTCTTTGTTGATGTGCTTTGCTTTTATATCATTATTACAAGCATACGCTCAAAGTGATTCTCCATCTTTAAATGATACGGTGGATGATAAGACCAAGGAGCTGAAGGAGGTGGTGGTCAAGGCTACTCGATCTTTGTCTAATTTTGATGCTGACGGCATCATTACTACTATTAAGAACACACCTTTGCAGTCACTCGAATCGGCTGCTGATGTGCTCGGTTATCTGCCGGGAGTGATCAATAATAATGGTTCGATTGAAGTGGTCGGTAAGGGTCAACCTGTCATCTATATCAATCGCCGGAAACTTGTCAATTATTCGGAATTGTCTCAAATCCCGGCTGCAAAGGTCAAAGAGGTAAAAGTAATCAATAATCCGGGCTCCAAGTATGATGGCTCGACCGAGGCGGTGATCCGCATCTCCACCATCGGCGACCCCGGAGATGGGTTCTCGTTAGACAATCGTGCCACATTCGGCTATAGCAACTACTTCTATGGCAAAGATCAACTTAATATGAATTACCGCACCTCCGGTCTGGATGTCTTCGCCGGATTGGAGTATAACAACAGACGCACCAAAGGATCAGGCATCAACACTCAAGAAACTTGGGGAGCGCATAGCCAAACCACGACTATCGACACAAGATCGAATAAACGTTGGCAAGTGATGGATGGCAAAATCGGGTTTAACTACACCCCCAACGCTTCACATTCGTTCGGTGCTTTCTATCAATATATCTATCGCCCAGAAAAGACCCGATCTGACAACAACTCTCTCCTCTCGACCGATGGCATCAAAGAGTATGAGTCTGAAGTCTCAGAGAGTGATCGCGAAAGATATTATTCACATCTTGTCGATGGCTATTATTCGGGTGTTTGGGGTAAATGGACAGCGGATGCCACCTTTGATTTCCTATGGCGGAAGTCTGATAAACGGCAAGATATCACCGAAGCTATAATCGGTGGAGAAGATGTCAGCATGCATCTGAATGATAATAGTCACGGACGGATGCTGGCTGGCGAACTGCATTTCGCGCACCCCCTATGGAAGGGAAATATCCAGTTTGGCGGCTCCTACACCAATAGCCGGAGATCAGACATCTTTTTGAGTGACTACGCTTCGATTGCCAATAATGACAATGAGATTCGCGAGGATAATACCGGCGTGTATGTTCAGCTGTTTCAGCGCTTCGGGCAGGTGATGTTGCAAGCCGGTGTGAGGTATGAACATATCGGCAGCAACTATTTCGAAGCCGGCAAGAAGATAGCCGAGCAGTCGATGGTATATAACGAGGTGCTACCTTCGGCATCGATAGTTCTCCCGGTACGGAATGTGATGTTTCAACTGAGTTATTCCCGTAAATACCAACGTCCTCTCTATTCTCAGCTCAGCAGCACCATATCGTATGTCAATCAATACACCTATCAGACCGGCAATCCGAATCTGCGAAGCAGTTTTATAGACAATCTCTCGCTCAATTTCCGCTATAAATGGCTGATGGTTATGGCATCGTACAAGCATATTAAGGATCGTATCATCACCGAATGTATGGAATATGATGGAGATCCCGAAATCACACTATATCAGAAGGTAAATTCTAAGCGGGCTGCCAACAATTTAGAGGTGATCGTATCGGTGATGCCCGGTTTTATCGGAAAGTTCTACTACCCTACTTTGATGGCGGGAGTCATCTCCCAATTTTATGATATTGACTTCAAAGGGGAGGTCAAGCACATGAACAATCCGATGGCTTTGGTGCGCTTTAACAATATGTTCCGACTGCCGAAGAATTATATGATCAATCTGAACTTCAACTACCGGAGTGATTTTGACAGCGAGAATATCCACATGCGCCCCACGATGCAGGTGGATCTCAGCGCATCTAAAGCATTTGGCAAGCATTGGGACGTACGCCTATCGTTTAACGATATCTTTAACACGGCTCGCAAAAGCGGTTTTACGATGTATAGCGGCATGAGGGAGGTGCATACAATCCGATATAACACGATGAGAAGTGTAGAAATCTCGATTGGTTACCGGTTCAACACCACCAAGTCGAAATACAAGGGCAAGGGTGCCGCCAACGAGGAGAAGAACAGACTCTAATAGTGTAAGCCAAGATGGGCTCGTTTTAGAAAAAATTTCAAGAAAGACTTAGGGCGCGTTCCTTAAAAAAGGGAATTTAAACCGATCTGTAATAAAACAAATAATGAAAGAGACATATTAAACCGGAAAGACAATGAAGAAATATGTTACGACACTGTTTTGCTTGGTGATAACATTGATTATGGTATCATGTAAGCCTGAGACCAAAGTTCCCGATTCGAAGATAGTTGACAGGGAGTATTCTGTGAAGGGATTTAACATCATTTCCTGCTCATCACCCGGGATTGAAGTGTGTTATAAACAGTCTGTGATAAGAAGTGTTCGTGCCACAGGACCGGAGAATATGGTAGATGCTCTGAAAGTGAAAGTAGACAGAAAAGGGATTCTGAATATAGAGATCAAGAATTGCGACTCATTCGAGATTACGAAGGAATCACAAGTTGTGAAGGTAATGGTATCATCGCCATCTATTCGGAAGATTGTGGCGATGGATCGCGCCACGGTGATTATGCCGGAACCCGTCAATATGCCCAACTTATTCGATATCGAGACATTTCTACGGAGCAATGTACGGGTAGCGAAGGTAAGGGCCAAGAAGATCTCTGTTAATTCATTTGAGGGCTCGGTAGTCAACATCGAAGATGCCTCATCCTCGCCGGTCAGTGCCGCGCCATTCACCGGAAGCCGCATCATAATAGCCGGCCAAGAAGTCAACCGATAGGGTAGTTATTAGTTATTAGTTATTAGTTGTTAGTTGATTGAGGGCTGGTGCTATGCGAGGGTTTGAGTTTGTGATGCAACATGACACTATGCAATGTGGGGTGGCATGTCTTTCGATGATATGCAATCATTTCGGGTTACGCTGTTCGATTGAAGAATTATCGGAGATGTGTCCTGCCACCACAGAGGGTGTGTCTTTGCAAGGGCTTAGCGAGACAGCAAAACAACTCGGCTTTGAAGCTATCAGTGCCAAATCCACTATTGACTCTTTGGAAGATGGGCCTCTGCCGGCTATCTTATATTGGGATCAAAGTCATTTTGTAGTCTTGTATAAGACGAAGAATTGCAAGCATTTTTACATTGCCGATCCGGCTAAGGGATTGATAAAATATTCCCATACCGACCTCGAACGGCATTGGGTTACTATACACTCTAACAATACCGGCAAAGGGATAGCGATGTTTATAAAACTGGGTAAAGACTTTGACGAGATAAAACAGAAGCGGAACTCGCAGAGTTCATCACAAAAATTATCCATCGGTTTTATACTCAATTATATCAAGCCTTATCGCAGACATTTAATTCAAATTATAGCAGGGCTTGTAATAGGTTGTGTTTTGCAACTTATTATGCCCTTCTTGACTCAGTCGATAGTCGATATCGGCATCAAGCATCATGACATCGGTTTTATTTGGCTGATACTTCTCGGAGAATTAATGATAGTATGTGGGCGTACTGCTATTGATTTCACAAGGCGATGGCTATTGCTTCACATTTCGATGAGAGTTAACATCTCTTTGGTGAGCGATTTCTTTATCAAGTTGCTAAAGTTGCCCATGTCTTTCTTTGACAATAAACTCTTGGGAGATTTGCTTCAGCGCATGGATGATCATAATCGCGTACAATCCTTCCTTACCAATCAGGTACTGAGCATTGTTTTTACCTCTCTGAGTTTTATTATCTTTGGCATCGTACTCTGCATATATAATCAATTCATCTTTCTGGTATTTATCGTGGGAAGCGTGATATATGGCGGTTGGATTATATCTTTCCTGCGGAAGAGGCGTGTATTGGATTATGACCTCTTTAAGCAGCAAGCCAAGAACAATAACAAGACCTACCAATTCATCACCTCGATGCAGGAAATCAAGCTACAGAATTGCGAACGACGCCGTCGTTGGGAATGGGAAGATACACAAGCTGATCTGTTTGACTTGCAGATGAAGTCGCTGAAGTTACAACAGATGCAGGAGGCCGGTTCGATTTTCATCAATGAGGTTAAGAACATAGTTATTACCGTTCTTGCCGCAAATGTGGTAATAGCCGGAGATATGACTCTGGGTGCTATGTTGGCTGTACAGTATATTATCGGTCAACTGAATTATCCGGTAGAGCAATTTATGTCGTTTGTTCACTCTTTCCAGGATGTAAAAATATCCTTAGAGCGAATCAACGAAATACATAAGGGGAAGAATGAAGAGTCTATCGGCGATCAGCACGAGGGGTTTGAATCTTCGCTTTCTATAAGCATTGATCATATTGATTTCAAATATGATCCTCATGCTTTGAATTATACTCTTCAAGATATTTCATTCCAAATACCGGAGGGAAAGGTTACGGCTATCGTCGGGGCTTCCGGTTCGGGGAAAACGACACTTATCAAGTTAATTTTGGGTTACTATCCCGTATTATCGGGATCTATATCCATATCGGGCAGGAACATCAATGATTACAACCTGAAGTGGTGGCGACAACAGTGTGGCGTTGTGATGCAAAATGGTGTGATTTTCTCCGAATCTATCGCCAGAAACATAGCGGTGGATGACAATGAAATCGATGATCAAAGGCTTGAGCAGGCTGCTCGTATAGCCAACATCCATGATTACATAATGCGTTTACCACTGAAATATAATACAATTATTGGTGCTGACGGTGTCGGTCTAAGTCAAGGGCAAAAGCAACGCATTCTCATAGCAAGAGCTGTATATAAGAACCCCGAGTTTATATTCTTGGATGAAGCAACCAATGCTCTTGATGCCAAGAATGAGAAAGCGATCGTCGAGAATCTTACAGATTTCTGTCAGGGGCGCACCGTTATCATTGTAGCACATCGACTTTCGACAGTCAGGAATGCAGACCAAATAGTTGTGCTCGATGGCGGTGAAGTGGTTGAGACCGGCACACACACTTCTCTGATAGAGGCAAAAGGCACATACTACAATCTGGTTAAAAATCAATTAGAACTTGGAAACTAAGAGCGCGTTCCTTAAATTTTTGGGGTCGTAGAGGCGGATATTTTTGGCATATTATAATACTCCCTAAAAATCGAACCGGACAGGAATGCAAGAATAACCCTATAAAA
>JBJEKI010000048.1:0-16671 GCA_051878555.1 Lepagella sp. | reverse complement strand
ATTGGAACCGATGTGAGTTTCAGAATATGCCCAAAAAGATCCGCCTCTACGACCCCAAAAATTTAAGGAACGCGCTCTAAGATGGAAGAAAAGATAGAGAGTCAGGGAGGATATCGTCAAATCATCTCACAACTTGAGAGCGAGAACCGTCTACGCCGCCTACCGACTGATCGCAGCGAAGATCGTGAGATCATCGACCTATGTAGCAACGACTACATGGGGATAGCGCAGATCTCCGCACGATGGAGAGAAAAATTTATGGCGACACATCAGAGGACGCCCTTCACCTCCTCCGCCTCGCGTCTCCTCGCCAAGCGAGAGAAGGAATATTACGACTTCGAGGGATATCTCGAAAAGGAATATGGCAAATCGGCGCTCCTCTACAACTCCGGTTATCATGCCAATGTCGGAGTGGCATCGGCGCTGAGCGAGGGTAACACGCTGTGGGCTACCGACAAATTAGTGCATGCCTCCGCCATCGATGGTATCCGCCTCGGAGGGGGAGAGCAGAAACGCTGGCGGCATAACGATATAGATCATCTTCGCAAGATACTCGACAACGAGCATGAACGTCGCGACCGGATCATCGTGATGTGTGAATCGGTGTATAGCATGGATGGGGATATCGCACCACTCTTTGAGCTTGCAAAGCTCAAAGAGGAAAATCCCAAGATGATGCTCTATGTCGACGAGGCACATGCCATCGGAGTCTTCGGCCCACACGGATTAGGGAAATGCGCTGAAGAGGGTATCCTCGACAGAGTCGATATCCTGATCGGCACATTGGGCAAGGCCGTCGGTTCGATGGGGGCATACGTCATCACCACTCCCCTACTCAAAGAATATCTTATCAACACCTCACGGAGTCTTATCTTCTCGACGGTGTTGCCGCCGATCAATGTAGCATGGTCGATGGAGATGATGCGACAACTCGCCGCGATGGATGCCGAAAGAGAGCATCTTGCGAAGATTGCCGAGCGCTTCAGACGAGGCATCGAACGGATCACCGGCGAGGCTAACCCCTCGCGCTCCGCCATCATCCCGCTGATGACCGGCGATGCACTTCGCGCCATCGAAATCTCCCGGCAATTGGAGAGAGAGGGTATTTTGGCACTTCCGATAAGGAGACCGACCGTACCTCCCGGGGGAGAGAGGATCAGATTTTCGCTCAATGCCACGCTGAGCGAAGAGGATATAGACCACATACTAACCCGGATCTCAAAAGCATTCGAGCGATGAAGATAGATCTACAGACCCAATCGACACATAATACACGCCTCATCTTGATCTATGCAGGATGGAGTGCGGATGAGAGGATAGCTCGGAATATTGACTTGCCGGGCTGGGATGTTGCGGTGGTCCATGACTACAGCGACTTCACCCTTGACACAACGATACTGAGCAGATACTACACTATCTATTTGTTTGCATGGTCGCTCGGGGTATATGCCTCAGCGCTGACCCTACCGGCAGATAGGATCACTGCCGCCTACGCCATCAACGGCACGTTACATCCGGTGGATGAAACACGGGGTATCTCACCCGACATCTACTATGGCACCGCCGACAATCTTACCGAGCGCAACCTGCTGAAATTCAGGATGCGCATGATGCGCGATCGCCGTCAATGGGAAGAGGTAAAGAGTTTGTTTGAGTGTGATGAGTGTGATGAGTGTGATGAGTGTGATGAGTTAAGAGCGGGAAGGATAGAGAATCTTCGGCAGCAGCTCTATAAAATCGGGGAGGCATCGAAAGCGGGTCGCCGGTTGTCATCTCTGCCATGGGTGAGGGCATATATCTCGGATGAAGACAAGATCTTCCCGGCGGCGTCACAGCAGAGGTCGTGGGGGGAAGATCCTGACGTGGAGAAGATTGAACTTCATGAGGGTCATTATGTCGACATTGATAAGATCATCAAGATGGTGATACCCGACCGAGAGAAAGTGTCTGAGAAATTCAGCAAAGCCTCGATTTCCTACGACACGCATGCTATCGCGCAATATAGTGCGGCGATCAAGCTTGCCACACAGATCGGAGAGATGCACCCTAAGCTGGGTGGCGAGATATTGGAGATCGGTTGCGGCACGGGACTTTTCACCAAAGAATATGCCGACATGCTACGTCCAGCACACGCCACCTTTGTCGACATAACGTCGACCGGACCCTTCGGCATCTCGCAGGCTGAGGAATATTACATCGAAGATGCCGAAGAATGGATCGAAAAGAGGGAAGATAGATGGGATGCGATCCTGTCGGCATCATGCATACAATGGTTTGCCGACCTACCCCGTTTCTTGCACCAATGCAGTCTACATCTTCGAGAGGGAGGCATCTTGGGAGTCTCCTCCTTTCTGCCGGGCAATATGGAAGAGCTCGACCAGCTGCGTCCATCGCCGTTACGCTATGCAAGCACCACGCAATTAGAGGGATGGCTTCGAGCAGACTACGAAGAAATAAAGATTGTCGAAGATGAGATCATCGTCGAATTTAAGTCAGTAAGAGAGATGCTGATGCATCTAAAGCACACCGGAGTGGGCGGTTCGGCGCCGACAGGCTCGCTGAGCATCGGCAAGATGAAAGGGATGAATCGCCTCACCTACCGCCCCGTCTATATCACAGCCCGCAAAAAAGGATAATTTACTTTGGAACGCGTTCTTTGATTTATTTTAGTTGTCGGAGTTGGAGGAAGGCGTTGTAGTCTTTGATGTGATCGTCGGCGGAGAAGAAGTCGGAGGTCATGACCAGGGCTACAGCGCCGGAAGAGAAATCATCAAGGGTGAGCCAGATGCCTGGCTGTATGAGGAGACCGACGTATGGATGATTTAGGAGGATCGTGCGCCGATTCTTACCATCATCGAGAGTAACCGAAAAACTACCTGACGCAGCGACGATAAACTCCAGGATCTCCTTATGGGCATGGCCGCCACGGCTTTCACCCCCCGGCACATCATAAATAAAGAAAGTGCGTTTCAGTTCGAAAGGGAGAGTCGTGTTTGACTCCACGACAGAGAGATTGCCAAGGCGATCGCTCGGGTGTCGTTCCAACTTGATAAGAGTGCAATCATCGATAGTTTTCATGATTCCGGGGAATAAAGTTCTAAATAAAGATTGCGGTCGACGATATAGTCAGCCTCATCATACTTGGTGGAGCTGAGCACCAACACGACAGCATTGGTAGAGAAATTGGTAAGTTCACGCCAAGTCATCGGAGGGATATAGACCCCGAAGAAAGAACGGTTGAGAGTAAAGGTCTGTTGACACTCCGGGGTGTCGACGATAACGTCGAACGAACCGGAGAGAGCGACGATAAACTCGGCATTGCGAAGATAGGCATGACCTTCGCGGCCGCCACCACCCGGCACATCATAGATCCAATGGCAGCGCTCCACGGCGAAGGGGATATCTCTGAGTTGCTCGATTACGGCAAGATTGCCGCGAGGATCGAGGTGCTGGGTGAGTTCGATGATATATGGTTTAGTCTCAGGCATAATTTAGAAAATTCCGGTAAACAAAAAAGAATCACTCGGCCGGATTAATATCAGGTAGGGATGTAAAATCCGGAGAATCTGACAGGTTGTCATTACGGAGATCGATCTGGACTCGCACGGACTCCTCGTGGATCGTGCCAAGGAGGCGGTTCATAAACTCAGGAGAAAGGCCGAGTTCGGCAGCCTCCTCGACGCGACGAGCTATCAGCTGATTATAGCGTTGTTGTTGCACAACGGGGATATTTCTACTCAATTTGAGACGGCCTATGCGACGCGCCACCTCCATACGATTTGCCAAGAGCGCCACGAGTTGGGAATCGATCCTGTCGATATCCTCGCGAAAGAGAGCGAGCATATCTTGCGCATCCTCATTACGACCGTGGGAGATATCCTCGAGGATAGAGGCGAGTTGAGATGGAGTGACCTGCTGGCGGGCATCGCTCAGGGCGGCATCGGGATTGCAATGGGACTCGATGAAAAGGCCGGCGAAATTCATATCCATAGCGCGACGACAGAGGGAAGATATCAGGTCGCGACGCCCGGCGATATGGCTTGGATCGCAGAGTATCTGCAGGTTGGGGATGCGTCGTTTCAGTTCGATAGGAATACGCCACATCGGGCGATTGCGATAGATTTTCTCATCGTAGGCGGCAAAGCCGCGATGGATAGCAGCGATGCGACGGATGCCGGCGGCATATATACGCTGAATAGCGCCTATCCAGAGTTCGATATCGGGATTTACCGGATTCTTTATAAGGATGGAAATCTCATTACGGCGGTCGGCGGGCAGCTCAGCGAGGAGGTTGGCAATATCCTGTACGGCGAAAGGATTGGTGACCGTGCGAGCGCCGAGCCAGAAAGCAGAGATACCGACACGGAGCGCGGCACGGAGATGAGCCGGGGTAGCCACCTCGATGATAGAGAGGAGTCCGAAGCGATGTTTCACCTCCATAAGCCATGGGAGACCCTTAGCGCCGATTCCCTCAAACGAGCCCGGCTTGGTGCGCGGCTTCCAAATGCCGGCACGGAAGAAACGGATGCCACACTCGGCGACACCTTTAGCCGTCTCGAGAACTTGGTCGCGAGACTCTACACTGCAAGGACCGGCCACAAAAATGGGTAAATCCATGCCCGGAAGGGTATCAAAAAGAGGTAAAATATCCTCCATAACTAAGAGCGCGTTGCTTAAAATATGAAACGTTATGCAAAATTAACAAAAATCTCGAAAAATCTTTTTATATTTGCAAAATAGTCTAATAAAAGACTCAATGAGCAATCTAATACTATAAAATAAATAAGGCTATGACACCAAAAAACACTAACTCGACCTTCACACCCGAGCAAATCGAGAAAGACAGGCGAGTGCTTGAACTATTATCGCAGAACTTCGGCAACATCAACGCGGCGAGCACAGAGATCATCAACCTCGAAGCGATCTTGAACTTGCCGAAAGGCACAGAGCACTTTGTTGCCGACCTACATGGGGAAGATGAAGCATTTCGACACATTCTGAAGAATGCGTCGGGCAACATCAAGCGCAAAGTCAAAGAGATCTATGGCAACGACATGCGCGACTCCGACCTGGCACAATTCTGCTCGCTGATCTACTATCCGGAACAAAAATTGGAATTAATCCGCACAGAAGAAGATAATCTTGATGACTTCTACACCACAACCCTACATCGGCTGGTAAAAGTATTGCAGAGCGTCTCGTCGAAATATACGCGTTCCAAGGTTCGCAAAGCGCTACCCAAAGAATATGCCTATATCATAGAGGAGTTGCTTCACGAATCTCCGAGTGGAGAGAGCAAGCAGCTCTACTACAATCGTATCGTCGAGACGATCATCTCGACCGGACAAGCCAACGACTTCATCATAGCGATCTGCAATGTGATCCAGCGGCTGAGCATCGACCGACTCCATATCTTGGGTGACATCTACGACCGCGGAGAGGGGGCACATATCATCATGGAGACTTTGTCGAACTATGTAGGTTTTGACATCCAATGGGGTAATCATGATGCCCTCTGGATGGGAGCAGCGATAGGCAACGACTGCTGTATCGCCAACGTTCTTCGCAACGCCCTTCGCTACGCCATCATGGATACACTCGAAGAGGGGTATGGCATCAACCTGGTCCATCTCGCCAGCTTCGCGATGGACACCTACGGCGACGACCCCTGCACCGTGTTCCGTCCCAAGATCGAAGTCATCGCCAACAAGAGTGAAAAGAGTCTGTCGCTGATGTCGAAGATGCACAAAGCCATCAGCATCATCCAGTTCAAGCTTGAAGGGCAGATGATCAAAAAGCACCCCGAATGGAAGATGGAGCATCGACTTCTCAACGACAAGATGTCGCCCGACTTCACCACCGTGACCATCGGAGGCAAAGTCTATCCGATGCTTGACACCCACTTCCCGACGATCGATCCCAAAGATCCCTACAAGCTCACCGAAGAAGAAGCCGAGCTGGTGGAGAAGCTGCACCGTTCTTTCATGATTAGCGACAAATTGCATCGCCACATGAAGATTTTGTTAAGTCATGGCTGTATGTACAACATCACCAACTCCAACTTGATGTATCACGCCTCAGTGCCACTCAATAAAGATGGCAGTCTCAAAGAGGTGGAAGTGATGGGCAAGAAATTGAAAGGAAAAGAATTGCTGCATAGCGTCGGGATGCTGATGCGGTCGGCCTACAACCATGACACGCCGCAAGAGATCAAAGAATATGCCACCGACTACTACTGGTATCTCTGGTGCGGGCCGGAATCTCCCCTCTTCGACAAGGCCGCGATGACGACGTTCGAGCGCTACTTCATCGAAGACAAGAAGACACATCACGAAGAGAAGGGCGCCTACTACAAGCTTCGGGAAGACGAGTCCGTGGTGGATATGATCCTTGACGAATTCGGAGTCACCGGGCCTCACCGCCACATCATCAACGGCCACGTGCCGGTGAAAGTTGGCAAAGGAGAGCGGCCGGTGAAAGCCAACGGCAAGATGATGGTGATCGACGGCGGCTTCGCCAAGGCATATCACAACACTACGGGCATCGCCGGCTACACCTTGGTATATCACTCACGCGGGATGGTACTGGTGCAACACGAGCCCTTCAGCAGCGTGCAAGAGGTGGTAAGACTTGGCACCGATATTAGGTCGACCACCGAGCTGGTGGAATTGACCCAAAGTCGCCTGCGCGTACGCGACACCGACATAGGCAAAGAACTACAAGCCCAGATCGACGAACTCCGAGAACTCCTTTATGCATATCGTAACGGACTGATCAAAGCGAAATGATCGAAGCATAAAAATGGCAAAAAGAGTGTGAAATCAGCAAAAATGTATAAAAAAGGGGTAAAAAAATTACAAAACAGCAGATAAAATTTGGTGAATACAAAAATATCTGCTACTTTTGGGGAGTAAAAATAAACCTAATACCAAACAAACCGCTCTAATTGATAAAAAGAGATTAATCAAATCATTCAAGTAACCAAACAACAAGTAGAGTTATGAAAAGAATCGAAAGACTCGTATTAATGGCAATTATCAGCCTTGGGATAGCGATATCAGCCAATGCACAATTGCCGTCAGTGCAATTGAAAGATCTGAATGGCAAGCCGGTGGATTCAGCCACTCTGAGCAATGATGGCAAGCCCTTCGTGATCAGTTTTTGGGCTACATGGTGCAAACCCTGTATCCGCGAGCTTATGGCATTCCACGAAGTATACGAAGACTGGGTGGAAGAGACCGGTGTAAAGATCTATGCGATCTCGATCGACGAAGCACAGAACTCGACCAAAGTAAAGCCCTTGGCCGACGCGAGAGGTTGGGAATATGAGATACTGTTAGACCAGAGTGGAGACTTTGCTCGCTCGATGGGCTGTCAGAATCCGCCACACTTGGTAATCTTGGATGGCAATGGCAAGATCGTCGAATCCCACTCCGGCTACACTGAGGGATCAGAAGATCATGTCTATGAGATTATCAAGAAATTGGTGAACAAAGAATAAGAAAATTTCTGCAAACCAAGACATAGCAAACGAACAACGACATGAAATCATCACTACGCATATCGTTGGTAGTTGGTTCGATTGCGATGAGTTGCATCGCAATGCGAGCCAACTATCCTGTAGCCGTACACGGGTCGGTACAGGCCGACATCGTGTTTCCGGAGGTGGATCAAGAGATTGGGACACCCGACGAGTATGAGCACAAAATACTTTTCAACACCTACGCCGACGTCAACTTATCGAGTAAATATTTCGATGCCGGCTTGCGTGCCGAATTTATGAAATGGCCAGTACCGGGCTACGAACCAGACTTTGCAGGCTGGGGATTATCGAACTTTTACGTAAAGGGTAAATATAAGGGCTTCGAGCTGACTGCAGGAGACTTCTACGAGCAGTTCGGCAGTGGCTTTATCCTCCGCACATACGAAGAGCGCAACCTTGGTATCGACAATGCGATCCGTGGAGGGCGCTTGAAAGTGAATGCAGTTAAGGGTTTGCAGTTGACAGTATTGGGTGGTGTGCAACGCACCTACTGGGATTGGAGCAAGCACTCGCAGGTGTATGGAGCCAACGCCGAGCTCTATATGCAAGACTATATTCCGATGATGCAAGACAACGGAGCGAGCTGGACCATCGGCGGCTCCTACGTGTTGAAGCATGAAGATGACGAAGATGTGTTTGTGCCGGGCACCAACTATCGTCTCAACCTTCCCAACTATGTCAACTCCTTCGACGTGCGCACCTCCTTCTCCAAGGGGCCATGGAGCGTCATGGCAGAATATGCCTGGAAAGGTCAAGACCCAAGTTTCGACAATAACTACACCTACGGCAATGGTAACGCCGTGATGGCAAGTTTGGCATACTCCAAGAAGGGCGTTAGCGCCATGTTGCAAGCCAAGCGTAGCTATAACATGTCGTTCCGTTCGCAGAGAAGTCGTGATGGATTATCGGCATTTATCAACAATATGCCGGCGTTCACCTACACCCACACCTACGCCTTGGCAGCCTTCTATCCCTACGCCACACAATATGCAGATGGCGAATGGGCATATCAAGGACAGTTCAGCTATATGTTCCCCAAGAAGTCAGCATTAGGTGGCAAGTATGGCACAAAGGTATCACTCTATGCCAGCTACGTAGCTGGCTTGCTGATGCAGCCGGCACCCGACGGCATGAATGGTTCGATAGCAGGCACGGATGGTATCAAGCCTCGCACCGACGGCTTGGCATTCTTCAAGAATGGTCCCTGCAACTACTACGACATCAACTTGCAGATCGAGAAGCGACTCTCACAGCCTCTGACCGTAATCTTCATGTATATGAACCAGATGGTCAACAACGACGTATTGCGCATCGTGGAGACAGATGAGAAATGGATCCGCACCAATATTTTGGTGGCAGACGTGAAATACAAATTCAATCGCAAGTTCACGCTCCGTGGCGAATTGCAATACCTCTTCACCAAGCAAGATCAGAAAGACTGGGCATACGGCATGCTTGAGTTCTCGTGGAATCCCTACTTGATGGTATCGGCGAGCGACACCTGGAACTGCGGAGGCAACGGCACTCACTACTACATGTTCGGACTCACCGGCACCTATCGCAACAACCGACTGATGGTGAGCTATGGTCGCACCAGAGCCGGCTTTGACTGCTCGGGAGGACTTTGCCGTCCGGTGCCAGCGATGCATGGATTCAGAATTAACTATACCTACAACTTCTAAAAAGAGAGACAAAAGAAATGAAAAGAATATATGGACACCTTTTGTTGGCAGGCATAGTGACAATCGGTGGGATGCTCATGACCTCATGTGACGAAGTGGGCGAAAACGACAGATATATCCTGACCGAAGCAGTGTCGGGAGAGCGTTCAATATTGCTTGAAGACTTCACCGGTCAGAACTGTGTGAACTGTCCTGATGCACACGAGGTAATCGAGCAGTTGCAAGAGCAATATGGCGCAGACAAGGTGATAGCCGTGAGCATCCACTCGGGCGTGTTCGGCATCTCAGTATCAAAGACTAATTTCGACAAGAACATCGTAGGTCTAATGACTGACGAAGGGAACAAGATTTGCACCAAATATAACATCAGTTCCTTCCCTATGGGAGTAATTGATATGGGGAGTCCGATGGTGCATAGTTTATGGCCTTCGGCAGTAAGAACAGCGTTGCAAAAAGAGAGTGAAGTAGGCATCGACATGAAAGTGACGTATGTGGCAGATGCGAAAGACAGTCCGACAGCGGGCTACTTTGGCAAGATCGAGGTAAGCGCCGACATCAACAGCAATGCCGACAAAGCAGTGAATGTGCAATTCTGGGTAATCGAAGATGGCATCGTAGCAATCCAGCGCTCGCTGACCTCGGTAATAACCGACTATGTACACAACAACGTGTTCCGTGCCCAGATGTTTGAAGAGATGAGCGGACAGCCTCAGAACCTGCAGACCGGCATCAAGACGACGGTAACTGCAGAGATTATGAATAGATGGAGCGATACCGAGCGTTGGAATGTCAACAATCTCTCGATTGTAGCGATCGTGAGCGACGGCACGGGCGTGCTCCAAGCCAAAGAGGTGAAAGTGATCGACAATGGTGAAGAGCCGACGGAAGATCCTAACGAAGAAGAGAAATAATCAATCATTTAAACGATATGAAAAAAGTATACTTACTTATGGCAGGCGTGATGATGGCAGGTATCGCCAACGCCAAGACTCTCAACTTCATCGAAGAAGAGAGCGGGAATGTGATTCCCAACGGATCAACTTACACCAGCAGTGAATGCACAGACCTTGAGGTAATGAAGATGTATGATCCCAAGATTTCTGTATTAGCAGACGAGTCAATGACCGTGTCTATGACAGCAGAATGCACCACAGGTCAGATGATACAGCTCTGTCTTGGTGGCGACTGTGTAGCCGGAGTTACAGTAACAAAGAACAATGTACAGCTCGTTGGCGGCGAAGCTTTACCAACGCTGTTTGAATACACATGGGTAGATGGTGAAGATCTTCCTGAGCAAGTAGTCACCAACCTTGATATCAAAGAGACCGGAGTCTTGGGGAGCGGTGCCAGTAGCAGCATCGTGGTAGTGATTAACACCAATACAGGCGCAGTGAGCACACTCAAGGTGGATGATGCCTTCCGCTATGCCAACGGAGCGATCAACTACAGTGTAGAGAAAGCATCACTCGTAGAACTTTATGACACCACCGGCAAATGCGTGCTCAGCCAGGAAGTATCAGGCAACGGCACAATCTCTACAGAAGGTATTAGCACAGGTATCTACATGTATCGTGTAGGCAACAAGACAGGCAAAATCTTCGTGAAATAACATTTTTATTATAGTTTATTCATATAGTATGGTAAGGAGCTTCGCCTGATGGCGTGGCTCCTTAATTTATATATATAGTAACTATTAGAGCGCGTTCCTTAAATTTTTGGAGCCAAGGATACGACCTCTACGACCCCAAAAATTTAAGGAACGCGCTCTAGTGCACACGACTTGACCAAAACAGAAAACTTTTGAAAAGTTTGAAAATAAAAAATTAACTAAAAAGGTTAAAAAAACTATGTTATGATAACCAATATTTGAGAAAATTTGGTTAACTTTACGACACTTAAAGTTTTCCAAAGACTTAAAGATAAAATTTAATTTTTAAGTAAAAGAATATAAAACTCAAAAAAACAATAATACCATATAGGCTTAATCAACAAAATGTCTAAACCAAGTTTCAACTACAACGAAGTGTACGCTGCGACCTTGGAGTATTTCAAGGGGGATGAACTTGCGGCGAAAGTCTGGGCGAGCAAATATGCCCTAAAAGATTCGGATGGCAACTACTACGAACTGACACCGGACGATATGCACCATCGCATAGCCTCGGAGATCTCGCGTATAGAGCAGAAATATCCGAATGCGATGAGCGAATCGGAGGTATTCGATCTGTTACAGGGCTTTAAATATATAGTGCCACAGGGGAGCCCGATGGCAGGAATCGGCAACAACCTTCAGGTTGGTTCGTTGTCGAATTGTTTTGTAATCGGTCTTGACGGTCATCCCGACTCATATGGTGGCATCATCCGCATCGATGAAGAGCAAGTGCAGCTAATGAAGCGCCGCGGCGGCGTGGGCCACGACTTGTCGCACATACGTCCGAAGGGGAGTCCGGTGAAGAACTCCGCCTTGACCTCAACGGGGTTGGTGCCCTTCATGGAGCGTTATAGCAACTCGACGCGCGAAGTGGCTCAAGATGGCAGGCGCGGCGCGTTGATGATGACTGTAAGCATCAAGCACCCCGATGCCGAAGATTTCATCGATGCTAAGATGGTGGAGGGTAAGGTGACCGGAGCCAATGTCTCTGTGAAGATCGACGATGAATTTATGAGATGTGCCATTTCGGGCGAGCCCTATACCGTACAATATCCCATCAACTCGGCGGAGCCGATGGTGTCACGCCAGATCGATGCGACAGCCTTATGGCAGAAGATTGTGCACAATGCCTGGAAGAGCGCCGAACCGGGAGTATTGTTTTGGGAGACCATCCAGCGCGAATCGGTGCCCGACTGCTATTCAGACCTTGGTTTTGAGACCGTATCGACCAATCCATGTGGCGAGATACCATTGTGTCCCTACGACAGTTGTCGCTTGGTGGCAATCAACCTATACAGTTATGTAGACAATCCCTTCACACCGGAAGCTAAATTCAACTTTGAGAAATTTGCCTCGCATGTGGGGAAGGCCCAGCGCATCATGGACGATATCATCGACTTGGAGATGGAGAAGATCGACCTGATCATCGCCAAGATCGACAAAGACCCGGAGACACCGGAGGTGAAGAGCACTGAGCTGAACCTCTGGCAGAAGATACGCACCAAGACCTTGAAGGGACGACGTACAGGGTGCGGCACCACCGGTGAGGGAGATATGCTTGCCGCCTTAGGCTTAAGATATGGCACTGAAGAGGCTACCCGCTTCTCGACCGAAGTGCACAAAGCACTGGCATTGGCATACTATGGAGCCAGCGTTACCATGGCTGAAGAGCGTGGAGCATTCGAGGTATATGATCCGAAGCGAGAAGAGAACAATCCCTACATCGCTCGCCTCCGCGAAGCAGATCCGTCGCTCTACGAGCGGATGGTGAAATCGGGACGCCGCAACATCGCCTGCTTGACCATCGCACCGACCGGCACCACCTCAATCATGACGCAGACTTCATCGGGTATCGAGCCGGTGTTCATGCCGGTATACAAGCGTAAACGCAAAGTCAATCCCGGCGATCCCGACATCAAGATTGACTTCATCGACGAAGTGGGAGATGCCTTCGAAGAATATATCGTCTATCACCACAAATTCCTGGAATGGATGCGCGTGAACGGCATCGAAGCCAAGCGCAACATGACTCCTGAAGAGATCGAAGAATTGGTGGCAAAATCACCCTATTACAAGGCGACAGCCAACGATGTGGACTGGCTCGAAAAGGTAAGAATGCAGGGAGCTGTGCAGAAATGGGTAGACCACTCGATCTCAGTAACCATCAACCTTCCCTCGACCGTAACCGAGCAACTTGTCAACGACCTCTATGTCGAGGCATGGAAAGCGGGATGCAAGGGATGCACCGTATATCGAGACGGCTCGCGCAACAACGTTTTGGAATCAGTGAAAGCCAAACCGGCACCCGTAATCCCCTTGATGATGACCCCTGCACATATCTCCAAGCGTCCATCGGAGTTGGAGGCGGATGTGGTGAGATTCCAGAACAACAAAGAGAAATGGATCGCCTTCGTCGGGCTGGTGAACAATCAGCCCTACGAGATCTTCACCGGACTTGCCGACGACGAAGATGGCATCTTCTGTCCCAAAAGCGTAAGCAAAGGAAAGATCATCAAGACCATCGACGAAAAGGGTAACAAGCGTTACGACTTCCAATTCATCAATAAGCGAGGGTACAAGACCACCATCGAGGGGCTGAGCGAGAAATTCAACCCCGAGTTCTGGAACTATGCCAAGTTGATCTCCGGCGTGCTGAGATATGGTATGCCGATAGACCAGGTGCTGAAACTGGTGAGCGGACTGGAGCTTGACTCGACCAACATCAATACCTGGAAGATGGGTGTAGAGCGCGCGTTGAAGAAATATCTTACCAACGGCACCGAGGCACAAGGGCAGAAATGTCCGAACTGTGGCGCTGAGACCCTGGTATATCAAGAGGGATGTCTGATCTGCACGACCTGCGGCACATCGAAATGCGGAGGCTGATCAGAATCAAGAAAAAGAAAATATGATCTATAATAGAGAAGGATAAAAACTTAAAATATAATTCACATGAAAATTACCTTTAATATCAACTACCACACCAATTGGGGCGAGAGCGTGTATCTCTGCGGCTCGATACCCGAATTGGGCAATGGCGATGCCCGCGAAGGGGTAGAGATGAGTTTGGTAAGCCCCGACATCTGGCAATACACCTTGGTGGTAGGGGAAAAGACCGAAGACTTCGACTACTACTTTGTGATCAAAGCCTACAATCAGGCATGGCGCTTCGAGTGGGGCAAGCCCCATCGCATGCACCTCGGTGTCGGCATCAGCAACTACCAAGTGTTCGACAGCTGGCACGATATGCCGCATGACAAGCCCTTCTACTCATCGGCATTTGTAGAGGGAATGTTGCGTCGACTCAAGAGAGATCCTCAACTTGAGGCAAAGCCGGGCACCCTCAACATCCGCATCGAAGCTCCGATGCTTCAACCCGATGAATATCTTGCCGTGTCAGGCAGTCAAGAATACTTGGGCAACTGGGATCCGACACGAGCATTGAGACTCAACGACCATAACTTCCCGACTTGGGAGATTAACCTTCCCTTAGATCAGCTGAAAGCGCCATTTGAATATAAATTCCTCATTGTCAACGAAAAGGGAGAGACGATAGGCTGGGAAGCGATGAACAATCGCATCTACGGCATCAAGAGCATCGACAAGGATGAGCAGATCGTAATCGATGGCACACGTTTCGCCAACCCCAAGCGCCCCTGGAAGGGTGCCGGCACAGCTATACCTGTGTTCAGTATCCGCACGGAAGAGAACTTCGGTGTGGGTGATTTCCTCGATATAAAGAAGATGGTAGACTGGTGTGTGATGACCGGACAGAAGATCCTTCAGATCCTGCCGATCAACGACACCACAATGCTTGGCACCTGGGTAGACTCCTATCCCTACAAAGCCAACTCCACCTTCGCATTGCACCCAATGTATCTCAAGCCGGAAGCTGTAGGAGTGCTCAAGAAAGAGGAGCGAAAAGAATATTATGACAAGATTCGTCGCGAGCTCAATCTTCTCCCCACAGTCGACTATGAGAAGGTGAATGAAGCGAAGAATGAATATCTTCATGAGATCTTCGCACAAGACTTCGGATCGACACAGCGTCGTAAAGACTACAAAGAATTTATCGCTAAGAATGAATATTGGTTGAAGCCCTACGCAGCATGGCGAGTTCTTCGCGACCAATTCGGCACCCCCGACCACTATCAGTGGGGTGAATATACCGAATATGACGAGGCGCGCATCGAGAAGTATGTATCTGAACATCGCAAAGAGATCGAGTTCCACTATTATGTGCAATACCACTTGGATCGTCAGCTTCGCGAGGCACGCGACTATGCTCATGCCAACGGCGTAGTGGTGAAGGGGGATATACCTATCGGCATCAGCCGCTTCAGCGTAGATGCATGGCGCCTACCTCACCTCTTCAACATGGACTGCCAGGCGGGTGCACCACCGGATGACTTCTCCGTATTGGGACAGAACTGGGGCTTCCCGACCTACAACTGGGAATCTATGGCTCAAGATGGGTTCCAATGGTGGAAAGACAGATTCGGCAAGATGTCGGAATATTTCGATGCTTATCGTATCGACCATATTCTGGGCTTCTTCAGAATATGGCAAATACCCTTGCATGCCGTGCATGGACTGTTGGGATACTTCAACCCGGCAATGCCCTACTCTGCCGAAGAGCTTCGCAACAGCTACGACTTCTGGATCGATCCGGATGTGCAATGCAAGCCCCTTATTCTGGAATGGATGCTCACCGACTTCTTCGGCGAATATACCGAAGAGGCAAAGCAGAGATTCTTGGAGCGAATCGGCGGCGACCGCTATGGCTTGAAGACGGAGTTCAATACCCAGCAGAAAGTGGAAGAATACTTCGCACATGAAGAGCAATCGGAGAAGAACGACCGCCTGAAGAATGCCCTTCTCGGCATCATCGACGATGTGCTCTTCATCGAAGATCCGTATCAGCGCGGACATTATCATCCTCGCATTGCGGCACAATACACTTATCAGTTCCGCGTGCTTAGCGACTATGAGCGCTGGTGCTTCAACCGGATGTATACCGACTTCTTCTATCATCGACACAACGACTTCTGGTATGGCAAGGCGATGTGGAAACTACCGCCGTTGCTCGACTCGACCTCGATGTTGGCATGTGGCGAAGACTTGGGAATGATCCCCGACTGCGTACCGGCAGTGATGAGCCAGCTGAAGATCTTGAGCTTAGAAATCCAGAGGATGCCGAAAGATCCGAAATCGGAATTTGGCGACACCTGGCACTATCCCTATCACAGTGTTTGCACGACCTCGACCCACGACATGGGAGGCATCCGCGCCTGGTGGGAGGCAGACCATGGAGTGTCACAGAGATTCTACAATCATGTATTGCATGAAGGAGGCGAGGCACCCTACTTTGCCGAGCCGTGGATCTGCGACAAGATCTTGGATTTGCACTTGAAGAGTCCGGCGATGCTCTGCATCCTGCCGCTCCAAGACTGGCTCTCGAGCAATGGCGATCTTCGTCGTCAGAATCCGGCAGACGAGCAGATCAACGAGCCTGCCAACCCGCGCCACTACTGGAGATATCGTATGCACCTGTCGATGGAAGAGCTGATGGCAGAGAAAGCCTTCAATCAGTCAATCCTCAACAAAATCAAAGGCTCCGACCGATAATAATAGCGCGTTCCTTAAAAATTTTGTGTCGTAAAGGCAGATTTTAAGGAACGCGCTCTTATATTACTCAATAGCCGCCGAAGAGCATCCACGAGGATGTCGCTTCGGCGGCTTTTAACTTCTATGCGGAGTACCAATACAGCGCGTCCGATAGATATTCGATAAGGCTA
>JBJEKI010000047.1:0-129191 GCA_051878555.1 Lepagella sp. | reverse complement strand
ATACGTGCGTATGCTCCTTACAGCAAGTAATCAAAATCGACTCAAGGCTACGACCCCTACGACCCCAAAAATTTAAGGAACACGCTCTAAAACAAAAACCTTCGTCGCGAGGCGACAAAGGCTGAAAAGATCCGGCCGGATATGCCTCTACCGGAAGATAGTACAGAAAGTGGGACTCGAACCCACACGCCTTCATCAGGCAAGGGATTTTAAGTCCCTCGTGTCTACCATTCCACCATTTCTGCATCCACATAACGCCGGGAGATATAAATCACCCATCGTAATGGAACACAAAGTTAATGAATCTTGATAAAATAGAAAGAGTCGGAGGAGGTATTTTTACATTATTTCACACTTATTTACACTTATTGACATCAAAAGAGTAATCTTTAGGGATTGTAGAGGTCTTTATTGCGATAATCGAGGATTTCATTGGCAGCATTTAGGGCTTGCCGGGCTGGGCTATCGGGGTTGATTCGGATAGCGGCGAGGAAATCATTGATGGCGAGGCTACGCTTGGCGGCGCCCCAATACCTCATGCCACGAGCGGTGAATGCCTCCTCGTCTTGAGGATTCTGATTGATATATTGAGAGAGGAGGTCGATAGCCTCCTGATAAGGGAGAGCTTTGACAGAGTCTTTTAGAGATTGATCCATAGGTATTAATTAGGGGATTATAGGGTGATTCTCATGGAATTTACCTTATCCTCCATGAACAGAGAAGCGAGAGTGTCGAACTGATCGGGGGTTTCGGTGGTGAGATATTGCACCTTTCCGGTTTTCGAGCAGTGTTGATCGATTTCGGGGTGTCTTCGGAGGTAATCAGCGAGGGAACGGCCGACGATTTCCCCCTGAGGGAGCACAGCCACGGAATCGGGCACGTACTTACGAATCTTGGGGAGGAGCAGGGGATAATGAGTGCAGCCGAGGAGGAGTGTATCTATCTCGGGGTCGGCATAAAGAGTTTCGTCGATATACTTTTTGACGAAGAAATCGGCACCTGGACCGGATGCTTCGCCGGTTTCGACCAGAGGGACCCACATAGGGCAAGCGGTCTCGGTGATATGCATATCGGGGTAGAGTTTGGCGATTTCGAGCTGATAAGAGTGACTGCGGACCGTGCCCGGGGTAGCGAGGAGGCCGACATGTCGAGATTGAGAAAGATCGCCGACAGCTTCGACCGTAGGTCGGATTACTCCGAGGACTCGTCGGTCGGGATAAGAGACCGGGAGGACATGCTGCTGTATGGAACGGAGCGCCTTGGCAGATGCAGTGTTACAAGCCAAGATCACCAAATGGCAACCACGGCGGAAAAGTTCCTCGACAGCCTGACGAGTGAAATCGAATACGATATCGAAACTGCGAGAACCGTAAGGGGCTCTGGCGTTGTCGCCGAGATAAAGGTAGTCATAGTCCGGAAGGATACGAATCATCTCCTTGAGGATGGTAAGGCCACCATAGCCGGAATCGAAGACCCCGATGCTACCAATCGAACTGCTCATAAACGACTTTGGAAAGAGTTAGAAGGGCTGAGACGATCTGATGAAAAGATCGGCACAGCCCCTCGATGGAAAATGCTATAAGTTAGGGGAATTATTTCAAACCGAGTTTAGCTTTCACCATCGGAGTGATGTCCACGACGGGATCAGCGTAATAGAAAGTCATCTGAGGATTGTTGTCCTGGATAAGAGAGAAATTATTCTCCTTACCGACAGACTCGACGGCGGACTTGATTTTCTGGAAGATAGGCGCCATAAGCTCCTGTTGCATACGTTGGAGGTCCTGCTGAGCAGTCTGTTCGAAAGTTTGCACCTTGTTTTGATAATCTTGGAACTCACGGATCTTGCGTTCGCGGATAGCGGGGAGTTCATCCTCCTTCATATTCTGGAGTTCATCATACATACGCTTCATTTCCTCACCGAGGCGAGCATACTCATCCTCATACTTTTTAGAGGCGTCAGCGACTTTCTTTTGAGCCTCCTGAGTGTCGGGGAGAGCCTGAATGATGGCGCTGGTGTCAACGAGACCAATTTTCACGGTAGATTGAGCTGAAGCGCCGAACAATGGGAGGGCGATAGCGATAGCTAAAAGAATTTTCTTAATCATTTTACTATAGTTGTTTATTATTTTTATTAACGTAGATTATACACGGATCACTGGGCGTAGCCGAGCTTGGCGAGGACCTCATTGCTGACATCGATACGCGGAGAAGCGAAGACGATGCTTTGGGAAGAAGCTCGGTCGAAGATGGTCTGATAGCCCTTCTCTTCAGCCACAGCCTTGATGGCGTTGTAGACCTCCTCCTGGATAGGCTTCATAAGAGACTGACGTTTCTTGTAGAGTTCACCTTCGGGGCCGAAATACTTGTATCGAAGATCGGTGGCTTCCTTCTCCTTAGCCACGATTTCCTCCTCGCGTTTTTTCTTCTGTTCGTCGGTGAGGAACACCATATCCGACTGATAATTTTTGTACATAGTTTCAGCCTCCTTGGTGACTTCATTGACTTCATTTTCCCAACGCAGGCTGACCTGATTGAGTTGTTCGTTCGCCATCTCGTAAGAGGGCACATTTCTCAATATGTATTCCATATCGACAAGAGCGAACTTCTGTGCCGAGGCGGTTGCGAAAGAGAGAGCAACCAATAGGAGAGTAAATGCTAACTTTTTCATAACTTGTTTTTTCTGATATGACACCCCGAGGGGGTAAAAGGTTTATAAGAGGGGAGAAAATATGTAAAAAAGAATTAGAATTCTTGACCGAGGATGAAGTGGATTTGGCTACCGCCGCGCTGGCCCCAAACCTTATCGAAGCCGTAACCCCAGTCTATACCGAGGTAACCGAGAATCGAGAGGTAGACTCGAGCGCCGACACCGGCACTACGTTTGAGGTTGAATGGAGAGAAATCCTTGACGCTGGTCCAGCAGTTACCCGCCTCGGCGAAAGCGATGGCGTAAATGGTGGTAGAGGGCTGGAGCAGGAATGGGAAGTGGAGTTCGACGGTGAACTTGCCGTAGGCATAACCTTCGTATCCGCTGGGTGTGAACTGGCCATTCTCATAACCACGCATCGAGATGGTTTCTGTAGCGTATGTATAGCTACCGGTCATACCGTCGCCGCCGAAGTAGAACGTTTCGAACGGAGTTTTGATATGCTTATTCCAGCTGCCGAGGAGGCCGAAATCGGCGCGAGTCATCAGCACGAGAGTCCACTTGCCATTGGGGTCGGTGAGGGGAGTGAAGGTTTTGCTTTTGAAGCGGAGTTTCCAATACTCGATCCACTTATATAATTGTGTACGAGCAGCCTCGCGAGAATCGGTATCGGTGTTGGAATAATCGGCTTGCGCAGCGAGGGTCTTCCAGTCCTTCTTTCCGAAGAGGCTTGCCGGAGGTGTCATGGTGAAATCGACGGAGAAAGTCGAACCGCGGCGAGTATAGATAGGATTGTCTATGCTCGATCGGGAGAGGGTTAAGCCGAGGGTAAGAGAGTTGGAGGTACCATTACGCATATAATATAGGTAATCCCAATTCTTCAGATAATACCAACGATAAGAGAGCGAAGCCTGGAACTGGAAGAAATCGTCAGGCCAAGTGAGACGCGTACCGAAACCAACAGAGACTCCGGCGAGTTGAAGCACCTTATTAGGGTCGTATGCATTCTGGATGGCATAACTTGAATAGTTGGTATTATAAGAATACTGGTTGTAGAGAGCAGTCTGATAGGCGGAGCTCCAAGCATCGTTATAGAACTGTGAGTTGATACCTGTGGATCGGCTGTAATCGACCGAGACAGCGAGGGAGTTTGGTCGGCTGCCGGTGATCCATGGGTCGAAGAAAGATATCGAATAGCTCTGGTAATACTTGGCGTTGGTTTGTGCGGAGATAGAGAAAGTCTGGCCATCGCCACGGGGGATGATGCCCTTATAGCTCTTAGGGTTGAAGAGATTGCGCATAGAGAAATTGGAGAAAGAGAGGGCGACCTGGCCGGTAAGACCGGTTTGACCCCAACCGAAAGAGAGTTGGATCTTATCGTTGGCCTTAGAGGTAAGGTTGAAGAGGATATCGACAGTGCCGTCACTTTCGTTAGGTTCGGGGCGGATATCGAGGTTTTCGGGGTCGAAGTGACCGGAAGCGGCAATCTCGCGAGCAGATCGCATAAGGTCGCTCTTGGAGAAGAGTTCGCCGGGGCGAACGCGGAGTTCACGGCGGATCACCTTCTCATAGAGTTGGTCGTTACCATTAATTACTACGCGATTGATGCGAGCCTGAGGGCCTTCGATGATGCGCATCTGCAAGTCGATGCTATCGCCATGGATCCTCTGCTCGATGGGCACGAGTTGGAAGAAGAGATAGCCATTATCGAGATAGAGATTGGAGACGGCATCATCATCCTCCTGTGTACGCTTGGTGAGATACTTCTGATTATAGACATCGCCGGGGAAGATGCCGAGCACCTGGTTGAGTGTCTCGGTGGGATAGATGGTATTACCGACCCAGGATATATCGGAGATGTAATACTTCTTACCCTCCTCGACAGTGATGAAGACATCGACAGACTTATCATTATACTTAGCCACGGAGTCATGGACGATCTTGGCGTCGCGATAACCCATCTCATTATACTTTTCGACAATACGATTGAGGTCATCCTTGAAATCGCGGTCGACGAACTTCTTCTGGCTGAATAACTTAAGGAGGTCGCCATTCTCGTTGGTTTTCTTCATGGTGCGTTTCACCTTACGGTCGGACATCACGTCGTTGCCATCGACATAGATCTTGTGGACCTTCACCTTATTATTACGATTGATTTGGGCAACGAGGAAGACTTGATTCTCCTTGGATAGATCGGGCTGTTGGATCATTTTGACCTCAGCATTTTTGAAGCCCTTTTTTGCATAATAATCCTCGATGATATGCTTGGCTTGAGCTATGATATTTGGGGTAAGTTGCTGCCCCGGGACCATACCGAGTCTCTCATTGAGGTCTTTCTTTTCGCCCCCTTTAGCGCCGACGAAATCGAGAGATGACATGCGAGGTTGTCGTTGGAGTTCGATCATGAGCCACGCCTTATCGCCGGCGATTTTGTCGACGTTGATTTCCACCTTCGAATAAAGGCCTTGACGCCAGAAACGCTTTACGGCATCAGTGATATCCTGACCGGGGATTTCGACGCGGTCGCCGATATTGAGGCCTGAGAAGCCGACGATGAGATACTCGTCAGCTTCGGGCACACCCTTAACGCCGATGCCGGCGATCTCGTAAGACTTAGGCATCGGGGAATAGATCACATCGGGGGAATATATGGTGTCGACAGGTTGCGACTGATCATCGAGTTTGATGTCGAGAGCAGAGGCAGCCTGCAGAGAGAGAAGAGCCAGGGTGATAAAAAATAGGGTCCTGAGATGTTTCATAAATATCTTGGTATGATCCGTTATGGTCATTTATGTTCATTCTTAACCTGGTCGGAAGTTTTGCCGAAACGTCGTTCACGGTGCTGATAATCGATAATAGCATTGAGGAAAGCCGTTTGGTCGAAATCGGGCCAGAGGAGTGGTGAGAAATAGAGTTCACTATATGCGATCTGCCAGAGGAGGAAATTGGAGATTCGCTGCTCGCCGCCGGTACGGATGAGGAGGTCGGGGTCGGGCATGGATCGAGTGTTGAGGTTCATGGAGATAATCTCCTCGGAAATATCCTCGGGGATGCACTTACCCTGCGCCACATCAGCGGCAATACGCTTTACGGCATCGACGATCTCCCAGCGTGCCGAATAGCTAAGGCAGAGGTTGAGGTTGAGACCACGGCAGTCGGCAGTCTCCTCACAACTTTTGAGGAGGTCGTTATAGACATCCCGGGGGAGTCGTGACACATCGCCCAGGAGATTGATCTTCACGTCATTAGCCTTAAGTTCGGGAGTTTCCTTTCGGATCGCCCAACCGATGAGATACATCAGAGTTTCGACCTCCTGCGAGGGTCGGTTCCAATTTTCGGTAGAGAAGGCATAGAGGGTCAGATACTTGATGCCGAGATCGGAGGCGAGCTTAGTGATGTTATGGACACTATTCACGCCCTCGGCATGCCCCTCGCTACGTTCGCGGCCACGCTCGCGTGCCCAGCGGCCGTTGCCATCCATGATGATGGCGACATGCGCCGGGAGTCGCAACATATCGATCTTGGTCAAAAGCTGGTCGTAGCTATTCATGATGATCAATCCTTATAATGACAAACGGCACAGCGTTTGCTAAATTCATAACTTATAGAGATAGAAAAGGTGGAATACCAGTCAGTGTTCTTCATAAAGCCACGCTTTATGCCGAGCGGGTCGGAGAGGTTGTCTCCATCGACACGATCGCTAAATGTTTTCTTCATCAAGAACTCGAGTCCGATGTTCCATCTCAGGGCGGGTTTATACTTAAAACCGACCCCCATAGGGATGGTAAATGTGGCGGAACCGGAACCGTCGACGGTCCAACCGGTGATGCTGACGCCGGCAGTGATATAAGGAGTCCAGCGTTTCAACTTGCGATAGCTTTCGCCCATACCATAATTGAAGAAATGGAACTCCAAGAGCTCACCGATCTCAAAGAAGGTGGTGGAGAACTTGAAATTCTGATCATTGGGCAGGACATTATCCATCTTGGAAGAATCGCCGCGGAGACCGCCGACATAGAAATTGGTTTTGAAATTAAGGCGAGGATTGAGGATATATCGGAAGAGGATGGTAGCATCCCAGCTCGGGTTTGCCCAGAGGTTGGCGGAATTTGCATCGCCCAGATATCCGGTCATACCCACCCCGGCGCCGATATCGAAACGATAATCCTCCTGGGCGGATGCAGAGTGAGTGCCACAGCAGAATGCGGCACAGCAGATGAGCAATATACAAAACTTAAACTTCACCTTAGATTCAAAAAAAGCTATTAAAATATCCGACACGGAGTCGGCGATAGAATCATATTACGGGGCTGAGGGTAAGACGGTTGAGTACGCCTCTCCAAGCCTTGGTATATAGAGAGCCATCGGGGGCATACCCGCCGACGAGGTAGATATATGGGCAATTCCAATAGACGGTATTACCATCGGTCCAATTAGGTATACGCGCCGGGGCATTAGCGGAAGACTTCCAATGGTCGGAGAGGTCGGACGACTTGACGACATCGACCACGAAATTATCGCAATAAGCCATCGAGGGAATTTCGGCAGGGAGCTGAAGGCTGTTGACACCACGGATCCAGTTGACGCCATTATCGTAGGATATATATACCACACGATTGAGAGATCCATCATTGAGTCTGCCACCCACCAGGAACCAGACCTTATACTCGACCATTGAATCACCGGTGGCGGAGGGTCGGTAGTTATAATAGGGTATCAGGGAAGCCCCCTCCAAAGCGGGGACACCCCCGAGGCTGAGGCATACCCACTCCGAGCCGTCGAAAGCCCAAGTGGCATTGCTCAGGTTGCCATCTTGATCGACACCACCGGCGAAGAAAGCCACCGGCGAGAGTGTCCACTTATTCGAGAGAGTCACCAGATTGGAATATCCGCTGACCGGGAAATCGGGATCCACCTCCTTGACGTTAAGGTCGAGTTGGGGGTACTGGGCATAGCGATAAGAAGCGCCATCTCGAGTCAAGCCTACCACCGACTCTTTGTAAGGGCCGATAATCGACGCCCAATCCTCGCCCGTATCGCTCCACTGCGAGAGATCGAACGAGCCGGACCATAGATTGCCGCTCTTATCGAGCATATATAGCGACTTATCGGTAGAGACCAGCGACTGCACGACACCCTCGAAGGGTAGATCCAAACGGCGGATCGACCAATTAAAATCATTCAAATCGAGGGGATCCGAACAAGAGAACGAGCCATCATTCTCCTCGATAAGGCAAAGCACCTTATCGTCGGCCAACGAGACGCTCTTCATGGCGCGAGGATTGGCGAGACGAGTGCTGAAGCCTATATTGGCGACATCGCTCCATATCAGCGTGTCGGGTTCAATCTGATGGACATTCACCTTCAACCGATAAGAGATGGCAGCATCATCGTCGACACCCTTGACATTGAGCACGACAGATCCGGTAAAATCGATCGAATCATTCGGATTCTTCTGATAATCGACTGTTCCCTGGCGGGTCGTGCCGCCGGTCATAACGATCTCAGCGCCACCGACTTCGCCGGCGAAAGTGATAATCGGTATAAGCTTATCGATCGGGGTGCCCTTGCGGAGCGAATCGGCATTATAGATGACGCGATTGTTCAGATCGACTGTGAAGAAGATAGAATCGAGACCCGGATTCTTCAGATCTTGAGTCAGCGAAAAGCTCTTGACAGCGAGGTTGGCATTATTTACGTATGTCTCCTCATCGGTATTGCTATTGCACGACGAGAATAGAGCCACACACATCAAGGCTGCGGCTAACCGGGATATGAAAAGTAAATTATTATAACTCACTATACTAAAATGTTTATTTACTTGCCATTACGCGACATGCGAGATGGACTTTTATGACGATAAGGCATAGCAGAATAGCGGAAACGAGCCGCCGAACGATACCTTACAACTTGCAAAGTTAGCATTTATCCGCGAAATAGTTGCGATAAATACAATAGAAAATAATTTTTAAGGAATTTTAGCATACAAAAAAAGGGCTAAAAAGGGCTAAAAAGGGCGTTCAACACGAATTTCATCATAAAGGCGGGCTCTGATGAAGGAATCGAGCAGACGTTTCCCCCCTTCGACCATAAGAGAAGAGATATGAAAATCGGAGAAAAGGATCTTCATATTTTGTTCCAATGGAATTTTGGGGTCGAGGATAATGGGGTCACGCTGATATACCTTAAGACGGGCAGTCACCTCCGGGGATATCGAGTCGGAAGCGAAGATGACGGGGCGGGGGCTATTTCCGGGCCAAAGGCGTGTATCGAGCGAGGGGTTATCATGGAGCAGGGTGTTAGTGCCGACCATAATAGCGTCGCAGAGGCTACGTTGACGGTGCATCAGCGTCATGGTGAGGGGGGAGGATATGGTGATCGGAGAACCGTCGGGGTGGCACATATCGCCGGCAGCAGTTTCCGCCCACTTCAGGAGAATCCATGGGCGATGGCATACTTGAGAAGTAAAGAACCGTCGGTTGAGGTGTCGGCACTCCTCTACGAGGACATCGGAGACGACCTCGATTCCGGCCTCTTGGAGCATCTTGATGCCACGACCGGCGACACGTGGATTGGGGTCGACCGTGCCGACCACTACCCTGCGGGGATGATGGCGGCATAGGAGTTCGGCGCAGGGGGGCGTCTTGCCATAGTGAGAGCAAGGCTCGAGAGTGACATAGAAAGTGGATAGCGGTATCAGGTGTCGGTCGGCATCCGCCACCGAAGCGACGGCATTGACTTCGGCATGCGCCTCGCCGAAGCGGCGATGATAGCCCTCGCCGATCACTCTGCCATCGGGAGCGACGATCAGCGCCCCTACCATAGGATTGGGAGAGACATGGCCGGCGCCCCACATAGCCAAGCGAAGGGCTCGACTCATATACATTTCATCTGTAGTCATAACAGGGTCAACGGGTTATACCTCTGCGGTCGAGTTCATCCTGATAGCGGGCGGCATTTTGGCGATGCTGATCGTAAGAGGATGCGAAATTGTGTGTACCGGAAAAATCCTCCTTTGCACACATATACAGGAAATCGTGGGGCTTACTATTGAGGATAGCCTCGACGGTGGCAGGATCGGTGGTACGGATTGGGCCGGGAGGGAGTCCACGATTTGTGTAAGTATTATAAGGAGAGGCGACCTTGAGCTGAGCACCGCGCACACGCTTGATAGAGAAATCATTGAGAGCGAATCGGATGGTAGGGTCAGCCTGGAGGGGCATATTTATCTTGAGGCGATTGATGTAAAGGCGGCCGACGGTGGCTTTTTCTGCGCGATCGTTGGTTTCCTCATCAGTGATAGATGCGATGATCACCACATCGAGAGGGGATAGACCGAGATCGGCAGCTTTTTTGCTATTTTCGGGCGACCATAGACGAGTATAATTATTTCCGATTTTACGAATCAGATCGCGAGCTGAAGAGGACCAATAGACCTCGTAAGTATCATTAACGAAAAGAGCGAGTGCGGAAGTTGGTGTTAAGCCGAACTGCTCCAACAGGGAGTGATCGCAGAGTGCAGCGCGCAGCGAATCTGTGGGGAACTCCATTTTGGCGGACACACGCTCGGTGAGGAGATTGATATCACGGAAGCCATTGATGGTGATCTTGACGGGGGTCTGAGCGCCGGAAGTGAGGATGCGCATAGCCTCGATGACATTTGCACCCTGAGGGATGGTATAAGCTCCGTGACGGCGGGAGAAATCGGTATGACGAAGCGCGGCGAGTTTCATAACACGCCGGGCGAAATCGTCGCCGAGATGACGCGCCACACTATCCTCCACCATCTGAGCCGAAGCATTCGCCGGAATCTTGATGTTGGCATCATGATCGGCGCGATGACTGATCAGCGGGAAGATAAAAATCAGGAACGTAGCAGAACAAAAAACAAGCACCAGCAGAAATATGAGCATATTTCTGCGGGTGCTTTTAGACTTAACGGTTAGCAATTCTTATTCTTTTCGAGTTTGGGTTCGAGAGCGGCAAGACAGAGGTCGATTGCCTCCTCGAAAGTATCGGCTGTTTTAGATGCGAAGAGATCGGCGGATTGAGGAATGAGGAACTTAACGCTTGCCTCCTTGTTCATAGCAGTCTCGGGCTTAACGACCTTCAGAGTGACTTCAGCCTCGGAGATGGCTTCGAATCGACGAGAGAGTTTGTCGATCTTCTTATTGATAAAACTCACGAGTTTGTCGGTGATGTCGAAATGAATCGCTTTGATTTTTGCTTCCATACGCTTTGATTTTTAGGTTGGAGTAAATAAATAGCACCGATAGGAGATATCTCGGTTGAAGAGGGCAACCATGGGAAAAAGCAGTAGGTTGCGATCTTCAGTTACAAAGATAACAAAAAATTTGGTAATAATCTTATTAAAAAGGATAAAAAAGCGTCTAAAAAGTTAAAAAACTTTCTAATCGTCGAGAATTGTGTCGTCGTCGGAGTTGTTTCGATGGAAAGAGCGCGGGTGGCTATTTCGATAATTTTGGAGGAGATCGTTGAAACTGAGATGTGTATAAATCTGTGTGGTAGAGAGAGATGCGTGTCCGAGCATTTCTCTGACGGCATCGAGATCAGCACCGGAATTTACCATAACAGTGGCGAAAGTGTGACGGAGAGTGTGTGGGCTCTTCTTAGCGACTCCGGTGGCTTTGAGTTGGTCTTTTATTATTTGGTAGAGAGTTTCCTTGGCGATGGCACCATGAGGGCCGGCGATAAGAGGTCGGGGGTAAGGGAGATCGGGATATCTCTGATCGCGTATTGTCTGCCATTGGCGAATCTCCTGAGCGAGCTGCGAAGGGATGGGAATGACTCTTTGCTTGTTTCGCTTTCCGGTGACACGGAGTTCGAGAGAAGAGAAATCGATGTCGAAATCGGTAATGCTGAGAAGTTCGGCTTGACGCAGTCCGAGGGAATAGAGCATAGAGACAGCGAGGTGAGCGCGATGCTCAGCCGGGGAGTGTGGAACGGAGTCATTGAGGAGTGATTCGATCTCGTCGGTGCGCACGAAATCGGGGAGATGCTTTCTCTTCTTGGCGAGAGAGACGTCAGCGGCGGGGTTGGCGGAGAAAAGCCCCTGCTTCATGCCCCACCGGAAGAAAGCGCGGAGGCTTTGTGTCTTGCGTCGCAGCGTAGTCGCCACCATTCCCTGATCGGCGAGGGAAGCGATCCAAGCTCTTATATCGCTCATGGTAACACTTCGGGGGTCGAACTGCTGCCCTGCCGGTGTGATCCACTCGATGAAGCGGCGGACATCGAGGCCATACGCCTCGACGGTGTGGGGGCTGCAGCGCTGTTCAGCCTCGAGATAAGAGAGAAAATCAGACTCGACATCCATAGCCGATAAACATTAAGCGAAGGTAAGAATTGAGGGATATCTCAAAAGTATAGACACAAATAATCGGTATGACAAACCGGGAGGCATGTCACACCGAACGAAAAGCTTTATAACGTAAGTTAAAGAGCCCTTGATTACTGCTCAGCTTGACGGAGCTGCTGAACGTAAATAGCTTTCACCATCTTCTTGCGGTTGGTCACAGATGGCTTTTCGAATGCTTGACGGGCACGAAGTTCTTTGACGATGCCGGTCTTTTCGAATTTACGTTTGAATTTCTTCAAGGCTTTCTCGATGTTCTCGTTCTCTTTTACTTGTACGATAATCATGTTTAGTTAATATTAAAATAATTATTTTTGTTATCTTTGTAAAAACTCTTCGGAAGAGTTGAAACCATGATGTAGGAATGGTCGAAGAAACGAAGTTCCCTTATCACGGCTTGCAAAATTAGATAAATTTAAGCGATTGACAAAATATTTTGCCAAAAAAAAGTAAATCAACCTATAAATTAATTCATTATGAAGCGACATTTTATAGTACTCGGGGTCATAACGCTACTACTTATGGCGTCGTGCGAGTCGAGTAATCCGGGAGAAGGATCGAAGAATTTTCTGAGCATCGAAGATGTAGCGGACAGCAAGGTCTTGTTGGGGGCACCCCCGGCAGAAGGATCGGCGGCTTATCAATATGATGTGGCGCGCTATGAGTGGGGTAAATCACAACGCGCCACAGCGCGAGGTGAGCAGGCAGTGCAGGATGCCGATCTGAAGGATCCTGAGTGGATAGACAAGGCATTCAGTGAGGCGTTCGGTTATATCTTGACTCCGGAGAATGCTCCTGAGATAGTGACACTGATCCTGGGGATGAAAGAGGATGCAGGCGATCTCTGCACACGCGCCGCCAAGAAGGGTTATAATCGCAAACGGCCCTTTATGGTATTTGATGAGCCAACACTGACACCTCAAGATGAGGAGCATCTTCGCAAGAATGGGAGTTATCCATCGGGACATACCGCCATCGGCTGGGCTACAGCCTTGGTATTGGCAGAGATCAACCCCGACCGACAGACGGAGATATTGCAGCGGGGATTGGAGTTTGGTGATAGTCGCGTCATAGTCGGTGCCCACTTCCAGAGCGATGTAGATGCGGGGCGTACGGTAGCCGCCGGGGTTGTGGCTCGACTGCATGCCGACGACGAGTTTGCCAAGCAGATGGTGAGAGCTAAGATAGAATTTGCCAAGCTACGCAATGCCGACAAGAAGAAATAGCAGGAATTATCATCATACAGCAAGAGGAGCGTGTCAGTAGAGACACGCTCCTCTTCTTATATATAGGGGATTTTATTCGAGAGTGGATTTTACTCGGCGGAATCTTCGGGGTTGGTATACCATCGAGAATACATCAGATAGTTGTGAGCAATCTTGATGTTCATTTCCTTAGCTTTCTCTGGTTCGACCATTTTGACGAACTTGGCGGGAGCGCCTGCCCACATCTCGTGAGGGCCGATTTTAGTGCGGCTGAGCACTACGGATCCGGCGGCGACGAGAGCCCCCTCCCCGACTTCGGCATCATCCATAACGATGGCACCCATGCCGATAAGGGCATAGTCGTGGATCTTGGCGCCATGGATCACTACGTTATGACCTATCGAGACATCATTACCGATCTCTATAGTCGACTTCTGATAGAGAGTATGGAGCACAGAACCATCCTGGATATTGACACGGTCGCCGATGGTGATGGTATTGACGTCGCCACGCAACACGGTGCCGAACCAGATGCTGCACTCATCGCCCATGGTGACATCTCCGACCAGGGTGGCATTATCGGCAATGAAGCAATCCTTGCCGACCTTTGGGGTAAATCCCCTTACAGATTTAAAAACCATAATTCAGAAAAAAGGATAATTATTTCGTTAAGGGTTGAGTTTTCTCTTCGAGCCAATTAGCCTCCTCATCGGAGAGGAGGGGAGTGAGGCGGCTACGCACGAGTTTGTGATACTCGTCGACCCACTTGATCTCATCGGGCGACATGATGTCAAGATCGATTAGATTGCGATCGTAGGGGAAGAGGGTCATGGGGTGGAAATGGAGGAAATCGCCGAACTCGGTTGTGGCATATTTCTCGGTGACGATAAGGTTTTCTGTGCGGATACCATAACGTCCTTCGAGATATAGACCGGGCTCATTGCTGGTGATCATACCGGGTTCGAGAGGAGTCGGGTTGATGTTGAGGCGGATATTCTGTGGGCCTTCGTGGCAATTGATGAAATATCCGACGCCATGGCCTGTGCCATGATAGTAAGCCTTACCCTCCTTCCAGAGGAACTGACGGGCGAGCACGTCGAGTTGATGGCCGGTGGTACCGGCGGGGAATATGGCGTTGGAGAGGGCGATATGACCTTTGAGAACGAGAGTGAAATCGTGGCGTTGCTCCGGGGTGGGATTACCCAGGGCAATGGTGCGGGTGATGTCGGTGGTGCCATAGATATACTGGCCGCCGGAGTCTACGAGCAGAAGGCCGTCTCCTTGGATGGTGACATCAGATTCGGGAGTAGCCTCATAGTGAACGATAGCACCATGAGCGTTCCAGCCGAGGATGGGAGAGAAGCTCTCATCGACACAAGAGGGGTCTGCGAGACGGAGGGCACGGAGACGTTTGCCGAGTTCCACCTCGGTCAATTTACCCTCGGGATATTCGCGTTCCACCATCATAAAGAATCGAGTGAGCGCTACACCATCCTTCTCCATAGCGATGGCGAGGTTGGAGATCATGGTGTCGTTCTTGATGCTCTTGAGTTTGGCGACACCCTCACCGCCATAGATTACATTGCAAGCAATATGGTCGAAAATTCCGCGAGCTGTCTTGGCGGGGTCAATCAGAAGATCGGTGGATGCCGGCAGCTTGGCCACGAACTCCTTGACAGCATCGTAGGGGAGAGTCTTGATATTATACTTCTCGAGATGAGCGTTAACGTCGTCGTTAAGTTTCTGATCGTCAACGAATAGGACACGGTTGTTACGATCGAGATATAGGAAGCCGACGAACATCGGGGAGAAATTGATATCGTTGGCGGCACGGAGGTTGGTGGTCCAAGCCAAGTCGTCGAGTGCGGAAATCAGGATAGCGTTAGTGCCTTGGAGTTCGACTTGATGAAGCACGGCATCAATCTTCGAATCGGCGGTCTGACCGACGATCTTCTCATCGTGGACAAAGAGGGGATTGAGGGGACGCGCCGGGCGATCGGGGTAGATGAAATCGAACATAGGGAAATCGGTGTTGAGAGTAACCCCCTTGGCAGAGAGAGCATCCTGGAGACGTCGGGCATAATCGACAGAGAAAGTCATGCCATCGATGCCAACAGTTTGTCCTTGAGCGGCATGTTCGACTACCCAGTCTGTAAGGTCGACAGCCTCGGGGCCATCCTCCTTCATCATCTTAAAGCCGGTGTCGCGGAGTTGCTCCTCGGCTTGGATGAAATATCTTGAATCGGTCCAGCAGAGAGCCTCGGTGTTGGAGACTACGGCAGTGCCGTTGGTGCCATTATCAGACTCAAAACCAGTGAGCCACTCGCGACCCCGCCAATGGTGGGGAGGGAGTTCACTTTGATGAGGGTCGGTGCCGGAGATAATGCAGATATCGATGGCATGATCAGCCATAGCCTTGCGCAGACGGCCCAAATATTCAAAATTCTTCTTCATGATAAATATATGATTGAATGATAAATAGACATTACTACAAATAATAATGAAAAGGCTCAAAAAAGTATAATCCGCAGAGGGGGTAATACCCGAGCCGTGGAGAGGGATCATTGCCTCCGAAATGGGATAAGATCTCAGACTACAAAATTAGCAAAAAAAGCGAGAAAAAATCTACAAAACGAGTGATCAAAGCAGAAAAATTTATGGTCGGAAAGAGCGAATATTGTCCTTATTTACGCATTTGAAGAAATAACATTGTGCAGGATATGGAATATAAATAGAAAAATTGTAAATTTGCAAAGTATTTAGACAACCGGAGCAATCCGGTAAGAATAAGATGGCAAGTCAAAAAATCTTTTAGTAATAGTGATATAAATTGTAAGTTAGTGGTTGAGTAAGATCAGCGTTCCGCTTGTGAAAGTAGGCGAATTCTAAAAAATCACAGCAAGACTCCCGATTGTGAAATCGGGAGTCTTGCTCGTTTTTATGAAGTTTTTTTGACGTTCTTGACGTTATGAACGTGGGTGGCGATTACTTGCTGACGAATACTTGGTATTGCCAGGGGGTTAGGGAGGCGGGGAGAGCAGCCGGGGCTCCGGTGAATAGATCCTTTAGGCCGGAAACTGCGGGGAGATTGTCGCCGGAGAGTGAGACAGTCTGAGAGGAGAGATTGGCTACTACCACTACTCTATCGCCCTCTGACTCGCGGCACATCAGCAAGATGTCGTCGCAAGGGGTCTTGACGAAATTGGCGGGGACATGGGCTTTGAGAGCCTTATTGCCATGTTTGAGCGTAGTGAGGGTCTGATAGAAGAGGGTGAGATCATTTTGGGTATAATCGGGGATGACCTTATCCTGCTCGAAGAACTCGAAAGCATGGTTGAAACCGACTTCCTGGCCGGTATACATCATAGGCACACCGGGAAGCGTAAAGCTGAGTACGGCGAATGTGCGAACAGCCTCGCCATAGCGGTCGAACTCGGTGCCTTCCCAAGAATTGAGGTCATGATTTGTGATCATATTCATGTGGATGGAACCGACGGGGAACTCCTTGGCTTGCTTTTCGATCAGCGCGGGGATATCGATGGCAGACTTGGCGGGGCGATTTTCTTTATGATCTATAGCCCACTTATTGATACCCTTGGTGGCGGCGATGGCGTTGAAGAGATCCTTCATAGGCCAAGCATAGTCGACATCGAAAGCCTTGGCGAGGAGTTCAGGTTTGCTGGCTTCGGCGAGCATCATAACAGATTTAACGGCTTGCAACTTTGGGCGCACTTCCTCCCAGAAATCGGTAAGGACTTCTCCGGCGACATCGCAACGATAGCCATCGACATCAGCCTCTTTGACCCAGAATAGGAGAGCATCGGTCATAGCGGCGCGGGTGTCGGGGTTGCGATAATCGAGCACGAATACATCAGTCCAGTCGTAGGGGCCATACATCTTGCCCTCATCATTGCGGGCATAATATTCGGGGTGCTGTTCTACCCATGGGTTGTCGGCGCCGGTATGATTGCATACCTCATCGAGTATCACTCTCATACCGAGGGAGTGAGCGGCATTGACGAGAGCCTTGAGGTCGACGAAAGTGCCGAACTCGGGGTTAACCTTCTTATAATCTTGCACGGCATAATAAGAACCGAGAGAGCCTTTACGCTGCTCGAGGCTGATGGGGTGAATAGGCATAAGCCAGATGACATCGATGCCGAGTTGGCGGAGGCGAGGGAGTTCCTTACGGAGGCCTTTAAGATCGCGCGAGGGGGTGCCTTGGCGCAGGTTGGCCTCATAGATTACGGCAGACTCGAGCCAAGTGGGGAATGGGGAGGCAGCCTTAACGGCAGATTTTTCTTGTGCCGTGGCGTGACCGGAAAGGCAAAGAGCCGCGGCGATAAGAGCGGTGAGTTTTTTGAAGAACATGATAAGAAATTTTAAGACCCCTGCTGATAGAGGCAGGGGTCAGGGTTATAAAATGCTGTAGAATTACACAACGATATTAACGATACGACCCGGGACTACGATAACCTTGCGTGGGGACTTACCGGCGAGCCACTTGGCGGCGCCATCATCAGCGAGGGCGACACGTTCCACCTCCTCTTTCGAGGCGTTGGCAGCGACCTCGATGGTGTAGCGAGTCTTGCCGTTGAAAGACACGGGATACTTGACGGTATCCTCGACCAGGGCACTCTCATCCCATTTGGGCCAAGGGGCATCGCAGACGCTGTCGGTATTTCCGAGACGATGCCAGAACTCCTCAGCGATGTGGGGAGCGAATGGGGCGATGACGCGAGTGAAGAGGTCAGCCACACGGCGACTTGTCGACTTGAGTTGAGACAACTCATTCAGAGCTATCATAAAGGCTGAGACGGAGGTATTGTAAGAGAAAGCCTCGATGTCGGAAGTCACCTTCTTGATCAGCTTATTGATAGCCTTGCTCTCCTCCTTGGACATTTCGGCATCCGAATTGAGGTCGACCTTATCGAAGAATCCCCAGAGCTTCTTGATGAAGCGGTTGACGCCATCGATGCCGTTGGTGTCCCAAGGCTTTGACTGCTCGACCGGGCCGAGGAACATCTCATAGAGGCGGAGAGTATCGGCGCCATACTTCTCGACGATATCATCGGGGTTGACGACATTGAACATCGACTTCGACATCTTCTCGACAGCCGACCCGCAGATATACTTACCATCCTCGAGTATAAACTCGGCATTGGCGAAATCGGGTCTCCACGCTTTGAACTTCTCAGTGTCGAGGACATTGTTCGACACCATCGAGATGTCTACGCGGATGGGGGCGGTGTCATACTCCTTGCGGAGGCCATGGCTCACGAAAGTGTTGGATCCTTTGACACGATACACGAAACTGCTACACCCCTGGATCATACCCTGGTTTACGAGCTTCTTGAAGGGTTCCGGCTCGGCGACGACACCGAGGTCGAAGAGGAACTTATTCCAGAATCGGGAATAAATCAAATGGCCTGTGGCATGTTCGGCGCCGCCGACATAAAGGTCGACATTTCTCCAATATTGGTTAGCCTCGGGGCTGACGAGAGCCATATCATTGTGAGGATCCATATATCGGAGGTAATAAGCCGACGAACCGGCGAAACCGGGCATTGTGCAGAGTTCGAGGGGGAATCCGTCGGGTGTCGTCCAATCCTTGGCGCGAGCCAGAGGAGGCTGGCCATCCTCGGTGGGGAGATAACTTGACACCTGGGGGAGATGGAGTGGGAGTTGCGACTCATCGATCAGATAGGGAGTACCCTCCTTATAATATATGGGGAAAGGTTCGCCCCAATATCTTTGGCGAGAGAAGATGGCATCACGGAGGCGATAATTCACCTTCACCTTGCCGAGGCCCTTCTCTTCGATATACTTTTTGGTGCGCGCGATAGCCTCCTTGACTTCAAGGCCATTGAGGTTGAGGTCCTCGCTTTGTGAATTGATCATACGCCCTTCCTTTGCATCGAAGCTTTGTTCGGAGACATCGGCGCCCTCGATCAGAGGGATGATGGGGAGGTCGAAATGGCGAGCGAAGGCATAGTCACGGGAATCGTGAGCCGGCACCGCCATGATGGCACCGGTGCCATAACCGGCGAGGACATAATCGCTAACCCATACGGGGATCTGCTTTCCGGTGAGGGGATTGACGGCATAGCTGCCGGTGAATACGCCCGATACCTTCTTCTCGATCTGGCGTTCACGTTCGGTCTTATGCTTCACCTCTTCGAGATAAGCCTGTACCTCCTTCCGACGGTCGGGAGTGGTGAGAAGATCGACATATTTCGACTCCGGGGCGAGCACCATAAAAGTAACTCCGAAGATGGTATCAGCGCGAGTGGTGAAGATATCGAGGACTACATCCGAGTCAGCGACTTTAAACTTCATTTCGGCACCTTCGGAGCGACCGATCCAATTACGTTGGGTCTCCTTGAGCGAATCGCTCCATTGGAGAGAGTCGAGGTCATCGAGCAGACGAGGGGCGTAAGCCGACACACGGAGGCACCACTGATTCATAACCTTCTGCTCTACGGGGAAACCGCCGCGGACGCTGAGGCCCTCGCTCACCTCATCATTGGCGAGGACTGTGCCGAGTTTTGGGCACCAATTCACCATAGTTTCGCCTTGATAAGCGATGCGATAATTCATCAAGCGTTCACGTTGCTGAGCCTCGGAGAGGGCATTCCACTCCTCGGCGGAGAAAGAGAGAGTCTTGCCGCAGGCGGCATTCACGCCCTCAGATCCCGACTTGGCGAAATGCTCGACGAGGCGGTCGATCGGCATAGCCTTGTTAAGGTCAAGATCATAATAAGAATTGAACATCTGCATAAACGCCCACTGAGTCCATCGATAATACTTGGGATCGCAAGTGCGAACCTCGCGGCTCCAATCGAACGAAAAGCCGATCTTATCGAGTTGCTCACGATAGCGGTTGATATTCTCGACAGTAGTCTTCTCGGGGTGTTGACCGGTCTGGATGGCATACTGCTCAGCGGGGAGGCCGTAAGCGTCATAGCCCATCGGATGAAGCACGTTAAACCCCTGTTGGCGCTTAAAGCGAGCATAAATATCGCTTGCTATATAGCCAAGGGGATGACCGACATGCAGACCTGCTCCCGAGGGATAGGGGAACATATCGAGCACATAGAACTTAGGACGAGAGGGATCCTCATGAACCTCATAGACATGGTTGCAGCGCCAAAACTCTTGCCAGCGCTTTTCGATTTCCTGGTGGTTGTATTCCATTTGAATATATAAAAACAAGAAAATAATCTGATAGGGGAAAATGGGGGTTAGGAAAGTCACAATGATTTCCCAAACTGCAAATATAATAAAAAAATAGAAAAAACACCGAACAAAGCACACAATAGATAATAATAAAGTGTATAAAAGATAATAAATAGACTATCTGTGACGTTAGAAAAGATAGTGCTAAGTATGCGCAATAGCGAAAAAAGTGCACTATATGAAAGGAAAGACATGGAGATAATCTATCTGGCGTTAGCCGCAACGATATTGCTCTTGACGTTACCATTAAGTTCACTGAAGGTGGTCTACAGTCACGACGAGAGCCAAGAGAGATATGATGCCCTGGCTCGATGGAAGAAGGGGCATCGGCAGCCGGTGTTTATAGGCGCCGGGCTGATAGCAGTCGGGCTGATCGTAATGTGTATATTTCGATCGGACGAGCTTGCAGACTATCAGATGTATGAGAACCTCTACCGGATGGGAGGAGGTGAGAATCTGCGGCAAGACATAGAGGCGTCGTTCGTCACAATGGTGAAGATATCGCCGACGTTCTTGTTCTTGTTGGGAGTATATGCGACATTGTCTGTGGGTGGTCATATCATCGGCATCTTCAAGAACTCGCCGAATATTTGGCTCTCATTAGTGGTCTATCTCTCCTACTACTTTGTGTTGCACGATATGATCCAGATGCGTGTAGCCATCGGTTTGGGTATTATCTTGTATGCGGTGCGATTCATCACGGAGCGTAAGATATGGCCCTACATGCTGTTGGTGGGTGTCGCATTTTGGTTTCACAAGTCGATGGCACTCTTTCTGCCGCTCTACTTTGTGCCCTACAAGGATTTGAACAAATGGGTATGGAGCGGCATAATCTTAGCAGCGTTGGTGATGGGATACACCAACAATGCTTTCGGCTACGTAGCGAAATTCATTCCTGTAGACTTTATTGATGCCTACGTAAGGTCGTATATGGGCAATCGCGACTATGTAGCCTCGAAGCTGGGTATACAGAGTGCGGTGATGGCATTCGTGGCGATATTCCTACTCTTCAATCTCAAAGAGATCAAGCGACACTATCCTCTGGCAGTGCCGGTGTTGGGATTCTATATCATATCGCAACTATGTTATCTGCTCTTTGTCGACATCCCTGTGATGCGAGCCCGACTTGGAGAATTGTTTGGCACATTCGACATCTTTGCCTTTGCGATGTTGCCCTTAGCGAGCAAGAAATACTACTATCCTCTGATGATAGTCTCCATAATATTATGTTTACTGCGTGTGCCGATCACGATCGAATTGTTGTCAGGCACGGCGATGTAAGAGCGCGTTCAAACGGAAGAACCAGAAAAAAGAAGGAGAAAACAGAATGAAAAAAGATAAGAAGCTTGTATTTGCCACCAACAATATGCACAAGCTGGAAGAGGCAAAGCGAATCATCTCTGATGAGTTTGAGATCTTGTCACTTTCAGATATCGGCTGTCACGACGAGATACCGGAGACGGCAGAGACGCTTGAGGGGAATGCCCTGATCAAGGCACGTTGGGTCCGCGATCGCTATGGCTATGACTGTTTTGCGGACGACACGGGGCTGATGGTAGATGCCTTGGATGGAGCTCCCGGTGTATACAGTGCGCGCTATGCGGGAGATCCCTGCACACCGGCGGAGAATGTGGCCAAGCTGCTTCGTGAGATGGAGGGTAAAGAGGATCGCGGGGCACACTTTTCGACGGCGATAGCGCTATCCTTGGATGGAGAAGTGCACATCTTCGAGGGGAGAGTAGAGGGAAGCATAGCCACCGAACCCCATGGCGATGGCGGCTTCGGCTACGATCCGATTTTCATAGCGGCAGAGAGGGGCAAATGCTTTGCCGAGATGAGCGGAGAGGAGAAAGATGCCATCTCCCATCGGGGCAGAGCGATGCGCAAGCTGCGTGACTATCTCGCCGGGATACTCACCCTGCTCATCATCTTCTTGGTCGGGATGACAGCCCGCGCTGACGACTCACAGTGGCGACTACATGCCTCCTACGATGGCTATATGCATCGCATAGTAGACACCCCATCGTTCGTTTATTTCCTCGGCACCCGGCAGGAATACAATCCCTCGAATGTCAACGCCTCCACCTTCTACGGGATTCTCTTCCGCTATGACAAGGAGGATGGAGCCATCGAATACCTCAACAGTTCCAACATCTTATCCGGCAGCAACGCCATCTGTATCAGCTACAACTATGACAAGAACTATTTGGTTGTGGCACACGAAGATGGCAACATCGACATCATCGACAAAGATGATAATGTCACCACCATCACCGGGCTGAAGGTAGCTGATTCATCGCTCAATAAGGGAGTTAACGACATAACCTTCGACGAGACAGGACGTTATGTCTATCTTGCCACCAACTTCGGCTATGTAGTGATAGATGCCTCTATCAACGAGGTATCCACCTCGCGAGTGTTCAACCGCAAAGTCAACAGTGTGATGCCCTATCACGACAAAATTTGGATAGCCACCGACGACGGCCTCTATTGCGGCGAGCCCAAAGAATTTGACTTTGAGAAATATCAGCAAATATCATCGGAGGTCGGAGTTGAATCGCTCAATATCACGAACGACCGGCTCTACTTCCTGTATGGGGCACGCGGCAACAAGACACCCGGCAGAGTCGATGACAGCACCGGCACATACATATCAAATCCGATATATGATCCGGGAGTGGTCTTCCTCTCAAGGAGTCGAAGCGGCATGCTGTTGGTGTATAACTGGCAGATCGTAAGCATCGATGAGAGCGGCAAATTACAGGCGACGACACTTCCCAAAGACTATTACTTCTCCAACATAGGGAGCATCGACGGCAAGACACTCTGGGTCTCTACACAGCGCGATGGAATCTGCTCGCTGCGACTGCCGGAGCAGGGTGGGGAATGGACCATGCTGACACAGCAATTTTTCCCCAACACCTCGACGGCGTTCCACTGCTCATATATGGAATATAGTCCGACCTACGGTATGCTGGTGCGCAACCATGGTTTTGAATACATCTTTTCATCGCGTATGATTCTGACCAACGACCTGATTTCCGGCTATAAAGATATGACCTGGACACCCCTGTCGACGACCTATCGTACCGACATGCAAGGGCTACTGATCGACAGCCCCTTCGGTATCTCGATCGACCCGAACAATGCTGACCATGTCTACTGCGGATCGGAGCGTTCAGGCTTATTGCGACTTGACTTGAAAGATCCGACCAAATCCATCCACATGTCGATGCCCTCAGATATGCTGGGGGGCAATGGCAAAGAAGGATTTGCCGTGATTGTGCCCGACAATCCTGACGGCACCTGGAAAGAGCAGTGTGTATTTGCCGCCCCATCGTTTGACAACTCGGGCAATCTCTGGACAGCCTTTGTCAACCCGGAGCCTGGAGTCGAGGTGAGTAGTTATACCGAGCTCTGGATGTGGTCGGCAGCCGACAGAGCCGCCAGCACCACGGCGAGCAATGTGCATGGCTGGAAACAATTTAAATTTGACAACTTGCTCACCGGAAATACCCCAAAAGTCAGGGCGCTCCACGGCTCTAAGAACAAGAACATCGTGATGCACTGCGGCAACACGACCACTACCCCGATCCTGATCTGGGATCATAACGGCACTATCGACAACCGCTCTGACGACCGCACCGCCCAGATGAAAAATCTCTACGATCAGGATGGCAATAAACTGGACTTCTACTATGTAATCGACTGGTATGAAGATGTCAACACAGGGTTGGTATGGATAAGTTATGGAGATGGGCTCTTCACCTTCGATCCTCAAGAGATCTTTGACGATCCGACCTCCGTACGCCGCATCAAAGTGCCACGCAACGACGGTACGGGACTTGCCGACTACCTGCTGTCGGGAGTCACCGTCAACAGCATAGCCACCGACGCCTCGGGGCGTAAATGGTTTGGCACCAACGGCGCCGGGCTTGTCTGCACCTCTTCCGACGGGCGCGAGATTATCTCCACCTTCACCCCCGACAACTCGCCTCTGCCGGGCAGTTCGGTATTCGCCGTATGCTACAACCCGGCATCCGGCTCGCTGATGATTTCGACCGACAAGGGACTCTGCGAATATTTCATCCCGGGAGGGGGCACCGGCGACACCGGCAGCGACCTGAAATGCTATCCCAATCCGGTGAGACCCGACTACTTCGGCTATGTCACCATCGAAGGACTCAGCGACCAAGCCATGGTGAAAATCGTGGATATCGGCGGCAACCTGATCAAAGAATGTGGCCAGGCTGTCAATGGCGTGGCTCGATGGGATGTAACCAATATGTTCTGCAAGCGAGTTCCCTCCGGCGTCTACACCGTAATAGCCTCCAACGGACCTCAAGAAGACAGCTATAACAAGACCGCCAAAATCGTAGTCGTAAACTAAGAAAATGGCGATAACAGGTCATAAATCAAAAAAAATTGCTAAATTTACGCGTCAATAAACAGCAAAAATATGATACGAAACAACGCAACCAACCGCGGAGAAAGGAAGAACTCCCTGCAAATACTGCTAACGATAGGGCTTATAATGCTCTACGCCTCCACCTCCATGGGACTGAGTGTCGAGCTTACCCCCGGGACCCTGAGCGAGCAATGGCCCAAGCTGAAGAACAGCACCGACGAGATGGTAGTGCTCACCGGGAGTGCTAACGTCACCGACCTGGTGCTCCTCAAGGAGATGAGTCGCAACGTCAAGACTCTCGACATGTCGGGGTTGAAGATCGTATCATATACCTATAGCGATGGCGACTACTTAGGGCTCACCGACTTTGCCGCCGACGAGATCCCCCCCTTCATGCTGATGGGATCGAGCATCACCAAGATCATATTTCCGCAAGAGATCAAGATCATCGGCCAAGGGGCATTCGCCGACTCCGAGCTCACCGAAGTGGAAATACCCGCCACAGTCAGCAAGATCGCTACCGGAGCGTTCAGTCGCTGTCGTTCATTGCAGAGAGTGGTGCTCTCGGCAGATGCCACATTAGATAAGGGCATCTTCAAAGAGTGCGTATCACTGACCGGAGTAGAGTTCAAGTATGGCATCACGAGCATCCCGGAGAGCATGTTCGAGGGGTGTAGCAAATACTCGGCAGTCATCCCCTCGAGTGTTACCACAGTCGGAGCCAAAGCCTATCGAGGCACAGCGGCAGAGGAGCTCAACCTCACAGCGGTGGAGAATATCGGAAGATTCGCATTTGCCGACATGGCTTCTCTGAATTCAGTGACCTTAAGCCAGACGCAATATGTCACGATGGATATGGGCGTCTTCTTCAACGACCCCCAACTTCTACAGTTACCCACCTTCACCGGAGACATCCCGGCGCTGATGGTAGCCAACAGTCAGAAGGCCGGCGATCTGACGATCAACCAGCCTACGATCGGTGAAGCTGCCTACGCCGACAGCCCTAATGTTACTACGCTGACACTCGGCGCTAACGTCAACAGCATCGGTGTCAACGCATTCAGAAATCTGACATCACTCACTCTGGTCGATGTGGTAAGAAAGATAGACACTCCACCGACAGTCGATGCCACCTCCTTCTCCGGGCTTGAGAATGAAGAGGGAAGATATGCCATCAAGCTCAACGTAACCAAAGACACCGAAGCGATCTGGTCAGCCCACCCGGTGTGGGGACTCTTCGAGGTGGGCTCCTACGACACAGGAATAAAAGAGACACTTCTAGGCGAAGTTAAGATCAATGCCCGGAGAGCCGGCGACAGCGTGACTATCACCTCGAGCGAGGATATCGAAACCGTCGAGATCTTCGGTCTGAACGGCACGACCCTATATCAGAGCCGCAATGTCGGGAAAGATGTAAGCGTAGAGGGCATCGACGCGGCCAATCCGGTGGTGGTAAGGATTGTTTCCGGCGGCGTAGTGAAAGTGCTGAAACTCAGATAATCGCGACTTTATACTATGAGGAAAGTAGTCACACTGATGTCGACCTACAACGGCGAGAAATATCTCGACGCTCAGATCCGGAGCATAATGGATCAGCAGGGTGTCGACGTGAAGTTGCTGATTAGAGACGACGGATCGAGCGATGGCACCCTTGCCCTCTTGGGGAGATGGCAAGAGGAAGAGTCTGGGCGTATCGAAGTGATCGAAGACAAGAACATAGGATTTGCAGCCTCATTCAGTCGACTTATCAAAGAGGGTCTGAGCCGCTATCCGGACGCCGAGATCTTCTCCTTTGCCGACCAAGACGATGTATGGCTGAGCGACAAATTGGAGCGAGGAGTCAAGGCCATCGAGCGAAAAGAGCCGGAATATACAGGGCGGCCGATAGCCTACGCCTCGAACACGATGCTGGTAGACTCCGATCTGAAAGAGATCGGACTGAGATGGCAATGTGGCGACATCGAGATAACGCGAAGTCGCGGGCTGGTAGAGAACTTTGCCACCGGCTGCACCATGCTCTTCAATCGGGTGGCAGCCGAGATCTACGACCGCACCTACCGCACCGGACTGAAGGTTCACGACTTCCGGATGTATCAGATAGCACTCTTCGCCGGATGCTTCATCTGGGACAAAGAATCAAGAATCCTCTACCGTCAACATGGGGGTAATCAGATAGGGAGCCAACCCTTCTGGGGGAGGATGAAGACTCGGCTATTGAAACAGAGATATAAAGAGCATACCCTTGAGAAGCAGAACCGAGCTTTTTTGAGGGATTGTGGCGATGAGCTCGACCAGGAGGGGAGAGCACTGATAGAGAGATTTTGCGAATATCGCAAGAGTATGAAATCAAGGATTCAGCTGCTGATGGACCGAGAGATCGGGTATAGTCGACGAGAATCGGACTTCTTCTATCGGCTTAAAGTTCTGATGGGCACAGTATAGAGAGCGCGCTCGATGAGCGCGTTTTTATATTTTATAAGAGCTTCAGGATTTCATCGGCGATAGTGCGATTATTGCTGAGACGTGGCACCTTACGCTGTCCGCCCAACTTACCGGTGCCGACAGAAGCGAGCCAACGATTGAAGGATCCGGCCGGGAGCGACACCACTTGCGGAGGATCCAGAAATATGGTGTGAGCTCTCTTGGCATCATAATCGGAATTTACACGACGGAGTTCTTCATCGAGGATCTTAGCGAACTTATCGATACTATCGGGTTCAACATCCCACTCGATGAGCCACTGGTGGAAACCACGATTCTGCTGAGTGGCGTAGACCGGAGCGGCGGTGTAATTGGAAATAGAAGCATTGCAACGACGGCAAGCGGCAGCTATCGCCTGCTCGGCATTATTCTCCATCAGCTCCTCGCCGAAAGCATTGATGAAAGTTTTGGTTCGTCCTGCCACTACTATCTTGACAGGAGCGATGGAGACAACTCTCACCGTGTCGCCGAGATGATAGCGCCACAAGCCATTGCTCGAAGATATCAGCAACTCATATACATGATCTCTCTTCACCTTCCACATAGGCACGGGGGTGGCATTAGGATCGGCTATATCGATAAACTCATAGAAAATATCATTGTCGATGATAAGCAGCATCGAGGGGTCCTTCATATTATTTTGGATGGCGAAGAATCCCTCCGAAGCATTATATGTATCGACGAAATGCATCTTCCGGGGGTCAGTGATCGAACGATAGATCTCACGATAAGGTTCGAAAGAGATGCCACCATGGAAGAACACTTCAAGATTTGGCCAAACGTCAGATATCTTATCTACGCCTCTGAGAGCCATCACTTCCTTGATGACCGACAGGAACCAAGAAGGGACACCCGAGATATTGGAGATATCGGCGTATGCAGAAGCACGGACCAGCGCGGGGAGTTTATCCTGCCAATTAGGGAGTAGCGCCGTCCTCTTGTCGGGGAGGCGGAATAGATTGGCGAGAGGGTTAATTCGGCTGATGAGCGTAGCGCTAAGGTCGCCGATATGAATATTCGGGTCGGTGATGTTGAGTTGATTGGCGAAAGAACCGCCGAGCACGAACGACTTAGCGGAGAAAATCCGCGACTTGGGGTTGGCACGGAGGTAATGGGCCACGCAATCGGCGGCGCCGGGATAATGACAGCGATAGAGACTGTCATGAGTGATGGGTATAAACTTGGATCTGCCGCCCGAAGTGCCGGAAGATTGTGCGAAATCGCGGCATACACCGGGCCACAAGACATCGGGGGCACCCTGAATCATACGCAACACATCATCGCGGATATCCTCATAGAGACAAGTAGGCACCCTGTCGGCGAAACGATCGTAAGGGTCGGAGAGGGCACACAACTCATCGAGCCCGAATCTGCGGCCAAACTCGGTCGGAGCGACACGCTTCAACAGGCTTTTCAACTGAGCGATCTGTATAGGCTCGCTATCAGATGCCCAATTATCCACACGACATGCCCTCCGTCTGAAGAAAGGGGCTGCTAAAGGTGTGAAATTCATACACGACGAATTAAAAAATTGCGTAAAATAGAAAAACTCTATCAAAGATAGAACGCCCGAGATGTTATAAAGTTGTATTAAACAATATAAAAAAAGACAAAAAAAGAGTCAAAACAGCAAAAACCGGACATAAAAAGATAGGAAAAATAATAGAGAGTTATAAATTTTGCTATGTGGATAATAATTCTTACCTTTGCAGTCGGTAAAGCAAAAACGAATGATATCGGTGTGTATAGCTACATACAACGGCGAGGCCTATATAGCCGAGCAAATAGACTCGATTCTCTCACAGCTAAGTGAAGAGGATGAGATAGTCATATCCGATGATCATTCGACCGATCGGACATTGGAAATACTCCGGGGATACAATGATCCTCGCATCCGGATCTACACCAACGAAAGGGACACACGAGATTTTCAGCCGGTGCAAAAAGTGACCTACAACTTTGAGAATGCTCTACGCCACGCCAAGGGAGACTACATCTTTCTATCGGATCAAGATGATGCCTGGGCGAGCAACAAGGTGGAAGTGATGATGGGTTATCTCAAAGACTACGACTATGTGCAATGCAAATGCATCTTCACTGACAAAGATTTGAGAGTAGACAACGAAGCAATCGACCCGGCGCCGACACATAGCAACAGATGGAAATCTCTATTTTTCATCGCTCCCTACAAGGGGTGCTGTGCGGCGGTGAGCAGACGTCTACTAGACAAGGCGCTACCCTTCCCCGTCGGGCTTCAATCTCACGATCGATGGCTTGGATTCTTAGGATCGATAAAATATAAATATATTATAATTCCCGACAGATTAGTATACTATCGCCGCCATCAAGGAAATATTTCGAGTTATGGCAAGAGCAATAATCCACTTACCTATCGCATCAAGACACGCCTTCACTATGTAAAATGCTTGATAGCAAGGTGTCTTTTCAACCGATAGAAGGTGAAAGATTTTAGCGGGGAAAAGAGGGATAAAGCGAAAAAAAGAAAAAAAGTGATAATCAGAGGGTCTGATTATCATTCTTTTTTTGTATATTTGCAGATGCAAAAGTTTCGATAGAAACGAAGCATTGTATTACATGAATACAGCGTTGCGCAAAGATGCTGATTGCAATACATAAAACCCTAATGGAGAGCAATATAGAATTAGAAAAATATAAGGTGTCGCCGATTGACGACGGCAAGGAAATAAAAAATGGCATGAACAAGATAGAGCGCTTTATCAAGAGAGCGTTCGATTTCTTGTTTTCCGGGATATTGATTATCATCTTTTCGCCGCTTTACATAGCGTGTCACATAGCCGTGAGGCGAGAGGATGGAGGTTCGGCGATCTATCGTCAGGAGCGCATAGGCTATAAAGGCAAGAAGTTCTACATATTGAAATTCAGGTCGATGCGCATGGATGCGGAGAAAGACGGCCCGCAACTGTTCGACGCCACCACTGGCGAAGACAGACGTCTGACCAAGATCGGGAAATTCTTGCGAGCACATCATCTTGACGAATTGCCGCAACTGCTTAATGTCTTCAAGGGAGATATGTCGTTCATCGGTCCGCGTCCGGAGCGAGAATATTTCATAGAGAAAATCATGGAGGCAGACAGTCGCTATCGCTATCTCTATCAGATACGCCCGGGAGTGACCTCATTTGCGACACTCTATAACGGTTATACTGACACACTTGAAAAGATGTTGACCCGCCTCTACTACGACCTCTACTACCTGCAACATGGGTCATTAGCGCAAGATATGTCGATACTATGGCGCACATTCCGAGGGATCGTAGGGGGTAAGAAATTTTAGAGCGTATTCCTTAATAAGATGTTTTCGTTGACAATTACAAATCTCGCAATAGTGCTGATGGTGCTATGCGCGACTTTGGTGCTGTTGGCATACTTCTATGGTATGAAGCCATATAGGGATGCCTATCGAATGAGCACACTTGAACCGATAATCGGGGGAAACGGTCATACCCCCAAAGCATCAGTCTTGGTATATAGCAAAGCGGAAGATGAGCATTTAGCCACGACGCTTGAAGCACTGTCACATCAAGACTATCCCGACTTTGAGATCATCGTGATCTGCGACGGCTCGTGGGATCAGGCGGAGATGCTAACCGAGCGATACTCGGGGGTCTATGACAACGTCTACTTCACCTTCATCCAGCCGGGGTCACACAATCTGAGTCGCAGCAAGCTGACGATTACCATCGGGGTAAAAGCCTCGAAGGGAGAGATCATAGTCACCACGGCGGCCAACATACGTATACCCTCCGACAGATGGCTTAGTCGTCTGATGCGCCCCTTCTGCGGGGAGCAGGGTCGTCACTATGATGTGTCGCTCGGAGTGTCTCGTCTGAGCATAGGCGACATGAAGGGCCCGGGGCGCTGGTATCGTCAATTCGACGAACTTCTCTCCAATGCCCTCTGGGTGGGATATGCCGCCGCCCGTAAGCCCTATCGAGGAGATGGCTACAACCTGGCGTTCCGCAAGAGCGTCTTCTACGACCACAAAGGATATGCGCAGAGCATCTACCTCCACAATGGCGACGACGACATATTCATAAACGAGATTGCCAACGGCTCGAACACGATGGTGACCGTAAGCGACGAAGATATCATCGAGAGCGTATGGAAAGACTCTTTGGGGAACTCTACCAACAAGGTGTGGGAGATCCGCAAAGCGCGCTACAGCTTCACCCGGCGCTGGTTGCCACGCGCTCCCTTCATCCGCTCCGGTCTGATGGAGTTAATGCAATGGGCCATCCCGGCAGCGGCGATAGCCGCTGCTATAACATCGCTACCCAACCTGGTGCCAGCCATCATCTCAGCAATAATTCTGCTGACATTCTGGGGGCTTGAGATCTATATGTATCGTCGTCTCGCCAAGCGATTCGGCATGATCAGACTCTGGTGGGGCGTTGTGCTCTTCTGGATGTGGCGACCGATAGTCGACCTGCTATTCAGATGCGAACATCGCGCCGCGAGAAAGAAAAACTATACCTGGCAACGTTAAAATATTATGGGCAAGAACAAATTGAAGAAATTTGCAGACATGGAGCGATATGACTGCGTGTTGCAATATCCGCGTGAAGAACTGTTGCGTCTCGGATTTCCACACAAAGGGAAATGGAACAGCGAGTTATTCCCCCGGGAGAGTCCTATAGTGCTCGAATTGGGGTGTGGCCGTGGAGAATACACGGTAGGGCTTGCCCGTCGCTATGTCGACAAGAACTTTGTCGGCATCGATATCAAGGGAGCTCGGATGTGGACCGGAGCCTCGGAAGTGGAGTGCGAAGGTATCGACAATGCCCGATTTTTGAGGTGTGAGATCGAGAACATCGACCAATTTTTTGCCCCCTCGGAGGTGGATGAGATCTGGATTACCTTTCCCGATCCTCAGATGAAGAAGACACGCAAGCGCCTCACCTCGACCCGCTTCATCGAGATGTATTGTCGCATCTTGAAGCCGGGAGGAGTGATCCATCTGAAGACAGACTCACCCTTCCTCTATGAATACACTCGCAGAATGGTAGAGGTCAATGGTTTTGAGGTCATGACCTGCACCGACGACCTGTATGCTTCGGGACTTGCAGATCCGGAGCGATCGATCAAGACATATTACGAGCAGCAATGGCTGTCACGCGGCAAGAGCATCAAACTGATCTCCTTCAAGCCGACATGCGAGCAAGGGCTTCAAGAGCCGCAAGAAGATGACATCGAGCGCGATGACTATCGAGCCATCCCTCGCCCCAATATACCCAATAACCAATCGAATCAGTAAAAAATCCGACCATGATAACACTATATCCCAAACTTATCATAGAGGCTCTGGAACATGTAAAATATCCGGGCAATGGCAAGAGTGTAGTAGAGAATGAGATGATCGAAGATGACATCCGTATCGATGGTGCGAAAGTCACTTTCACAATGATCTTCGAGCGTCCTACGGATCCCTTCATCAAGAGTGTGGTAAGATCGGCAGAGACGGCGATCCGCACCTACATATCTCCGGAAGTGGAGATCGTGGGAAACATCGCTGTGAAATATCGCAAGCCACAGGCAGAAAAGCCGGCGACATTGCTGCCGGGAGTTAAGAACATCATCGGCGTATCGAGTGGCAAAGGAGGGGTCGGGAAATCTACGATCGCCGCCAACTTGGCAGTAGGACTTGCGGCACGCGGGTATCGTGTCGGGCTGCTTGATGCCGACATATTCGGTCCATCGATGCCCAAGATGTTTGGGGTCGAAGATCAGCAGCTCTATATGGTGAATAAGGATGGACGCGACTGGATCGAGCCAGTGGAGCGCTATGGTGTAAAGATGCTCTCGATAGGATTTGTGGTGGATAAAGAGAAGCCGGTGTTATGGCGAGGAGGTATGGCGAGCAACGCTCTGAAGCAACTTATCTCCGACGCCTGGTGGGGCGACTTGGACTACTTCATCATCGACATGCCCCCCGGCACGAGCGATATCCACTTGACCTTGGTACAGACCTTAGCGATCACCGGGATCGTGGTGGTGAGCACACCCCAAGAGGTGGCACTTGCCGATGCTCGCAAGGGCATTGCCATGTTCACCGACCCGAAAGTGAATGTTCCGATCTTGGGATTGGTGGAGAATATGGCATGGTTCACGCCGGCGCCACACCCTGACGAGCGTTACTACATCTTCGGCGAAGGTGGCGGAGTAAGGCTTGCCGAGACCACGGGCATCCGTCTGCTGGCACAAATACCCTTGGTGATGGATATTCGGGAGCATGCCGACGATGGTGCCCCGGTGGCACTTCAGTTGGCACAAGATCCGGAGGGAGCCGATCTGCAAGCCCAAGCCTTCGATAGGCTTGCCGTCAGCGTGATAGGGGCAGTGGCAGAGCGCAATAGGATGCAGCCACCCACTCAGCGAGTAGATGTCAGCAAGCGATAAGAATTAGGCTAAAATTCAGATATTGGATATAGAAGTCGGGGTTAACGCCTCGACTTTTTTGATGTGAGCCACTTCATGCCAGAGGACCAATGCCGCCACTACGAAAGAGACGGCATCGCTGATGGGGAAAGCAGCCCATATCCCCTTGAGCCCCAAAAAAGATGGGAGGATAAAGAGGAGGGGAATCAAGAATAGCACTTGGCGTGTCAGCGAAAGGAAGAGCGAGCGACCCGCCTTGCCGAGGGCTTGAAAGAAATTGGTAACCACGATTTGGAAGCCGACCAAGCTAAAGCAAAGGAGTGTGATTTTAAGGCATCCTACAGCACAGAGGATTTGGTCTTCATCCTGCATAAAGAGGCAAGCGATGGGGCGCGGATTGAATAGTGCGAGCGAGCCAATAAGAGTAACAGCGACACTCACTATGATAGCGAGTCTCAAAGTCCGGAAGAGACGACTATAACGTTTGGCACCATAATTATACCCGACGATAGGCTGCATGCCCTGGCAGATGCCTATGATGATGAAGATAAAGATGGTGGCATAACGATTGAAAACCACCACAGCCGCCACAGCATTGTCGCCGCCATATTCAAGCAGAGAGGTATTAATGACGGCATTGACGCCGGAATTGGCTACATTGATCATAAAGGGAGCCATACCTATATATAGCACACTACGGATCAACTTCCAATCCATCTTGAGGGCACCACGAGTGAAATGGAGCACATTATTCTTATTGAAGAAATGGCTCATAACCCAAGAGGCGGTGATAGTCATAGAGATATCGGTGGCAATAGCAGCGCCACGTATACCCCATCCGAAGACAAAAAGGAAAATTGGGGCTAATATAGCATTGAGGATAGAGCCTATCAGGTTGGTATACATTGCCTTGGCGGGATATCCGGAGGCACGCATCACATTATTGTAGGAATAAGTGAGATTCATAAGCACCATGCCGGGGAGTACCCACATCAGGAACTCATGGGCGTAAGGTAGCGACTGAGGGGAGGCACCGAACAATACGAGCAGAGGGTCGAGGAAGAATATGAAACCCAATACATAAAGCAAGCCGAACAGGATGGTGAGCTGGACACAATTACCGAGGATGATTTCGGCAGTTCGCTTATCGTTCTGTCCCATCACTATGGATACTCTGGTACATGCACCGATGCCGACGAGCATTCCGAGGGCACTAACGATATTCATCACGGGGAAAGTCACAGCCATGCCGGCGACAACGGCAGGGTCGTCGATAGCGTGCCCTATCACCATCGAGTCGATGATATTATACAAAGCATTAGCCACCGTGCCGACTACGGCAGGGAGGCTATACTTCAGGAGCAATCTACCTATGGGAGCATTGCCAAATTCTTCAATACGCTGAGTATTATCGAACGGCTTGTGATGACTCATCAAAGGATGGCAGGGTTATGCGCCACCTCCACGAGCTGACGGAGGGTGGCGGCATGTTTGGGACTCTTCTGAATGACGTGGTCGAACACGAACTTTTTGTGAACATCCGAGGCGACGAGATCAATCATCTTCTCCTTTAGCATCCACTCCAACTTCTGACGTGCCGTCTGGCCGTACCCACCGATAAGAGAGATATAATTACACTGAAAGAGGAGTCCCTTGCTCTTCCATTTGCGATAATCACTCTCATTCATATAGCGATAACGTTCGGGGTGAGCCAGAATAGGGATATAACCGAGTTTGAATGCATCATCGATCATAGCCTCCATGCCGTAAGGGGCATTGATATAAGAAGTCTCGACGAGGAGATGTTCCTTATCTTTTCCGATAGGGAGGAAATCGTTATCACGAAGTCTCTCTTCGAAAAGAGAGTCGAGCATATTTTCGGAGGCAAGATTGAGTTCGATACCCCCCTTATAAGCGAGTTTTAGTTCTTCGAACCGCTCGCGGAGGCGCTGAGTAGTGTTGGGGCAATCCTCCATGACGTGAGGAGTTAGCCACACCTTCTTGATGCCGTGAGCTTCGAAAGCGGCAAGAGTATCGAGCGACTCGTCCATGGTGCGGATACCATCATCCACACCGGGCAGTATATGAGAATGCCAGTCAGTGAAGCCTTCAAAGAGGCCTGATTTTGCGAGTTTATCGACTGATTTAAAAGGCCAAATTGACATAATCTATTGAATTATCTCTCAACGGAATAAGCAGAAGCGTAATAGCCACGAGAGCCATAACGCGACATAGATGTATCTGTGCCGTTGAGGAGGAGTGACATCTGATTAAAACGATTGTTCTTATATAGTTCATCGATTTCAGGCACGGAAGCCTTCTCGAGAAGACCGGCGCGAGCCACAAATATGGTAGAATCGGCGAGGGGAGCGATAAGCTGAGTATCGACGACAATATCCACCGGGGGGCAATCGAGGAATATATAATCATATTGAGCGGAAGCCTCTTGGATGAGGGTTTTCATGCGGGTAGTCTCGAGGAGCTCAGCAGGATTGGGAGGACGGTGGCCGATGGGGAGGATATCGAGAGTAGCCTCCTCTTCATCCTTAACGACGAGAGACCGCCAGTCGGGCACAGTGCCGGTGAGATAAGAGGTGATGCCACGAGAAGGCATACCAACGAACTGCGAGGCGGAACCATGACGTAGGTCACAGTCTATGATGAGCACATGTTTATTCTTGATGGCAAACGAGGTGGCGAGGTTGAAAGTAACGAACGACTTTCCGCTGCCGGGGTTGAACGAAGTGATGAGAATCACATGAGAGCCTCCATTGCGAGTCATGAAGTCGATATTACCGCGGACGATACGGAACGACTCATTGATAACATCGCGGTTGCCACGGCTGACGCGAGCCGGGAGTGACTCGTTATTATCCTTCTTCTTCGAGCCGAAGATTTTCAGAAGTTTAGCGATCTTATTTTCGACCTTTCCGACCAGAGGAATTTCGCCGATGAACGGAGTCGACATGTGTTCGAGATCCTTGCGAGAGCGCACCTTTGTATTGGTAGACTCCTTGACATAAACGATACCGGCTGGGAAAAGGAACCCGAGGAGGAACATCACCGCCACGGTGAGCACCGGTTTGGGAGAAACGGGCTCAACCGGGCCGCTGGGAGGGGTGATGACACGAGTATTGTCGGCGGTAAAGGTCTGGTTGAGTTCATTCTCCTCGCGCTTCTGAAGGAGGTAGAGGTATAGTTCCTCTTTAACCTTCTGCTGACGCTCTACGCTAAGCAGGTGTTTGGCTTGCGTAGGCGCAGATGCGAGTTGGCTACGCAGTTCGGACTGCTGCCCTTGGAGAGAAGAGACATAATTTTCCCATCTCACGACTTGATTATAGAGAGCGCGTTCGATAGCGTCGCGCATTCCGGCGAGCTGCTGGTCGTAATCGACAACAATCGGGTTGGAGTCGGAAGTACTTTCAGCCACATTGTTACGAGTCAACAGAGTGGAGTTATAAGTAGTGATCTGAGTTTCGAGCTGAGGGCTTGTGGCTCCGGTATTGACAGGTATGACTTTGAACTTATTGGAAGGAGTCCGAACATAGTCATAAATATACTTAGCCATGGTCATTTGAGCATTGGCATCGCGGAGCATCGAAGCGTTGTCCTTGGCAGACTCGAGGTTAAGGCGAGCCGACTCTTTGAGATCGGGCACAAGAGTCTGCGACTTATAGTTCATAATTTCAGAGTCGACGACGCCGAGTTCCTGTTGGATCAGGGCGAGACGCTCGTCGATGAACTGAGAAGTGGCTACAGCCATACGATTCTTGTCAGAGACATACTTGGAAGTATAGACATCGAGGATAGTATTGAGCACATCGTCGGCACGCTGGATAGAGACATCCTTGATGCTGAGATCGATCACTGTAGCGTCGCGGTCGGTAAGGTCTCCGACGAGTTTCTTGCTATAACTTTCGACGGTCTTGAGGAAAGATCGACGAGTCACCTTAATATTGACAGTCTTCTCACGTGGAGTGGGAACATACTTATCATTAACCTCGAACCGGACAGTGCCGATAGGGGTCTTCACAGCGCAGGGAGAAGTTTTAGCCACCTTCACCTCGCCGGGCAACTTGTGTGTGCCATCGGCGTCGATGATTTTGAACTTGTAGAGTCTTGCTGAGCCGTCGGGTTGGAGTTCAATCGTGAATATACCACCCATGCCGGGATCGAGATCGGGGATCTTGATCTTGAATGGGAGGTTTGTGCCATAGAGAGTTTTGCCATGTGGGAACCCCTTCTGATAATAATTGACATCAAGTCCGAGACGCTGCACGACTTCAGTCATGACCGCCGGGGACTTGAGCGATATCAACTCATTATAAACATTGGTATTGGTCGAGACAAGACCCAACTTCGAGAAAGAGCTGGCGATATCGCCCATGCCGCCACCTCCGTCTTGATCCTTGATAAGGACCTGCATGGTGCGTTTGAAACCCGACTCCTGGATAGCGACATAAGCCACACCGAGGAAAGTAAAGAAGATTACCGAGATGAAGAACCACTTCCACTTCAGAGCGCAAGCTTTGAAGAAAAAACTAAGAGAGAACGACTCCTCTTGTTTCGAATCTTTTTTTTCTTTTATATCTTCCATTAAGTATATTCGCGATAATAAGTTAAGGCTTCACACGAGCGTGGAGAGAAAAGCGCAACAATGTGATAGCATATAGATATACGCTAAAGCGCCCGAATTTATTGCATAAAAGTTAAAGAAATTGGGATTATTTAACAAAAACGCCGACTGTAGTGACTGCGGTGGTGATCAGCGATGCCACGGAGATCCAGAAACTGACGCTGAGAGCGGAGTTGCCATTGATGGTAGTTTGGCGTTTACGCATATCGTTGGGTTCGGCATAAACAACATCGTTCTGCTGAAGATAGAACACGGGAGACTGCGCCACTTCAGAGAGGTTTGTAAGGTCGAGAGTATACGTTTTTAGTTGGCCGTTTTCTTCGCGGATCACCTTTAGATTATCGCGGCGTGCCAATATAGTAAGGTCACCGGCCAGAGCGATGGCTTCGATGATATTTAGCTGATCTTTATTGATGTCATATCGACCCGGAGCATGAAACTCACCGAGCATATTGATGCCTGTATTTAGGAACTCGACGGTGACGGTAGGATCCTTGACGAGGCTACGGCCCATGAGCTCTCCTTTGATATAAGCGGCGATTTCGGAACGTGTCATATCAGCGATATGGAGCGAACCGAGCATAGGGAAGTCGATGTTACCCTCATTGTCGACGGTGTAATAAGCGATAGCGTCGGTGGCAGTGGGTTGATAAGTGCGCTTGGTGACACCATTGACATCGGAAGTCTGCGAAGTGCCGACGCGGTTGGTATATACCGGGAGGTTGAATAGCGAACTGACATCGGCATCTTTCGATTTGACCACGATAGAGAGCTTATCGTTGGCGCGAGCCTTGATAGGGTTAACGCTAATCGCACTAATCACTGCTTGATTATCCTGAAAGTAAGTAACTTTCTTAGGAGTGGAGCAAGACGTTGCCAGAGCGGAGGCGATCAGGACAACGCCATAGACGAGGATTTTTTTCATTTTAACGAGCGGCTTGACATCGGGGATATCAGAGCCGTAAAATTAAAGATTAACTAATCGTACAATACGACACCGAGGCGCTTTTCGCGACATCTGATGGAGTGAGTCAGAATTGTATTAGCGAAGACCCACACCACAATATCGCCCAAAATCACCAGGGTCGGATTCAAATATGGGGAGACCCATAGATTCATTATCACGAACGCAGCATCAGCTGCAAGGATAGTGACCAACGCCTGCCACTGGCGGCAGCCGAGAGCCAAGAGCTTATGATGTATATGGCAACGGTCGGGGAGGAAGGGATTGCGCCCCTTTCTCAAGCGATGGAAGAAGACCCTGACCACGTCGAAGCATGGAAGAAGGATCGGCGCCACCGCCAAAATGAAAATATTATTGCCCGTAGTGACAGACTCCTGCGGGATGCTGAAAGCCTGAAGAACCATGAACGAGAGCACAACGCCGATGGTCAGCGTGCCGGTGTCGCCCATAAATATTTTCTTATGTTTTTCGACTTTGCCGAATACATTATAATAGAAGAACGGAATAAGTGTACCAAATGTTGCACCGATGAACATAGCATACACATAATACCCGGTCGAAATGAAGACAAAACTGTAAAGAGCCATAGCTATGATACTGATGCCGGAAGCGAGGCCGTCGATACCATCGATTAGGTTGATGGCGTTGGTGATATATACCACCAAGAAGACAGCAGTGAACCAGCCCAATATCGTGGGCCACTGATGGATTCCGAGGAACCCGTAAAGGTCGGCAGGCCACAACCCGGCGAGGACGAAGATACTGCCGGCGATGACTTGAAACAAGAACTTGGTGCGATAACGCACCTGCACCAAATCATCGGCAATACCAATCATATACATCAACATCAACGAGCAGAAGAGGAAGAAGATGTTGATGATCGACCCCGGGAGGAAGCCATTGATTCCATTCAGTTGGAACCTTACGTTTATGCCCAAGATGATGCAAAACGAGAAGGTGAGAGCCGGTAAGAAAGCAATACCCCCGAGACGGGGCACAACTCCCTTATGGATCTTACGATCGTCAACATCATCATATAGGCTTCTCCTACGTGCTATCCGCATAATGGATGGGAGGATCACACCTGCCAACACTACAGAGACAACAATGCAGAGAAAATAGTTTAAAATCCAATATACCATCACAAAACTCTTTGATCATAACGAACTCGGTCAACTCCTTGGCATAAGTCCGCATTCTCCATAAATTGTGCAAAAGTACGAAATTTTTGATAGATAACAAAATATCTTACCATACGAAATTCAAAATTGCCACAAATCGGTTCAAAAAAAATGCGATACAAATAAGTGAGATATTCTTGGCTATTTCGCGGATAATGAGTAATTTTGCAGACTGATTTGTTAGAAATAGTCGTAACGTAGGGTCGTTGCGACAAAAATTTATCAATAAAAATGTCGACCAATACAACAGACAACACTCGGAAAGTAACTACGATAAGGCTTGTCGAGATGAAGCAGCGAGGGGAGAAGATCTCGATGCTGACAGCCTACGATTATTCCTCGGCCAAGATCATAGATGGGGCGGGGATCGATGTAATCTTGGTGGGAGATTCCGCCTCGAATGTGATGGCGGGGAATATGACCACGTTGCCGATTACCTTAGACCAGATGATCTATCATGCCAAGTCGGTGATGAAAGCCACACGTCGAGCGCTGGTGGTGGTGGATCTTCCCTTCGGGTCATATCAAGGGAACTCGAAAGAGGCGTTAACCTCGGCAATTCGCATTATGAAAGAGAGTCATGCCGAGGCCGTAAAGATGGAGGGAGGCTCAGAGATTCGCGAGTCTGTGGAGCGCATCCTGTGTGCGGGCATTCCTGTGATGGGACACTTGGGACTAACGCCCCAGAGCATTAACAAATTCGGTACCTACAGCGTACGAGCCCGCCAGAAAGAAGAGGCGGAGAAGCTTATCGCTGACGCCAAGATGCTGGAAGAGATCGGCTGCTTCGCCATCGTCTTGGAGAAGATACCGGCAGAATTGGCAGCGGAAGTGTCGCGACAGCTCACGATTCCGACGATCGGCATCGGCGCCGGTGGCGGCACGGATGGTCAGGTCTTGGTGATGCACGATATGCTTGGCATCAATCAGGGGTTCTCTCCCCGATTCTTGCGCAGATATGCAGACTTGGCCTCGGTGATGCATGACGCCGTGGGTCGCTATATCGAAGATGTAAAATCGGGAGATTTCCCGACGCCCGAAGAGTCATACTAAGCCACAACCCGAAAAGCCGAAATAAAAAGGCTACGGAATCGCAAGACATGCTATGTTAAAAAAATGTGTCAAAAAAAGCGAGTCGGGAGGGTTGAAAATTTTAGATATTGACAAAAAATTGCTAACTTTGCGGAGCAATTCGTAAGAGGTATGAAAAAAGATCATTACCGATGTCGCCGGACGCGCATCGGGGATATTGCCATAAGACATCAAAACATCGAGTCGGCATCTTGCGTACATCGGCAGAGACCGCATGTATCAGCGCAAAACGTCGACATCGCAAGCCGCTTTTTCCCAATAATGGAGGTTGCGTCGTAATGACCATCCCCATAAGAGCCGGGGAAACGCGGCATTTTTTATAACCAAACCTGAGCAAGAAACTAAAACAAGAGAAAAGAGCAGATATGAAAAAAGCCACTTTGATACTCGAAGATGGGACGACCTTTGAGGGTAAATCGTTCGGATATTCCGGCAATGTCTCCGGAGAAGTTGTGTTCAACACCGCGATGACGGGCTATCCGGAGAGTTTGACGGATCCCTCGTACGCGGGACAGTTGATGACGTTGACCTATCCGATGGTAGGCAACTATGGAGTGCCGAGTAGCGATCGAGGAGTCGACGAAATAGAGACCTACATGGAGAGCAATCGGATCCATGCTTCGGGGCTGATCGTGGGCGACTACAGTGAGCATTATAGTCATTGGAACGCCGTAGAGAGTCTATCGGAGTGGCTACAGCGCGAGAGAATTCCGGCCATCACCGGGATAGACACCCGCCATCTGACACAGATCATCCGCGAGCATGGCGTGATGATGGGACGCATCATGGTGGAGGGTGTCAACGACCTTCCGGAGACACCCGACTATAACTCTATAAATTATGTAGACCTCGTGTCGACACGCGAAGTGAAGCACTACAAGAGCGGCGAAGGGAATAAGCGCGTAGTGCTGGTGGACTGCGGCGCCAAGAACAATATCATCCGCTGTCTGCTCAATAGGGGCGTCGACGTAGACTTAGTGCCCTGGGACTATGACTTCAACCAGCTGGAGTTCGACGGGCTCTTCCTGTCTAATGGGCCGGGCAACCCGGAGGTGTGTGAAAAGACCGTGGAGCATATCCGACGCTTTATCAACAATCCGGAAGAGTGCCGTCCCCTGATGGGTATCTGCATGGGCAATCAGCTGCTCGCCAAGGCAGCGGGTGCCGGCATCTACAAGCTCAAATATGGGCATCGGTCGCACAATCAGCCGGTGCGTGTCGAGGGTAGCACCCGCTGCTTGATCACGAGTCAGAATCATGGATTTGCCGTCGACCCGAGCACCCTGCAAGAGGGATGGGAGCCTTACTTCACCAATATGAACGACGGATCGAACGAAGGGATCCGTCATAAGAGCAAGCCCTGGTTCTCATCGCAATTTCACCCCGAAGCATGCGGAGGTCCGGTGGATGCGGAATTTCTCTTCGATGACTTCGTAAGCAAACTCTAAGGATGAGAGAAGATGAAGTAAGGATACAGATAAAGAAACCAAAGGTAAAACCAGCAAAACACAATATAAAGCGATGATACAAGAGAGCGACATCAAGAAAGTGCTTGTGCTCGGATCGGGCGCGTTAAAAATCGGCGAAGCGGGAGAGTTCGACTACTCCGGCAGTCAGGCTCTGAAGGCCCTGCGAGAAGAGGGCATCGAGACGATTCTGATTAACCCCAACATAGCGACGGTGCAGACCTCGGATGGAAGTGCCGACCATATATACTTCCTGCCGGTGACAGCCGCCTTCGTCGAGAAGGTGATAGCACGCGAGCGTCCGCAAGGCATCATGTTGGCATTTGGCGGACAGACAGCGCTCAACTGTGGTGTAGAGTTGTTCCATCAGAGGATCCTCGAGAAATATAATGTAAGAGTATTGGGCACACCGATCCAATCTATCATCGACACCGAAGACCGTGAGATCTTCGTAGAGAAGCTCGATGAGATCGATGTCAAGACGATCGACTCGGTGGCATGTGACAACAAAGAAGAGGCACTACGAGCAGCAGAGAGCTTGGGCTATCCGGTGATTTTGCGCGCCGCCTACGCCTTGGGAGGTCTGGGTTCAGGCTTCTGCGACAATGCCGAGCAGCTCTGTGTTTTGGCAGACAAAGCCTTCTCCTTCTCGCCGCAAGTGCTTGTAGAGAAGAGTCTTAAGGGATGGAAAGAGGTGGAATACGAAGTGGTGCGCGACTCTTTCGACAATTGTATCACCGTCTGCAACATGGAGAACTTCGACCCCCTCGGCATCCACACCGGGGAGAGCATCGTGGTGGCACCCTCTCAGACTCTCACCAACTCGGAATATCATAAGCTTAGAGAGCTCTCCATCCGCATAGCGCGTCATATCGGCATCGTGGGAGAATGTAACGTTCAGTTCGCCCTCTGCCCCGATTCCGAAGACTATCGTGTCATCGAAGTGAATGCTCGGCTCTCCCGCTCCTCGGCATTGGCATCGAAGGCTACAGGCTATCCCTTGGCATTCGTAGCGGCAAAACTGGGTTTGGGCTATGGACTCTTCGACCTACGCAACTCGGTGACCAAGACCACCTCGGCATTCTTCGAGCCGGCACTCGACTACTGTGTCTGCAAGATACCGCGCTGGGACTTGGGAAAATTCCGAGGCGTAAATCGCGAACTGGAATCATCGATGAAATCTGTGGGGGAGGTGATGTCGATCGGGCGCACCTTCGAAGAGGCTATCCAGAAGGGACTCCGCATGATCGGCCAGGGTATGCATGGATTCGTGGGTAACAAAGAACTTGAGATTCCCGATATCGACGGGGCACTTCACGCTCCGACCGATATGCGAATCTTCGTAATAGAGAAGGCATTTCATAAGGGCTACACAGTCGATCAGATCCATGAGCTGACCAAGATCGACCGTTGGTTCCTATACAAGCTGAGACGCATCTACGATCTATATGGCGAATTGAAGAAGATCGGCAGTCTCGAGGCGACACCGTTGGATTTGCTCAGAGAGGTGAAACGAGCCGGTTTCTCGGACTTCCAGACGGCTCGTGCCTTGGGCATGGAGCGCGACATGGAGATCGAGAAGGCGCTCTTGAAGGTAAGGATGCGACGCAAATCACTCGGCATCGTGCCCTGTGTCAAGCAGATTGACACGCTTGCCGGCGAGTTCCCGGCAGCCACCAACTATCTTTACCTCACCTACGGCGGCGACAAGAATGACATCAACTACGAACATGATGGTCGCTCGGTGATGGTGCTCGGTTCGGGAGCCTATCGCATCGGCAGCTCGGTGGAATTTGACTGGTGTGGCGTACAGGCGCTCAACACTATCCGCAAAGAGGGTTATCGCTCTGTGATGATCAACTACAATCCGGAGACCGTATCGACCGACTATGATATCTGCGACCGCCTCTACTTCGACGAGCTCACCTTCGAGCGCGTGCTCGACATCATAGAGATGGAGACCCCCTACGGAGTAGTAGTGTCGACCGGCGGACAGATCCCGAACAATCTTGCGCTCAAGCTCGACGAGCAGGGAGTCAACCTCTTGGGCACGAGTGCTCGAAGCATCGATAATGCCGAAGACCGCGAGAAATTCTCCGCCATGTTGGGACGCATCGGAGTGGACCAGCCGGCATGGAGCGCCTTGACTTCGATGGAAGACATCAACGACTTTGTCGACAAGGTTGGCTTCCCGGTATTGGTGCGACCCTCTTACGTCTTGTCGGGCGCGGCGATGAATGTATGTTACGACCGCACCCAGTTGGAGAAATTCCTGACCCTTGCCGCCAACGTATCGAAGCGACACCCGGTAGTGGTGAGCCAATTCTTAGAGCATGCCAAAGAGGTGGAGATGGATGCCGTGGCATGCAATGGCGAGATCATCGCCTACGCCATCTCTGAGCATGTGGAATTTGCCGGCGTACACTCGGGCGACGCCACCATCCAATTCCCGCCGCAGAAGCTCTATGTCGAGACAGCGCGTCGCATCAAAAAGATTTCGAAGAAGATCGCCAAACAGCTTAACATCAGCGGGCCATTCAACATACAGTTCCTGGCACGCGACAACGATATCAAAGTGATCGAATGTAACCTCCGCGCCTCGCGCAGCTTCCCCTTTGTGAGCAAGGTTCTGAAGATCAATTTTATAGAACTTGCCACACGCATCATGTTGGGGCTTCCGGTAAGCAAGCCCGACAAGAGTGTCTTCGACTTGGACTATGTCGGCGTCAAGGCGAGTCAGTTCTCGTTCAATCGCTTGCAGAAGGCCGACCCGAAATTGGGAGTCGACATGGTGTCGACCGGCGAAGTGGGATGTATCGGAGAGGATGCTCGTTCGGCACTTCTCACGGCGATGCTCTCGGTGGGTCAGCGCATACCGAGCAAGAATGTGCTTCTCTCCACCGGCAACGGTAAGCAGAAAGGCGACATGCTGGGCGCCGCCAAGTTGCTGCAACAGAAGGGCTACTCCATCTTCGCCACCGAGGGTACCAGTCGTCATCTCTTGGAGAATGGCATTGAGAACACTCGCGTCTACTGGCCCGACGAAGAGGGGACTCCCAAGGCTGTGGATATGATCAATAACCATGAGATCGACTTGGTGATCAACGTGCCGCGCAATCACTCCGACAAGGAGGTGACCAACGGCTATCGTATTCGCCGCACTGCCATCGACCGCAACATACCGCTGATCACCAATGCCCGGCTTGCCTCGGCATTCATCAAATCATTCTGTTCGATGAGCCCTGATGATATCGAGGTGAAGAGTTGGCAAGAGTTTTAAGATAGGAGATCAACCGCAAAAACTTCCGACAGCGATGCAAAAAGATATAATGATAAAAAATGGTATGATCCGACGAGATGGGGAGTCACAGCGCTGTGACATCTTGATCTCGGGGGGATATATCAAGAGCGTCGGCGAGGATCTCGTCAGCGACACGGCATGTGAAGAGATAGATGCCGATGGGAGTATGATACTTCCGGGGCTGGTGGATGTGCATGTGCATCTACGCGAGCCGGGGTTCTCCTACAAAGAGACAATCCTCGACGGCACACGCGCTGCGGCACATGGAGGGTTCACGACAGTCTGTCCGATGCCCAATCTGAATCCGGCGCCCGACACTACGGAGCATCTTCAAGAGCAGCTCGACATCATCCGGCGGGATGCCTGCATCGAGGTGCTACCCTACGCTACGATTACCCTCAAGAGGATGGGAGATGAGCTCGTAGACTATGCCGGGCTGAGTCCGAAAGTAGTTGGATTTTCCGACGATGGGAGCGGCGTACAGTCGGAGGATGTGATGGAGCGGGCGATGCGGGGCATCAGCGCCACCGGGAAGGTGCTGGCGGCACACTGCGAAGTCAACAGACTGTTGCGCGGGGGCTATATCCACGATGGGGAATATGCCCGCGCCCATGGGCATGTCGGCATCTGCTCGGAGAGCGAATGGGGAGAGGTGTCACGCGACATCCGTCTGGCAGAGGCTACCGGATGCAGGCTACATATCTGCCACGTCTCGACCCGGGAGAGTGTCGAATTGGTGAGACAAGCCAAAGCGAGAGGAGTGGCGGTGACATGTGAGACGGGAGCCCACTACTTGGCATTCTGCGACTCTGATCTGCAAGAGGATGGGCGCTTCAAGATGAACCCGCCGCTGCGTTCTGCGTCCGACCGAGAGGCACTCTTGGAGGGTATCAAAGATGGGACCATCGACTGCATAGCCTCCGACCATGCGCCCCACTCGGCGGAAGAGAAGAGTCGCGGATTGCGTCAGAGTGCGATGGGAGTGACCGGCATCGAATTGTCGTTGGCAGCCACCTACACCTACGCCGTGAAGAGCGGCATCATCACCATCGACCGTATGATCGAACTGATGGCAGAGACGCCGCGTCGCATCTTCGGCATAGCCGGAGGCATCAACCCGGGCGACCGCGCCGACCTGACCATCGTCGACTTCGACCGAAGTTATATCGTGGATCCGGATAAATTTCTCTCCAAGGGAAAATCCACACCATTTGAAGGACAACGCCTCTATGGAGTGGTGAAAGCCACCATCTCCTCGGGCAAGATAGCATATATCGAACAATGATAACACGACAAGACACCAAATATCAAATCATCGACAACACTCCGATCGGCACAAACACGATGATGATGACCCTGTCGGGACCTACCTCGGCCTTCACAGCGCCGGGACAATTTGTCAACATCGCCATCCCGGGGTTCACGCTGCGACGCCCCATCTCGGTCTGCTCGATCGACGGCAAGCGGCTGACGCTTGTCTACGACAAAGTGGGGGCAGGCACAGAGGCATTGGCAGAGCTGAAGCCTAAGAGCAAAATAGATCTTCTGCCGGCATTGGGCAATGGGTTTGATTTAAGCAAATGTGGAGAACGCCCCGTGTTGCTTGCCGGGGGCGTGGGATGTCCACCGATCTATAACCTTGCCAAAGAATTTATAAAGCGAGGGATCTTGCCGACAGTAGTGCTGGGATTCAACTCCTCCGACCGTATGATCATGATTGAGGCATTCGAGCAGCTCTACATACCATTTTATGTAGCGACAATCGATGGCTCCTACGGCAGGAAAGGATATGTGACCGATGTGTTGAAACATGAGGCGATCGATCCTGATTACTTCTATGCCTGCGGCCCTCTGCCGATGTTGAAATCCCTCTGTCAGGGTCTTGACATTCCTGGGCAAGTAAGTCTCGAATCGAGGATGGCATGCGGTTTCGGCGTATGCATGTGTTGTTCGCTTGAGACTAAGAAGGGACCACGACGCATCTGCAAGGATGGGCCGGTATTTGATAAAGAAGATCTGATATGGAAATAAAAGAACAAGATAGACTATCGGTCGAACTGTGTGGAGTGAAGCTCCGCAATCCGGTGATCCCGGCGAGTGGATGTTTCGGTTATGGCTATGGCATGACCGAATATTATGACATCAACGTATTGGGGTCGATCTCCTTCAAGGGAACGACACTTGAGCCACGCTATGGCAATCCATTGCCCCGAGTGGCGGAATGTACTGCCGGGATGATTAACTCGGTGGGACTGCAGAACCCGGGCATCGACAAGGTGATCAGCGAAGAGTTGCCCAAGATGCGGGAAGCATATCGCGGTCCGATCATCGCCAATATCAGCGGCTTCTCGATCGAGGACTACTGCGAATGTTGCCGACGCATCAGCGGCGAGAAGCAGGTGGAGATTATCGAGCTGAATGTGAGCTGCCCCAACGTGCATGGCGGAGGTATGAGCTTTGGCACGTCAGCTCGTTCGATATCGGAAGTGGTGAAGAGTGTGAAGCGATCCACCACCCTGCCGGTGATCGTAAAGCTGACACCCAATGTCACCGACATCGTGGAGATGGCACGTGCAGCTGAAGATGCCGGTGCCGACGGCTTGTGTCTGATCAATACACTATTGGGTATGCGCATCGACTTGAAGACACGTCGGCCGGTGGTGGCCAACACGATGGGAGGCTTCTCGGGAGAAGCCATATTCCCGGTGGCACTGCGGATGGTGTATCAAGTGGCGGGGGCATGCCGGATCCCGGTGGTGGGATGTGGCGGCGTGTCGAGCGCTGAGAATGTGTTGGAGATGATGATGGCGGGAGCCACCGCCGTGGAGGTGGGTACAGCCAACCTGATCAATCCCTGGGCATGCCCTGAGATCATCGCCGACCTGCCTGGCGTAATGGATAAATATGGCATCGCTACCCTATCCGAATTAAAAAGATAGGAGAAGAGAGATTAGGGAAATGTGCTGATAGCCCGACAGGAAAAAACTTCGTGTCGGGATAATAAAAGCGAAATAAAAACGTGAAATAAATAAAACAATATATATGGAAAGAGATGTGATCATAGCGTGTGACTTTGCGACACCTGAAGCGACATACGCATTTTTGGATAAATTCCAGGAAGAGAAGCCCTTCATCAAGATCGGTATGGAATTATACTATGCCGGGGGGCCTGAGATTGTGAGAGAACTTCGACGTCGCGGGCATAAGATTTTCTTGGATCTGAAGCTCCATGACATACCCAACACAGTACGGAAAGCGATGCGCGTCTTGTCGCGTCTCGATGTCGACATGGTGAATGTCCACGCGGCAGGCACAATCGAGATGATGCGAGCTGCCGAAGAGGGGCTACGCGAAGGGAGAGAAGATGGCAGTCGGCCTCTGATCATCGCCGTGACACAGCTCACCAGCACCTCGGAGCAAGCACTTCACGAGCAGCTGCTGATACCCACATCGATCAATGACACTATCGCCCAATATGCACGCAATGCCAAAGCAGCGGGACTCGACGGAGTGGTATGCTCTCCATTAGAATCGGCACTGGTAAAAGAGGCTTGTGGCGAAGGGTTCATGACCGTGACCCCTGGCATCCGCTATCCCGATGCCGCCAAAGATGACCAGAGCCGCATCACATCACCTGCACGAGCTCGCGAGATAGGTTCGGACTTCATCGTGGTGGGACGTCCGATCACAGCAGCCGACGACCCGGTGGCGGCCTATCGCAGATGTTGCGCCGACTTCCTTGGGAAATAATATATATGAAACAACATAACCGGAAAAACTTACATTTATGGAAAAAGAAATAGCAAAAGCCCTGTTGTCGATACGCGCGGTGTTTCTACGTCCTGATGATCCCTTCACCTGGGCGAGCGGCATCAAGAGTCCGATTTATTGCGACAATCGACTTATCTTGACAGCGCCGAAGGTGCGTGAACTTGTAGAGACAACAATTGCTCAGAAGGTAAGGTCTCTCTATCCGGAGGCTGAAGTGCTGATGGGCACGAGCACAGCGGGCATCGCACATGCCGCCATCGCCGCCCACATGCTTGGCATGCCGATGGGCTATGTGAGGGGTAGCGCCAAAGATCATGGACGCAACAATCGCATCGAAGGGCGCTTGGAGCCGGGACAGAAAGTAGTTGTGATCGAAGACTTGATCTCTACCGGAGGGAGCTGCATCGACGTGGTGGAGGCACTTCGCGAGGCGGGAGCCGACGTGCTGGGCGTCGTCTCCATCTTCACCTACGGCATGCAGAAAGGTCTCGACCGCCTCAAAGCAGCTAATGTGGAGAACCACTCCCTGTCGAACTTCAACACTCTGGTAGATGTGGCTGTCAAAGAGAACTATATCGCTGCCGAAGATGCCGACCGTCTTCGACGCTTTATGGCGAATCCCTCCGACGAATCCTGGATGAACAAATAAGGAGAGAGAAGAGAGACATCAATAATAATCAAACAACTCATAAAACCCAATCGATATGCATCATCTAATCGAACCGACCGATCTGCGGCCAGAAGAACTAACAGAGATCATCGATCTTGCCTTAGACATCATCGATAATCGGGAGAAATATTCGGAAGTGTGCAAGGGGAAGAAACTTGCGACGCTCTTCTACGAGCCATCGACACGCACGCGCCTTAGTTTCACATCAGCGATGATGGAACTTGGGGGAAATGTGATAGGTTTTTCCGACGCGATGAGTTCGTCGGTGAGCAAGGGAGAGACAGTGGCAGATACGACCCGAGTGATCAACTGCTTTGCCGACATCATAGCGATGCGCCACTCGTCGGAGGGAGCCCCCTTGGTATCGGCGATGCACTCATGCACACCGGTGATCAATGCCGGCGACGGCTCGCATGCCCACCCGACGCAGACACTGACCGACCTGCTAACCATCAAGAGAGAAATCGGAAGGATGGATCATATCACCATAGGCTTCTGCGGCGACTTGAAGTTTGGGCGTACAGTCCACTCTCTGATCAAAGCCTTGTCGAAATTCGAAGGTATCAAGGTGGTGCTGATCGCGCCGGAAGAACTTCGTCTCCCCGGCTATATGAAGCATGAGGTATGCGACAAATTGGGGGTGCCCTATCGCGAAGTCGAATCGCTCGAAGAGGTGATCGGCGAACTTGACGTGCTCTACATGACCAGAGTGCAGAAAGAGAGATTCCTCGACGACGAAGAATATGAGCGAGTAAAAGACTGCTTCGTGCTGACCGCTGAGAAGCTGAAAGAAGCCAAAGAGAGTATGCGGATCTTGCATCCACTGCCGCGAGTCAACGAGATTTCTGTCGATGTCGACAGCGATCCGCGAGCCGCCTACTTCCGCCAAGTGGAGAATGGCAAATTCGTGAGGATGGCATTGATGTTGAAGCTCTTGGAATGGAAAGATCAGCCTGAGCATCACCGCGAGTTGCTCGGCAGGGATGTGATAGAGAGCGAGCATAAATGCTCGAATCCTCGTTGCATCAGCAATCTGGAGCCGGCGGCGGTGAAGAGACTATTCCGTCCCTCAGCCGATGGCAATGGCATAAGATGTGTTTACTGCGAATCACGCCCTGAGAAATAGCGAAAAAGTGCAGTAAAATGGGGTAAAACGAGTCGGGAAATAAAAAGAATGCATCGGAAATTGCAAATAAAGAAAAAAATATGTAATTTTGCGCATGGAAATGGGTGTAATGACATATCATCAAAATTCCGACAGCATAAAAAACGACCATAAACATGGGCGTCCACCTCGTAGGGGGTATGGGCGCCTGTGATTTTATATACCACAGAGAATAAGGACAACGAAACAAAACGACCGCAATAATGAATCCAAAGATTGGAGTAGTAATGGGATCGACGAGCGATCTCGAAGTGATGACCGGAGCATTTGAGATGTTAGAACGCTTTGGTATCGAATATGAGAAGAGAGTGTTGAGTGCCCACCGCACACCGGGAGCACTTGGCGAGTGGGTAAGCGGGGCAGTTGAAAGAGGCGTAGTAGCCTTCATAGCGGCAGCCGGAGGCGCAGCCCATTTGGCGGGAGTCGTAGCCTCCCACACCACCCTGCCGGTGATCGGAGTGCCAATTATGTCGAAAGCACTTCGCGGCATGGACTCCCTCTTGTCGACAGCCCAGATGCCCTCGGGGATTCCGGTGGCAACGATGGCAATCGACGGCTCGAAGAATGCCGCCATCTTCTGCGCCGAGATGCTGAGCATCGCCGACGAAGAGCTTCGTAGCAAGCTTCGCGAATTCCGTGCAGAGCAAGAGCGCAAGATTCTCGCTACCGAGATCTAAGCAACTCTATCCAAAACTTTTACGCTCAGCGGAGGATACATGCTGACGCCGAGCTAAGATCAATAATAAAGAAATCACCCTAACCCAAAACTGAAACAAAGAATCAGATATGACCACCCATCGTATATTTGTTGAAAAGCGGCCTGAATTTAGAGTAGAGGCTGAGAGCTTGCGACGCGAGCTCAGTTCGACATTGGGGATAAAGATCGAGGAATTACGTTTGGTATGCGTATACGACTTGTTCGGATTTTCCGAACAACTTCTTGAAGACACACGTTATGGAGTGTTTGGCGAGAAGGCGACAGATGATGTAATGGATGAGATGGATCTTACAGGGCATCCCCACTTGGCAGTAGAGGCCTTGCCGGGACAGTTCGATCAGCGAGCCTCAGCAGCACGGGAGTGTGTAAGACTTGTGGATCCGACCGCTGATGTAGAGATTTTGTCTGCCCGACTCTATATCTTCGACTCCGGAGTGAATGAGCAGGATATGGAACGCATCGCGCACTACCTGATCAATGCAGTAGAATCACGTCGTAAGAATCTTGACATATTGGCACTACCGGAGCGAGCCCATGCTCGTCCGGTAGAGGTGCTCGAAGGGTTCCGGAGCATCACATTCGAGGCAGCCGGGGCATATTGCCGCGAGAAAGGACTCGCCATGAACAGCGACGACCTGATGGAAGTGGTGAAATATTTCACAGCCGAGGGGCGCGATCCGAATGAGACAGAGCTTCGCATCCTCGACACATACTGGAGCGACCACTGTCGCCACACCACCTTCACATCACAGCTCACCGACATCCGTGTGGAAGACTCGTTCATCGCCGAAGATATCAAAGAGAGTCTGAATTTATGGCATGAGATGCGAGCCGAATTGGGTAGAGAGCAAAAGCCGCTCTGCCTGATGGATCTTGCCACAATCGGGGCGAGATGGCTTCGCGAGCACGGGATGCTCGACGACCTGGAGCAGAGCGAAGAGAACAATGCATGCAGCATTTATGTGGATGTAGACGTGGATGGAGAGACCGAGAAATGGCTCTTCCAGTTCAAGAACGAGACCCACAATCACCCGACTGAGATAGAGCCTTTCGGCGGGGCATCGACCTGTCTTGGGGGCGCAATCCGCGACCCGCTGAGTGGTCGCAGTTACGTCTATCAAGCTATGCGCATCACCGGTGCGGGCGACATCTATATGCCGATCGACAAGACCTTGCCGGGCAAGTTACCCCAGCGTGTCATCTCGAAGGTGGCAGCTGCGGGCTATTCCTCCTACGGCAATCAGATCGGACTTGCCACCACCCATGTACGCGAGATCTACCATCCGGGCTATGTAGCGAAGCGTCTCGAAGTTGGTGCTGTGGCGGGAGCCGTGAGGGCATGTGATGTGCGCCGTGAGCGTCCGGCAGCCGGAGATGTGGTGCTGATGTTCGGAGGGCGCACCGGGCGCGACGGCATCGGCGGAGCCACCGGCTCATCGAAAGAGCACAACGAATCGTCGCTCGAGATGTGTGGCAGCGAAGTTCAGAAGGGTAATGCCCCCGAAGAGCGCAAACTGTCGCGACTCTTCCGCCGTCCGGAGGTGACCCGACTTGTGAAGAAATCAAACGACTTCGGCGCCGGAGGAGTGAGCGTGGCTATCGGCGAGCTGACCGATGGTCTGGACATCTACCTCGACCGCGTCACTACGAAATATGCCGGACTCAATGCCACCGAGCTTGCCATCTCCGAGAGCCAAGAGCGTATGTCGGTGGTGGTAGAGGCCAAAGATAAGGAAGAGTTCGTGAGATATTGTCACGAAGAGAATATAGAGGTGCGCCATGTGGCGGATGTCACCGACTCTGGACGTATGCGGATGATGCGCGACGGCAAGGTGGTGGCAGACCTGAAGCGCGAATTTATCGACTCGGCGGGTGCACCCCACTATGCCAAGGCAGTAATCAAGAGTGTGGAGCTCTGCGATCCCTTCGCTCGCGAAGTAGAGGGCAAAGACTTAGATGAGAAGTTTGTCAACAATCTTCTTGATGCCAACGTCACTTCACAGCGCGGACTTATCGAGATGTTCGACTCGACGATCGGCGCATCGACCGTGTTGATGCCCTTTGGCGGCAAGACCAATGGCACGGAGACCCAGGTGAGCGTGCAGAAGCTGCCTGTAGGGCCACACACCACTCACACGGCAAGCATGATGAGTTGGGGTTTCAATCCCTACATCATGAGCTGGAGTCCCTATCATGGGGCAGCCTACTCGGTGGTGGATGCCGTGGCAAAGGCAGTAGCAGCCGGTGCCGACTATCGTCGTATGCGCTTCTCCTACCAGGAATATTTCGAGCGTATGAGCAACGAGCAGGCATGGGGCAAGCCCTTGGCAGCACTCCTTGGCACGCTCCGCATGCAGAAAGAATTGGGACTTCCTTCGATCGGAGGTAAAGACTCGATGAGCGGCACCTTCGGCGAAATCAGCGTTCCCCCGACACTGATAGCCATCGGCGCAGTGATTGTGGATGCGCGCCATGTGATCAGCCCCGACTTCAAGAAGGCCAACCATGGCGTATACTTAGTGAAACATAGTCCGCTTGCCAACAAGATGCCCGACACCGAGGGACTGAAGAGGGCATACGAAGCGTTGCATCAAGAGATAGCTACCGGCAATGTGGTGAGTGCCTATGCCATAGGTATGGGCGGTCTCGCCGAGGCATTAGTTAAGATGTCGCTCGGCAACCGCGTGGGAGTCGATGTCTCCTACGATGAAAAGGCACTCTTCGACTGCGCCTACGGTTCGATCGTGATCGAGGCCAAAGAGCCGGTGAACATTCCGGGCGTTGAATTTATCGGCTACACCATCGAAGAGAATGTGGTCAAGATCGACCATCACAACTATGCCGGAGAGATGCTGGCAGAGAAGATCAGAGAGCGATTCAACGCCATCTATCCCGACCGGGCTGAGAGCCGCGGCGAGGCACCCGATGCCTACTGCACCCGCAGCGTGGAGGGATATAAGGGAGAAGCCGTGGAACATCCGAGAGTGTACCTGCCCGTCTTCCCCGGCACCAACTGCGACTACGATATGCAGGCAGCCTTTATGGCAGAGGGTGCGGAGGTGAATATCGGTGTGTTCCGCAATCTGAGCGCTGAAGATATCAACGACTCATGCCGTGAGATGGCAGCCGAGATCGACGCATGCCATATTCTGGCGATCAGCGGCGGTTTCTCGGCAGCCGACGAGCCTGACGGCTCGGGCAAATTCATCGCCACCGTGCTTCTGAACGAACATGTAAAGAGCGCCGTGGAGCGACTCTTGGAGCGTGGCGGACTGATCTTGGGTATCTGCAACGGCTTCCAAGCCTTGGTGAAGTCGGGACTTCTCCCCTACGGCAAGATTGGCGAATTGACACCGGAGAGCCCTACCCTATTCCGCAACGATATCAACCGCCACATCTCGCAGATCGCACAGACACGCGTCGGCACAGTGGCATCTCCCTGGCTCAGCAGCTTCGAGTGTGGCGATCACCACTCAGTGGCTATGTCGCACGGCGAGGGTAAATTCGTGGCTGACGAGGCTCTGCTCAAGGAGCTCTTCGACAATGGCCAGATAGCATTCCAATATGCCGATCCTACGACAGGACATGCCACCATGCAATCACCCCACAACCCCAACGGATCATCGTGGGCGATCGAGGGTATCATCTCACCTGATGGTCATATCTTAGGCAAGATGGGGCACTCCGAGCGTTATCGCGAAGGGCTGATGAAGAATGTGGCAGGCAATAAGTCGCAGAATCTCTTCAAAAATGCGGTAGACTACTTCCGCAAAGTCAATGGATAAAAAGAGTCAACCAAAACGAAATAAGGAAACAATCAATAACCCAATAATAGCAATGGAAAAGAAAGAGATGCTCTATGAGGGCAAAGCAAAACAAGTGTATGCAACCGACGATGAGAACCTTGTAATCATCCACTACAAGGATGCAGCGACCGCATTCAACAATCTGAAGAAGGCGACGATCGACAACAAGGGAGTCTTGAACAACGAGATCACCACCATCATCTTCAAGAAGCTGAATGAGGCAGGGATCCCTACACACTACATCGAGACACTGAACGATCGTGATCAGCTCTGCAAGAAGGTAAGCATCGTGCCCTTGGAAGTAATCGTACGCAACGTGATCGCCGGCTCGATGGCGAAACGACTCGGCATCGAAGAGGGGACACCCGCTCCCAACACGATCATGGAGATCTGCTACAAGAATGATGCACTTGGCGATCCTCTGATCAATGATCACCACGCTGTGGCACTTGGTGCAGCCACCTACGAGGAGTTGGCAGAAATCTACGATATGACCGCTCGTATCAACACATTGCTCAAAGAGCTCTTCTCAAAGATCGGCATTCGTCTGATCGACTTCAAGATCGAGTTCGGCAAGACAGCAGATGGCAAGATCGTACTTGCTGACGAGATCAGCCCCGACACCTGCCGTCTGTGGGATGCCAAGACCAACGAGAAGCTCGACAAAGACCGTTTCCGTCGCGACCTTGGCAACGTGATCGGAGCCTACGAAGAGATCGACAGCCGTCTTAACTCACTCAAATAAAAGAGCTGAACGAGATGGCAAAAAGTTATGAAGCATCAGGAGTAAATCTTGAAGCAGGATATGAGGTGGTGAGCCGCATCAAGAAGCATGTGGCATCCACCACTCGTCCGGGCTGTATGGGAGGCATCGGCGCCTTCGGCGGCATGTTCGACCTCGGCTCGTTGGGCTATAAGCATCCTATCTTGGTGAGTGGCACCGATGGTGTCGGCACAAAGTTGAAGATAGCCTTCGCAATGGATCGACACGACACGATCGGCATCGATGCAGTGGCAATGTGTGTCAACGACGTGTTGGCACAGGGAGCCGAACCTCTTCTCTTCTTGGACTATGTGGCAGTGGGTCACAATCGTCCGGAAGTGGTGGAGGCGATTGTATCGGGTGTGGCAGAGGGATGCCGCCAGGCGGGATGTGCCTTGGTGGGCGGCGAGACTGCCGAGATGCCGGGCATGTATGCCCCCGAAGATTATGACATCGCCGGCTTCACTGTCGGCGCTGTGGAGAAAGATAACCTGATCGACGGCTCGAAGGTGGCAGAGGGTGATGTGCTGATCGGCCTTCCCTCGACCGGAGTACACTCCAACGGCTTCTCATTGGTGCGTAAGATTGTGGCAGATGCCAAGTTGGATCTTAACTCGCGCTATGAAGAGACGGGTGAGCAGACACTCGGCGAGATGCTCCTGACCCCGACAGCAATCTATGTAAAGCCTGTGCTGAAGCTGATCAAAGATGTGGAAGTGCATGGTGTAGCTCATATCACGGGCGGTGGTTTCGACGAGAACATTCCCCGCATCTTGGGCGAAGGACTCGGCGTGGAAATCAAGGATGGCAGCTGGGATATCCTCCCGGTGTTCGATCTGCTCCGCAAGTATGGCAATCTTCCTCGTCGCGAGATGTTCAACATCTTCAATATGGGTATCGGCATGGTGATCGCAGTTCGTGCAGAAGAGGCAGAGAAGGCGATCGAGACACTCCGCAACTCGGGCATCGATGCTCGAGAGATCGGCAAGGTAGTGAAAGGCTCGGGAGTGACATTGGTATAAATGTAACCCCGGCCAAGAGAAAGAGAAAGAAAGCAACCCAAAATCGAACAATTAAAAGAAATAGATGAAAGCTTTAGTAAGCGTAAGTGATAAGAGAGGAGTTGTGGAATTTGCGCACTCCCTGAAGCGACTTGGATGGGAGATCATCGCCACCGGCGGCACTCAGAAGATGCTCGAAGAGAGTGGTTTGGCAGTGACCGGCATCAGCGAGATCACCGGATTTCCGGAGATATGCGGCGGCAGAGTAAAGACACTCCACCCCAAGGTGCATGGCGCGCTGTTGGGACGTCGCGACAATGAGGGAGATATGGCGCAACTCGCCGAGAATGGCATCGGCCTGATCGACTTAGTATGTGTGAACCTCTACCCCTTCGAGGCGACAGTAGCGAAGCCTGATGTAACTCTGGCAGATGCCATCGAGAACATCGATATAGGCGGGCCCTCGATGCTTCGTTCGGCAGCGAAGAACTGCAAGAGTGTGACCGTGGTATGTGATCCCGACGACTATTCGAAAGTACTCGAAGAGATCGAGGCAAATGGCAATACGACCCCCGAGACACGACTTCAGCTCTCAGCCAAGGCGTATACACACACTGCGCTTTACGACAGCCATATCGCCACATATATGCGACGTCAGGCAGGTCTGCCCGAGAAGCTTTTCTTGGCATTCGACGAAGTGCAGAGCCTCCGCTATGGTGAGAATCCTCATCAGAAGGCTAAGTTCTATCGCACCGCCAAGGAGTATTCCTACAGCGTGGCAACCGCCCGTCAGATTCAGGGTAAGGAGCTCTCTTACAACAACATACAGGATGCCAATGCAGCTCTCGAGATCGTGAGCGAATTCAGCGAGCCTTTCTGTGTGGGCTTGAAGCACATGAATCCCTGTGGGGCAGCAGTAGGCAAGGATGTAATGGAGGCATGGACACGCGCCTACGAGGCAGACAAGGTGAGCATCTATGGCGGCATCGTGGCGTTCAACCGCGAAGTCACCGAAGAGGTGGCACTCGAGATGAAGCCTATCTTCTTGGAGATCGTGATGGCACCATCGTTCAGCGCCGGCGCATTGGAGGTCTTCTCGAAGAAGAAAAACCTTCGTGTATTAGAGGTGAAGATGGAAGATGGCCATGAGAGTCGTCCGGCATACGTCGGTGTGACCGGCGGCATGCTGGTGCAGGATGCTGACACAGAGTGTCTCGACATCGTCGACTCAATGACCGTGACAGAGCGTCACCCATCGGCACAGGAATTGGCAGACATGGACTTCGGTTGGAAGATCGTGAAGCATGTTAAGTCGAACGCCATCGTCGTGGTGAAAGATGGCGCCACACTTGGTGTGGGAGCAGGCCAGATGAACCGTGTCGGCTCGGCAGGCATCGCCTTGGAAGAGGCTAAAGCAGCCGGAGCCACCGAAGGCTTGGTATTGGCATCCGACGGATTCCTTCCCTTCGACGACACCGTGGAGCAGGCATCACACTATGGAGTCAGCGCCATCGTTCAGCCGGGAGGAAGCATCCGCGATGAAGACTCCATCAAGAAAGCCAACGAGAAAAGAATCGCCATGCTCTTCACCGGCATGCGTCACTTCAAACATTAATATAGATAAAGGTAATGAAGGATAAGAAGGTACTTGTGGTGGGGAGTGGCGGCAGATGCCACGCCATAGTCGATGCGCTGTCACGTTCGGAGCGCGTAGCGAAGATCTATTGTGCACCGGGCAATGCAGGCATTGCCGCGCAAGCAGAGTGTGTTTCGATCTCGGTAGAAGATGTCGAGGGGCTCAAGCGATTTGCCATAGAAGAGGGTATCGACCTCACGGTGGTAGGTCCGGAAGCCTCGTTGGCAGTGGGTATCGTCGATGAATTTCGGGCAGCGGGATTGAAGATTTTCGGGCCTACGAAATCGGCGGCACGCATCGAGACGAGCAAGGAATATGCCAAAGACTTGATGGCACGCCACGGAGTGCCTACGGCGTCCTACCGCACCTTTTCCGACTATGACGAGGCTTTGGCCTACGTCAAGGCGGGACCGATACCTGTCGTGATCAAATATGACGGATTGGCGGCCGGCAAGGGAGTCGTGGTGGCGATGAGCCTTGAAGAGGCGGAAACGGCACTTCGCGACATGCTCTTGGATGAGAGTTTCGGCAAGGGGCGTGTGGTGGTCGAGGAGTTCCTCGACGGGCCTGAGTTCTCCTTCATGTGTATCGTCAATGGCAATAAGCTCTACCCCCTCGACATAGCACGCGACCATAAGCGTGCCTACGATGGTGACAAGGGGCCCAACACGGGTGGTATGGGAGCCTATTCTCCCGTGCCATTCGTCACTTCGGAGATCCGTGAGAAGGCGTTGCGCACGATTATGCAACCGGTGGCAGATGCCATGGTGGCAGAGGGTGTGCCATTCACCGGCGTGCTCTATGGAGGCTTGATCCTTCATGGCGACACACCGAAAGTGATTGAGTTCAACGCCCGCTTCGGCGACCCGGAGACGGAGGTGGTGTTGAGCCGCATGGAGAGCGACTTCTACTCACTGATCGAAGCCTCACTGACAGGGGCAGACTTCGAGATAGTCTGGAATCAGGATTATATGCTCGGAGTCGTGATGGCAGCCAAAGGTTATCCCGGCAAATATGACAAGGGACACCTGATCGGCGGCATGGAACGAGTAGAGGGCAAGGTATACCAGATGGGCACGAAGCGCAGTGGCTCGGATCTTCTGAGTGCGGGCGGGCGCGTGCTGATGGTGTTGGGGAGTGGCAAGACACTCGCCGAGGCTCACGACCAAACCTACCGCTCGGTGGCGCAGATCGATTGCCCCGAACTCTTCTACCGTCAGGATATCGGAGCGCGTGAGATCTGATATAGCCGACGAAAAGAGATCTATTATAAACAAATCTAACACGAAAATACTCAAACCCAAAGATATGATCATCAGCGGTAAAGACTTAGCGAAGAAAATCAAAGAAGATATCGCGGCCCAAGTACCGGCACTTGTGGAGAAATATGGCAGAGCGCCCCACTTGGCAGTAATCTTGGTGGGAGAAGACCCAGCAAGCCAATCGTATGTAAAGTCAAAAGGGAAGGATGCCGAGCAAGTAGGCTATAAGAGCACGACAATCCGTCTTCCGGAGGAGACGAGTGAAGCGGAGCTTCTGGATGTGATTGGCAAGTTGAATGCGAACGACACAGTGGATGGCGTATTGGTTCAGCTACCGGTGCCACGGCACATCGACGAAGATCGAGTGATTGAGGCGATCAGCCACGAGAAGGATGTGGATGGGTTCCATCCGGCGAATGTAGCAGCGTTGTGGCAGAAGCGGCCCTGCGTCTATCCCTGCACTCCGAAGGGAGTGATACGTATGCTCGATGAGGCAGGCGTAGAGATCGAGGGTAAAGAGGCTGTGGTGATCGGCCGCAGCAATATAGTAGGGCTGCCGATGGCAAAGATGCTTTTGGATCGTAATGCCACAGTGACCGTGGCACACAGCCGCACGAAGAACTTGGCGGAGGTGACCCGTCGCGCCGACATCCTGGTGGCGGCAGTGGGACGACTTCGTTTCGTCACCGCCGATATGGTGGCACCCGGTGCCGTAGTAATCGATGTCGGTGTGAATCGCGACCCGGAGACCGGCAAGCTTGCCGGCGATGTCGACTATGCCAATGTCGAGCCGATAGCCTCGGTGATCACCCCCGTGCCGGGTGGTGTGGGACCTATGACCCGCGCATGCCTGATGGAGAACACTCTCGAGTGCTATCTCCGCGCCATGGAGAAATAATCGCCCCGAAGTGAGTGTAATAATCGTGTAACGATAAGATCGAAAATAATCACCATCCCCAAAAACGAAAGAAAGTATAGATGATACCAAGATATTCACGCGAACAGATGCGCGCCATCTGGACAGAAGAGAATAAATTTAATGCCTATCTGAAGGTAGAGATTCTCTCGGCAGAGGCCTGGAGAGAATTGGGAGTAGTACCGGCAGAGGATATCGACAGGTTGTGGAAGAATGCCACCTTCAATATCGATCGCATCAAAGAGATCGAAGAGCAGACACGCCATGACATCGTGGCGTTCACCCGCGCGGTGAGCGAATCGCTTGGCGAGGAGCGCAAGTGGGTGCATTATGGATTGACCTCGACCGATGTGGTGGACACCGCCAATGGCTATCTTCTGAAGCAAGCCAATGAGATTCTGCGCGAAGATCTTCAGAGCTTTGCGGCTATGCTTCGCAGCCAGGCATTGAAATATAAGTATACTCCCTGCATCGGCAGGACACACGGCATCCATGCCGACATCACATCGTTCGGCTTGAAGTGGGTGCTCTGGCACGCCGAGATGCAGCGCAACATCAAGCGATTCGAGGAGGCTGCACAGGGTGTGGAAGTCGGTAAAATCTCGGGAGCTGTGGGCAATTTTGCCAACATACCTCCCTTCGTACAGGACTATGTCTGTGAGAAACTTGGCATCAACAGTGCCGACATCTCGACACAAGTGATCCAGCGCGATCGACATGCCTATTATCTTGCCACCTTGGCAGTGATCGGGGCATCGATAGAGCAGATGGCTATGGAGATCCGTGGCCTGCAGCGCACCGAGGTTCATGAGGTTGAAGAGGCATTTGGCAAGGGTCAGAAGGGCTCGAGCGCGATGCCCCACAAGCGCAATCCGATCGGCTCAGAGAATATGTGTGGCTGCGCGCGCGTGCTCCGCGGCTATATGGCGACAGCCTACGAAAATGTGGCACTCTGGCATGAGAGAGATATCTCGCACTCAGCCACCGAGCGCATCATCCTGCCCGACGCCACCATGCTGTTGGACTATATGCTCAACCGTATGTGCAACATCTTGGGCAATCTCACCGTATTCGAAGATCGTATGCGTCAGAACATCTATATCACCAATGGAGTAATCTTCGCACAGCGTGTGATGAATGCTCTGATCGCCAAGGGTTTCGCTCGCGAGAAGGCATACGACACGGTTCAGCCCGTGGCGATGGCAGCGATGGCGAATGGCGTGTCCTATATCGATCTGCTTCGTGAGAATGAGGTGGTAAAAGCCAATCTGAGCGACGAAGAGCTGGATGGCTGCTTCACCCTCGACTACTATATGAAGAATGTGGACTATATCTTCGATCGTAACGGAATAAAATAACAACCTAATAGTTCCGCTACCCGAAGTTGCGGATAAGAATCATCGGGTGCGGGACAAAACAAGATAAATAAATGTCAGAGAGACTTGTAGTGATAGGCTCCCAATGGGGAGATGAAGGCAAGGGAAAGATTACCGATTACTTTGCCACACGCGCCGACATGGCAGTAAGATATCAGGGAGGGAATAACGCCGGCCACAGCGTAGTGTTCGGAGGCAACAAATATTCACTTCAGAGCATTCCATCGGGCATCTTCAATCCCCACACGGTGAATGTGATGGGTAATGGTATGGTGGTAAACCCGGTGTCGGTATGTGCGGAATTGGACAAGCTCCACGACCGGGGCATCACCGACTATCAGCTCTACATTTCGACTCGCGCCACGATGGTGATGCCCTGGCATCCGGTTCTGGATGGCGCCTACGAGGCGAGCAAGGGGAATCAGCAGATAGGCACGACGAAGAAGGGCATCGGTCCTGCCTACGCCGATAAGTATAGCCGCATCGGCATGCGTATGGGCGACCTGTTGGAGCCGGAATATTTCCACGAGCGCCTGGAGGCAGCCTTGTCGGCGAAGAACCGGGAATTACAGATGCTTGGACTCGCCACCTTCGATGTGGAGCAGGTCTACAAGCAGTATATGAAGCTTGCCGAGCGACTTGCGCCGATGATCTGCGACACATCGCGACTTATCAATGACGCATTGAAGAGCGAGAATAAGCGCATCCTCTTCGAGGGGGCACAGGGTATGATGCTCTGTATCGACCATGGCACCTATCCGTTCGTTACCTCGTCGACGCCATCGGCATCGTCAGTGCCGGTAGGAGCAGGCATCGCACCTCACTGGATTGATCGCGTGGTGGGAGTGGCAAAGGCATATTGCACACGCGTCGGAGCCGGACCGTTTCCCACGGAGCTTCATGATGAGATCGGCGACGGCATTCGCGAGCGAGGCCATGAATATGGCACAGTGACCGGTCGTCCCCGCCGCATCGGCTGGTTTGACGCTGTGGTGGCTCGCTACACCTCCGAGCTCTCGGGCATCACCCACTGGGCATTGATGCTCTTGGATGTATTGTCAGGCCTCGACAAGATCAAGATCTGCGTGGCTTACGAGCTCGACGGCAAGCAGATTCAGAGCCCACCATCGACCATCTCTTCCCTCTCGAAGTGCAAACCGGTGTATATCGAGATGCCGGGATGGAATGAGGATATCACCGGAGTCCGCGAATTTGAGGATCTTCCCGCCAATGCCCAAGCCTACGTTCGCAAGATTGAGGAGGTGACCGGCACAAAGGTGGGTATGATCTCGGTAGGACCCGACCGCACTCAGACGATCATCGTCGACAAGACATTGAATAACTTCTAACCCTAAATAAAAATATCAAAACAGCGCCTATGTCGTTTATCGAAGACAAAATCACACAAGAGGGGATCACATTTGACGATGTATTGCTCGTACCGGCATACTCCGACGTGACTCCTGACCGCGTAGAGCTTGGCTCACGCTTTTCGCGCAACATACGCCTGAACATCCCGGTGGTGTCGGCAGCGATGGACACAGTGACCGAAGCCCAGATGGCAATCGCCATAGCCCGAGAGGGTGGCATCGGAGTGATCCACAAAAACATGTCGATAGCCGCTCAAGCAGCGCAGGTGCGCAAGGTGAAGCGTGCCGACTCCGGCATGATCTATGACCCTGTTACTATCACCAGCAGCCAGACTGTGGCTGATGCTTTGAAACTGATGAAAGAGAATCGCATCGGCGGCATCCCCGTAATCGATGATGAGCGCCACCTGATTGGCATCATCACCAACCGCGACTTGCGTTTCCAGACAGACATGGCTCTCGAGGTGGGCAAGATCATGACCTCGGAGAATCTTGTGACTACACGCAATTCCGACTTGGCTTCAGCCTCACAGATCTTGCTTGAGAATAAGATCGAGAAGCTTCCGGTGGTCGATGAGGAGAATCGTCTTGTAGGCTTGATCACATATCGCGACATCACTAAGATCAGCGAATTTCCCAATGCATGCAAGGATAGCAAGGGACGTCTTCGCGTGGCTGCAGGTGTCGGCGTGACTAAAGATACGTTGGAGCGTGTGGATGCACTGGTGAAGAATGGTGTGGATGCCGTGGTAATCGACACTGCGCATGGCCATTCAGCCAATGTGATTCGCACCCTCAAGGCAGTGAAGGAGGCATATCCCCAGATCGATGTAGTGGTGGGAAATATCGCTACAGCGGCAGCGGCACAGTTCCTGATTGAGGCAGGTGCCGACGGCATCAAGGTGGGTATCGGTCCCGGTTCGATCTGCACGACACGTATCGTGGCAGGCGTGGGAGTGCCCCAGCTTACAGCCATCTATGATGTGGCAAATATGGCACATCGCTATGACATCCCTGTGATCGCCGATGGAGGACTCCGCTATTCGGGCGACGTGGTGAAGGCTATCGCCGCCGGTGGAGACTGCGTGATGATGGGTTCGATGCTTGCCGGCGTGGAGGAGTCTCCGGGTGAGACTATCATCTATAATGGCCGTAAGTTCAAGTCATATCGCGGCATGGGATCAGTGGAGGCAATGCAAGCCGGATCGAAGGATCGCTACTTCCAGGGAGACCAGATGGACACCAACAAGCTCGTGCCGGAGGGTATCGTGGCTCGCGTGCCTTATAAGGGGACTCTGGGCGAGACTATCTATCAGCTGATCGGCGGTCTCCGCTCGGGTATGGGCTATTGCGGCGCTCACAATATCTCGGAGCTCCACAATGCTCAGTTCGTAAGAATCACCTCTGCCGGCGTGAAGGAGAATCACCCGCACGATGTGACCATCACCAAGGAGGCTCCCAACTATTCACCCGGATTCTAAACATAGCCTTATCTCACAACAGACAAGACATGGAAAAAATATTAATCATAGATTTCGGATCGCAGTATACACAGCTTATCGCACGTCGTGTGCGGGAGCTCAACGTGTATTGTGAGATCCATCCCTTCAATCATCTTCCCGAGATCGATGGCGACACCAAGGGAGTAATCTTGTCGGGGAGTCCTGCGTCGGTCAGAGACGAGGGGGCACCGAAGCCCGACATCAGCCATATCAAGGGAAAGATGCCCCTCTTGGGGGTATGCTATGGGGCGCAGTTGCTGGCTCACGAGTATGGTGGCGAGGTAAAGGGTGCTCCGAGCCGCGAGTATGGTCGCGCGATGCTGAGCGTGGTGGATGCGAGCGATCGCCTTATGGCGGGACTCCCCTCCCCTACTCAAGTGTGGATGTCGCATGGCGACACTATCACCAATATCCCCGACGGATATAAGATTATCGGCTCTACCGACAATGTTCGCGTAGCGGCTTATCATATCGAGTGTGAGGAGACTTGGGGCATCCAGTTCCACCCCGAAGTGTTCCACTCTACCGATGGCACAAAGTTGCTGGGTAATTTCGTGTTAGGCATCTGCGGATGCAGCGGCACGTGGAGTCCTGCATCATTTATCGACACGACAGTGGAGGGACTCCGCGAGAAACTGGGTGATGACAAGGTGATCCTCGGACTCTCGGGTGGTGTCGACTCGACGGTAGCAGCGGTGTTGCTACATCGCGCCATCGGCGATCGCCTCCATTGCATCTTTGTGAACAATGGATTGCTACGTGCCAACGAGTTTGAGGGTGTCCTCTCATCTTATAAGGGTATGGGGCTGAACGTGAGGGGCGTAGATGCCTCGGAGCGTTTCTATGCCGACCTGGCTGGAGTCACCGATCCGGAGCAGAAGCGTAAGATCATCGGCCGCGATTTCGTGGAGGTGTTCAATGCTGAAGCGAAGAAGGTGGAGGGTGCACGCTGGCTTGGGCAGGGCACAATCTATCCTGACGTGATCGAGAGCTGCTCGGTCAAGGGTCCTTCAGCCACTATCAAGTCTCACCACAATGTGGGTGGTCTGCCGAAGGAGATGAACCTTCAGGTGGTGGAGCCGTTGCGACTGCTCTTCAAAGATGAGGTGAGACGTGTCGGCAAGGCGTTGGGTATTGATCCCGAGTTGTTGGGACGTCACCCCTTCCCCGGACCGGGACTTGGCATCCGCATCCTTGGTGAGGTAACAGCTGAGAAGGTGGCAATCTTGCAGCAAGCCGACAAAATCTTTATCGACAATCTGAGAGAATCGGGTTGGTATGATAAGGTATGGCAAGCAGGCGTGATGTTGCTACCGGTTCAGAGCGTCGGTGTGATGGGCGATGAGCGCACCTACGAAAGATGCTGCGCGCTACGCGCCGTAATCTCGACAGATGGCATGACAGCAGACTGGGTACACCTCCCCTACGAGCTCTTGGCAAAGGTAAGCAACGAGATTATCAACAAGGTGCGTGGCATCAACCGCGTAGTCTACGACATCTCGTCCAAGCCGCCAGCCACGATCGAGTGGGAATAATAGCCTGACAAAAGCATCAGAAAAGCAACTGAGTTACTACTTTATCTCATATAAAAAACATAGATAAAGTAGTAACTCGGACTTTTTCTATTTTTTCATAGAATTTAAGGAACGCGCTCTAAGCAAAATTGCACGAAGATTGGGTGACGGAGTAGTATTGTGAAAAGATAAGAGGCCGGAAACACCAGTTTCCGGCCTCTTTATTGGATTTGGCGCCTTTGTGGCGGGGTGAAAGTCGGGGGATTAGCCGAGGGGTTCGAGTTGCACTGTGAAGTGGCGCATGAGTTCAGCTTCCCATGTGATCTTCACGCCGCGAGTGATCTCATGACGACGGTCGTAGACGTTCTTGAGAGCGGCAGCGATGACGTCCATGTGATTGTTTGTATAAGTACGACGGCAGATGCAGAGTCTCAAGAAGTCGTTTCCACCGAAACGGTTTTCGCGAGTTACAGGATCTCTGTCGGCGAGGAGGTAACCGATCTCGCAGCCACGCACACCGGCTTCAAGATAGAGCTCCATAGTGAGTCGCTGAGCTGGGAACTCCTCTTTGGGGATGCGGTCGAGCACCTTGTCAGCGTCGATGAAGAGGGCGTGACCACCCACTGGGCGCTGGTAGGGGATGCCATACTCGTCGAGCTTCTTGGCGAGGTATTCTACCTGCTTGATACGAGTTTCGAGCATTTCGAACTCAGTGTTCTCATCGAGGCCGACAGCGAGAGCAGCCATATCGCGGCCGTTCATACCGCCATAAGTCAAGAAGCCTTCGAAAGGAATCACGAACTTCTTGGCACCCTCATAGATATCTTCCCAGCGAGTAGCGATGAAACCACCCATGTTGACAAGACCATCCTTCTTGGAAGACATGGTCATGGCGTCAGCGAGGTCGAACATCTGACGGCAGATTTCCTTGATGGTAGCATCCTTGAACTCAGGTTCGCGAGTCTTGATGAAATAAGCATTCTCGGCGAAGCGAGCAGAGTCGAAGATGACGCGCTTGCCATACTTGTCGGCCAACTTACGAACGCCGCGGAGGTTTTCCATAGAAACGGGTTGACCGCCGGCAGTGTTGTTAGTGATAGTCACGATGATGAAGGGGATCTTGTCAGCATCTTTCTGGAGGACAGCCTCGAGCTTTTTGAGGTCTACGTTACCCTTGAAGGGGACCTCGAGCTGAGTGTCGCGAGCCTCATCGACGGTGCAGTCGACGGCGAAAGCCTTGCGGCTCTCAATGTGCCCCTTGGTAGTGTCGAAGTGAGAGTTACCGGGGACGATATCGCCGGCCTTCACGAGGTGAGAGAACAACACGTTTTCAGCGGCACGACCCTGGTGAGTAGGGATGACATACTCAAAGCCGGTGATGCGGCCGATAGTATCTTTGAGCTCATAGAAAGAGCGAGCGCCGGCGTAAGACTCATCGCCGGTCATCATAGCAGCCCATTGACGGTCGGACATCGCACCTGTACCGGAGTCGGTGAGGCAGTCGATGTAGACAGCGTCAGATTTCAGCATAAAGACGTTATAGTGAGCCTCCTTGAGCCATTGCTCGCGCTGCTCACGTGTACTCTTCTTGATGGGTTCAACCATCTTAATCTTCCAAGATTCTGCGAATGGTAATTCCATGGTAATCTATGTTTTTGTTGAAGTTTGGGTTATGGGTTCTGTTTTAATTATTATCGTTGGATTCAGTGAAATTCACTTTTTTTATATTCCACCGTCCAAAATTAGCAATAAGGTTTGAAATATGCAAATAATATAGAAAATATTTAGATAAATTTTTCCGTAAATATTTTTAATATTTTCTAAATAATACTGATATATACTTGACAATCAAGACACTACATCATTTAATACGCGAGCGGGCAAAAGTGGCAGTAATAGCGGCGGTGATAAGGCCGATGATGATAATTGGCACCAAAGTGATAAGCACATCGATAGGGTCGACAGCGACGGGGTATGCCGAAACGATCGCCATAGAAGGGTCTCCGGCGAGAGTGATGATTCCGAACTCCTGTTGGATAAGACAAAGGGAGACACCGAGGATGATACCGGAGAGGCCACCGGCGAGGGCTACATAGATGCTTTCCCAGGCGAAGATGCAGCCGATCTGTCGGCGTGAGAGGCCGAGGGCAGAGAAGGTGGCGATGCCTCTCTCCTTCTCGATGACGAGCATAGAGAGTGAGGAGATTATGTTAAACCCGGCGATGGCGAGGATAAACCCGAGTAGCAGGAAAGATACCCACTTCTCGATCTTGACCATACGGAAATTCATCTCCTGCTGGCGGGCACGATCCTTGACGACAAAATCGGGGCCCAATGCCGAGGCAATCTTCTGCGCCACATGTTCTTCCGCGAGTCCGGGGCGGCATTTTATCTCTACAGCCGAGGCATGGTCTTGATACTGCAAGAGGCGTCGAGCCTTCTCAATGGGGAGGATAACGCCATCCTCGTCATACTGCTGCTGATCGGTGTGATATATGCCGGTAACGTGGAGTGAATCGGTGAGGAAAGAAGAGGCGGGATTTGCGAGGTTGACGCGTCCGCGACGTCTTGGGGCGAAGATGAGGAGATCCTGGTCGGGGGAGACGGCGAGGCGGGCAGCAACGCCGATTGAGACGATGGCATTGTCGGGAGCCGGGGCAGGCTGGTCGATATAAGATCCGAAATCGGGATCGAAGAGCCGACGCACGGCAGTGACGTGGGCATACTCCTCGGCGAAGACGCCCTTAATCTTGACCGGCATCTCCTGGCCATTACAGATAATCAAGGCATTGTCGGAGAGAGTGGGGGTGGCGACCTCTACCTCGGGCATTTTGCGGATTCGGTCGGTCAACTCCGAGGCATGATCGAAGGTTTTCCCTTCAGCGGGAGTCACCATGACATCGGGCGAGAGGGAGTCGAGTTTAGAGGCTATGACCTGCTGAAAGCCGTTGAACACCGACAAGACACAGATGATAGCCGCCGTGGCGACAGCCATAGCGATGATCGACACGGTGGTGATGGTGGTCACGGCGCCATGCGACTTTTTCGATCTCAGATATCGCCAAGCGATCTTGGCGGCAAGCATCCGCTTCATCTCCTCAGTCTATGTAGAGTTAATTCGGTTAGAGTGATTGATAGGAGAATATTAACTTCGCTTGATCAATCATCGAAAGCATCTTCGGAGAGTGGCTCGTCATGCAGATGTGGGTCTGCGGCGAGGATGCGGTCGATATTCTCGACATAGTCGAGGGAATCATCGATGAAGAAGCTGAGGTCGGGGCACTTGCGAAGAGTAGTTTTAACGGCTTGTGCCAACTCATAGCGGCATGTACGAGTCTGGCTCTTGATGTTATTGAGGATTTCCTCAGCACGTTCTGAGGGGAATATGCTGAGATATACCCGCGCGATGCTGAGGTCGGGGGATACACGTACGGTGCTCACCGAGACGAGCACATTGCCCATGCGGGCGGTTTGGCGGCGAAAAATTTCGCTCAATTCTTTCTGTATAAGTCTTGCTATTTTGGCTTGGCGTTTACCTTCCATATATATAGTCTTAAAAAAATTGTCTTAAAGGTTGATAGATTTAGAGAACTTGCCGCACAGAGATGGAGAGCGATTTCTAAAGTCTCGGAGCGGTTCTAATATAATAACGAAGAGGAGAGAGATTTAGTTTAGAGAGGGGGTTAAAGTGGCAAAGCAACGCGCTCTAAAGGGGTTTCTTGCGGATTAGGGAGAGCCCGTCGCGGAGAGGGATGATTACCTTGTCGACATCGGGATCGTTGGCTACCATATCGTTGAAGCGGCATATAGCGGCGGTCTGAGGGTCGGAGAGATGGTCGGGTTCGACGACGTGACCATCCCAGAGGGTATTATCGGCGAGGAGATAGCCTCCGGGGGTGAGTAGTCGTTTGCAGTGGATATAATATTCGGGATAGCGGCGCTTGTCAGCGTCGAGGAATATCATATCGTAAGAGGCATCAGGGCGGTCGGCGATCCATAACATAGCGTCGGCGATATGGAGAGATATTCTCACGCCGTAGGGAGAATCGGCGAAGGCATCTCGGATGAAATCCTCGAGTTCGTCGTCGAATTCGATAGTGTCGAGATGGGCATGGGGCTCGAGGCCTTCGGCGATGCAGAGTGCAGAATATCCGGAGAAGGTGCCGAGTTCGAGCACCCGCTTAGGGCGGATCATTCCTGTGAGCATCTTGAGGAGACGTCCCTGGAGGTGTCCGGAGCACATTCTGCCATTGATGAGGTGGATATTAGTGGCACGTTCGAGGCGGCGAAGGTTATCGGGATGGGTGTCGATATGCCTTTCTATGTAGTTGAATAGGTCTTGATTCATTGCCACGAATACTCACTTGGGGTTGGAGTTGGAGAGAGATAGGCGGGTGAGATAAAGGAGGGCCAGGAGGTATCCATCGCGGCCGCAACCGGAGATGATCGACTTGGCGGCGCGAGCGGTGACGGATGTGTGGCGGAACTCTTCGCGTGCGAAGATATTTGAGATATGCACTTCGACCACGGGAGTGGGTACAGCCTCGATGGCGTCGGCGATAGCGAGGGAATAGTGGGCGTAGGCACCGGGGTTGATGGCGATGCCGATGCAGTCGGGATCGAAGCCGTAGGCATGTATCATATTGATGATCTCACCCTCGCAGTTGGACTGTGAGTATTTGATTTCATAATCAGAAAGGTCGGCACGCAATAGGGAGAGGGTCTCTTCGAAGGTAGAAGAGCCGTAGATCTCGGGCTGACGTTTGCCGAGGAGATCGAGGTTAGGGCCATTGATAATAGCGAAATACATAAGCGAAGCGCGAAAGGATGGTTAGACGTGAAAGGAGTCAGGGAGGGGGGGGGTATCGAGGGGAATAGATACGAAAAAAGATCAGCAGGAAACCGAAGTTTACGCTGCTGATCTTCCTCTCTCCTCGGCGGTGCGGACGGGACTCGAACCCGCGACCCCATGCGTGACAGGCATGTATTCTAACCAGCTGAACTACCGCACCAATTGAAGGTCTTTATTTCGTTTGCTCTCGGTATCATTCCCGATTGCGAGTGCAAAGTTATAGCAAAAAATCGAAACCACCAAATTTTTGAGCAAAATATTTTCAAAAAAATTTTCACTATTCAGCCCAAAACATCGTCAAAGCCCTAATTCTCAAACAAATAAAAAAAATGATATTTTTTTGAAAAATTTGAAGTTCATTTATCCCTATCAGCTTAAAAGCGCCTACTGACACCAACATGACCACCTTTAATGCAATCCACTTCCACGCAGTTAGTCACCTCTGATATCATTCGAGTATCATTTTGAGTATAGTAAAATTTCACATCTTTATGATTCTCTTGCCAAATATTTAACACATTGGAAAATGTCACCATAAACTGAGATTTGCCAGAACCCGTATAAGAAAGAAAAAGAAACTTTTACTTGATTAGTCTAAGATTTTTTTGTACCTTTGCAGATAAGAACGCTGGTATTAAGTTAATTTTCAGCAACTTAAAATCAATGCTTTTGTTAAAAATATGCATGAGTGGCGTTCTTTTTTGTGATAATTAAATACTTAGGTGAGATATTCTTGCTAAACAATTATCACATCTAAAATATCGTAAAAGAAAATATCGTGAAGCAATCAAATGGCAGTATCAAATGATAGGAAATACACAAGTGAGTTTGTTTATAATCTCCTCGAAGGTGTAAAAGGCAAGACTTTGGGCGAAGTAGATTCGTCCAAGCAGTTTAATCGAACCGAAAGGAGCGAGAAGATTACCGGCATTGCCGGTGATGTGATAGAGCAATCTGTTTTCGGCTACGCACGTGACAGTAATCAAGAATGCGATATTGAAATTGATGGTAAACTGACAGAACTTAAGACGACTGGTGTTCGCGTGCCTAAATCAGATCTTGCCAAAGTGAAGGGCAAAGTTGGTGAGGCGTACAATGTCTACCTCAGAGCAAAAGAGGGCATCAGCATTACCGGCGTGACTTTTGAACCAACCATCCAAACTGATTTTCTGACTTCTCATTTTTGGGAGAAGACAGAGCGATTGCTTATTGTATTTTATGAATACAAATCATACGATGTCGTACCAGCTTCTGCTTATGCGAATTTTCCTATAGTTGATTATTGCTACAATACTTTCTCAGACTCTGAACGTGACCAATTACGTAATGACTGGGAAATAGTAAGAAATTATCTGCAAAAAATATACGAGCAGTACCCAAGTCAAAATGAACGGAACGAGAATTTGATTGGTTTCACTCATGTGCTTCGACCGAATCTTATGCTTATCGAATTGGTGCCGGGTTTCAAGCGTAAGTCTACAGGCTCTTACCAGAGACCTCGTTACCGACTCAAACAAACATTTGTTGACTACATAGTAAGGGGGCACTTTGACAAAAGTAGATCTCAAACAGAAATTAAACTCAAAGAGCCATTTTCCAGTTTCACCCAACTTGATGAGCGTTGTCACATCCTTACTGAAAAATTCAAAGGAAAAACATTCTTACAACTTCAAAAAATGCTTAAAATAGACACAGACATCTCCACTAAAGATTTTGGTGCAAAATGTGTCTTGAAAATGTTCGACGCTAATTGCTCGCGTCTTAATCAGATTTCCGACTTCACCAAAGTTGGCATTATAGCCAAGACAATTACAGTTACAAAATCAGGTGGTCGTACTGAGGATATGAAGCTTAAACATATTGATTTTGAAGAGTGGTCAGATCGAGATTTAGACTTTGAGGAATCAGAAATTTACCACTATTTTTGTGAGCATAGTTTCCTTTGTCCAATCTTTTGTGAGAAAGGGGATATGAGTGTGCAAAAGGCTTTCGAAACAAAGGAAGATTATGAAAGCAGGTTACGAAATGAGATAAAAAAGACAACATTTGAAGGGTTTAAACGTTTTTCTTTTGATGAACGGTTTATCCAAGAAGAAGTATATCGCATGTGGAATGATTCACGCAATCTTATCCACAGGAATGAACTTGAATGGGAATATATTTATGACAAAGATGGCAACAAACGCATGAATCGGAATGGCGCTTACATGGGAGCCCCGAATTTCCCCAAAAGTTCAGAATATATGGTTTTCTTCAGGGGTGGAGCCAATGACTCAACCGAAAAATCAAGGTCAGAGTGTGTTAATGGCATTCGTATGCTACCGCAGTTTTTTTGGCTGAAAGGTTCATACATTGCTGATAAATTAAAAGAAATTCAATACATCTAAATATATGCCTAAAAGAAACGATAACAAGATAAGAGTTGTTGAACTTTTTGCCGGTGTGGGCGGATTCCGCATTGGTTTAGAAGGTGCATCCAATGCATACGAAACAATTTGGAATAATCAGTGGGAGCCATCGACTGTACATCAAGATGCTTCCTTAGTCTATCGCGCTCGATTTGGTTCAAAAGGTCATTGTAATAAAGATATAAACACTGTCAAAACTGAAGATATACCTAACCACGACCTTCTAGTTGGAGGATTTCCTTGCCAAGATTATTCAGTAGCTGCATCTCTTAGTCGTTCCGGTGGTATCGAGGGGAAAAAAGGTGTGCTTTGGTGGCAGATTTATCGCATTCTAAACGAGAAAGGAGATAATCGGCCTAACTACATTTTCTTTGAGAACGTAGATCGTTTGCTTGGGTCACCTGCCAAGCAAAGAGGTCGCGATTTTGCCATCATTTTGGCTTCACTTGCTGATCTCGGTTATACCGTAGAGTGGCGCATTATCAATGCTGCTGAATATGGTATGCCACAGCGCCGTCGTCGCACCTATATCGTTGGTTATCGTAAGGGGTCTCATGTATCTAATAAAATTGAGTCACTCAACAATTGGGTCCTCTTTGATGGCGTAATGGCAAAAGCATTTCCATTTGAAAAAATCGAGAAGAGTGTATCTGAATTTGACATAGAAGGAACAATCCAAGAGGTCTCAGACAACTTTAACAAAAGTAACAAAGGAAATGCCGCAAGTCCTTTTGGAAATGCAGGAATCATGCGTAGCCGTCATGTATACTCTGTTGACGCGAATCCTGTTTATGATGGCACATATATGACTCTTGGAGGCAGTGTAGTTGATGAATCGTTAGTGCCTGAGGAATTTTTCATTCCCGAAGAAGAAGTAGGGAAGTGGGAATATGAGAAAGGGGCAAAGAAAATAGAACGGACATCTGCTGAAGGTTTCACCTATACTTTCTCTGAAGGAGCAATGGCCTTTCCTGATTCGCTTGACAAACCTTCACGAACAATAATTACGGGAGAAGGCGGTGCATCTGCATCTAGATTCAAGCACGTCATTCTTACGCCATCCGGGCGTTATCGTCGCCTTATTCCTTTGGAGTTGGAACGACTTAATATGTTCCCAGACAATCACACTTATCATCCTGATGTAACTGATGGGCGCAGAGCATTTCTTATGGGCAATGCTTTGGTGTGCGGCATTATTCAGCAGGTAGGTAAGAGCCTTTATCGTTTCATATACGACAAGGAGCCGATTTCGACTCATCCTATCGACACAAAGCGTGATGCTCAGCCTACTCTTAGCTATGACTTATTTGCGGAATTGGATAGTCAATTAAAGTTCAATCCCGTTAAGAAAAAATACAAGTTGGAATTGACTAAAAATGTATTAATCGGTTTTGTTAAATCCGATAATACCGATTATTTTCTTGATGGTAGTCAATCGAAGATTTATTATACAGGAAAGACTAAATCGTTCCCTTCAACTGTTGCACTTAACAAGCTTTATTACTTTATGCCTTATATAAAAGGGAAAGGTGTTAAAGACCTCTACTATATTCGTATAGTACGTATTGGCAATAAGGCTGAGATTTATCCTGAAAGTGAGGATAAAGAACCTCGTTTAGTATTTGACTTGGAGTACCTTCAAAGCCTTCCCAAATACTTGCCTGTCAAATTGAACATTTTCAATACCTATCGAGATACATTGTTAGGCAGTATTATGAGTGATTCATCTAAAAGAGAAGAGCGAGTTGACGATGCTTCATAAACATTAGTTGAAGTACACCTTGTAGGTTTTAAGTTTGGTCACCTAAAACTACAAACTTCCCGGGACTTGTACTATCTACAAGTCCCTTTTTGTGCCTTCGCTCAGACACACTCAAAGAAACAGTATCTGTGCGGGGCAATTTTTGAGAAATTGGCGGGTGGGTTTTCGGCAATTCGGGAATTTGCATTATCTTTGCAGTTTGGAAGTGATCTTTTGGTTTAGGTCGCGTCTTTTGTATTAGAAGGTTCGCGTTCTCTTAAAAAAGGTTCGCGTTCTCTTAAAGATATATACTCTCATTATATATGAGTGTGTTCATTTGGTGAATGACAAAAATAAAATAAGCGGAATTGAAAGCAGCGTATTATACATTGGGGTGTAAGCTCAATTTTTCGGAGACTTCGACCATCGGCAAGATGTTAGCCTCAAGGGGCATCACCCGCGCCGATGAGGGTGAAGAGCCCGATATCATCGTGATCAACACATGTTCGGTAACGGAGATGGCCGACAAGAAGGGTCGTCAGCTTGTGCGGAAGCTCTCGCGGCAATCGCCCGAGGCAACGATAGTCGTAACCGGATGCTATGCCCAGCTTAAGCCTGACGAAGTGGCAAGTTTGCCGGGTGTCGACATCGTGTTGGGGTCGAACGAGAAATTGCGCATAGTCCAATACTTGGATAGATGGATGAAGACCCGTTGCAGCCAAGTTGAGGTAACCCCCTCATTGGAGATTCGGGAATTTATGCCCTCCTGCGAGCGAGGCGACCGCACACGCTACTTTCTGAAAGTGCAAGATGGATGCGACTACTACTGCACCTACTGCACGATACCCTACGCGCGAGGGCGCTCGCGCAGCGGCAAGATCAGCGAGATCGTCCAATTGGCGGAAGATGTAGCCGCCGAGGGTGGCAAAGAGATAGTGATCACCGGCGTGAACATCGGCGACTTCGGCCGCGACACCGGCGAGAAGTTTTTCGACCTCCTCAGGGCCTTGGATCGAGTAGAGGGTATCGAACGCTACCGCATCTCCTCAATCGAGCCCAACCTCATCACCCCCGAGATCATCGAATGGATTGCCGGCGAATCGAAGCGCTTCATGCCCCACTTCCATATACCCTTGCAATCAGGATCCGACCGTGTGCTTAAATTGATGAATCGGCGATATGACACCACACTCTTCAGCGACCGCATCACCCGGATACGCCAGGTTATCCCCGATGCCTTCATAGGTGTCGACATCATAGCGGGAGCCCGCGGTGAGACTCCCGAAGAGTGGAAGAAGAGCCTCGAATATGCCAGCAGCCTCGAAGTCAACCAGCTCCATGTCTTCCCCTACTCCGAGCGCCCCGGCACCAAGGCACTCCTCCTTGGCGACAAAGTGAGCCAAGAAGAGAAACATCGCCGCGCCGGCGAACTGATAGAGATCTCCAAGGAGAAACATGCCCAATTCCTCCGCCGACATATCGGCACGAAGGGACGTGTGCTCTGGGAGCAACCCACCCACGGAGCCGGCAAGATGCATGGCTTTACCGAAAACTATATCCGAGTCGAAGCAGACTATGACCCGGCGTTGGTGAACAAAGTCACCGAAGTAGTGCTGAGCGACGACAACATCTCAGCCGAACAATAAATCGACAGCCGAACGACAAAAGAGAAAAAAAGAGGCAACCGCATGAAAGAATTAGGAGTAATAATATTGAATTGGAACGGGATAGCGTTGCTCAAGCGCTTTATCCCGACAGCCTCGCGCCATACCATCAGCGACCGAGTCGACTTGATTGTAGCCGACAATGGATCGGACGACGCATCAGTGGCATGGCTTCGGGAGCATCACCCCGAAGTGAAAGTCATCGAGCTGGGAGAGAACTACGGTTTTGCGGAGGGTTACAACCGCGTTATCTCACAGGTGAAATATCGCTACGTCACCCTCCTGAACTCCGATGTCGAAGTGACCCCCGGCTGGTGGGAGCCCCTCTTGGAATACATGGAGAGTCATCCCGAAGTTGGGGCAGTGCAGCCCAAGATATTGAGTTACAGGGATAAGAGTCGCTTCGAATATGCCGGAGCGGCAGGGGGATATCTGGATTGCTTAGGCTATCCCTACTGTCGAGGGAGGCTCTTCGACGTGGTGGAGAAAGATGAAGGGCAATATGATGGAGCTCCGACGGAAGTGGCATGGGCGTCGGGGGCATGTTTGACTATGCCTACCGAGCTCTATAACCGCCTCGGGGGACTCGATCCGAAATTTTTCGCTCACATGGAAGAGATCGACCTCTGTTGCCGAGTTCACAACGCCGGATATAGGGTGTGTGCTCTGACCGACTCGGCGGTATATCATGTCGGCGGGGCATCCTTGCAACAGGGGGATCCACGCAAGACCTACTTGAACTTCCGCAACAACCTCCTGCTGCTGCATAAGAACTTGACCCGCAAGACAGGGAGGAAGTTGCTGATCTATCGACGACTTGCCGACACGCTCGCCATAGTGATGTATCTGCTCAAAGGAGACATCTCCAATATGCGAGCCATCATCCGCGCCCACCGCGACTTCCGGCGGATGCGTCGGGAATATGGTGAGACAGCCGACAAAGATGTGCTGCTCACCCTTCCGGGAGCCGACCGGAGCGCCATTTGGGCAAGATATATAATGCGGAAAGAGAAAATTGAGGGAATTGGCAGTTAGGAATTAGGAATTAGGAATTAGGAAATAGAGATAGGAGATAAGAATGGGGTGCAATCAATACATTAAATAGAGAAAATATGGGAAAACGACCTTTAATACTTGTAAGTAACGACGATTCATACCAGGCACTTGGCGTACATGTTCTGATCGAGCGACTTGTCGAGATCGGGGATGTGGTGGCGGTGTGCCCCCAATATCCACAATCGGGGCAATCGATGGCGATTACGGTGAACCAGCCCCTTCACATCAATGCGCTACCCGACTACAAGGGAGCGAAGATGTATAGTGCGACGGGCACACCGGTGGACTGCATCAAATTAGCGATGTATCATGTATTGGATCGTCGTCCCGACCTGATCGTGGCAGGGATCAACCACGGATCGAACTCAGCGATCAACGTTCTCTACAGCGGCACAATGGGGGCGACGATGGAGGGAACAGCCTTCGGAATCCCCTCGATTGGTTTTTCGCTCACCGACCACTCGCCGAGCGCCGACTTCACCCCCTGCTTGAGAGCTGTCGACCTGCTGACTCGCGCCGTGTTGGAAAATGGATTGCCCTCGGGAGTATGTCTGAATGTCAACGTTCCAAATATCGAGGGAGTGCCGGCAGAGATGAAACTGTGTGATCCCTGCAACGGGCGATGGAACGACGAATACAAAGAATACACCGACCCGTTCGGGCGCAAATTCTACTGGATTACCGGCAAATATGAGAACATGGAGCCTGAGAACACCGAGACCGACGAATGGGCGTTGGCACATGGCATCATCTCCGTAGTGCCGGTGGCAATCGAGCGCACCAAGCATGTCGACACTCATATCGACTGGCTCGACGAAGTGATCCGCCGCTATCGGGAGAGATAGCGGTATCACCTAAAAAGGCCAATAAAAGAACCCGAAAAGGGCATTATCGCCCAAAACAGGAGCCAAACAGGCCAAAAAAATTTATTTTTAACATTGGTTAAAAAAAGAAATGTTAAAAATAAGATAAATATTTGGAAAAATTAGAATATAATGTGTATATTTGCATCGTAGATTGGTGTGAAAGCAGAAAACAGCGTCACTCCAATCCGCAAGCAAGACTCCTGATGGAGAATTGTAGTGTGTTTGTTTCATTGACAAAAAGTATATCGTATATATCGTTTCATTGACAAATTATTGTTGCATTAGTAAAGTTATGGATTAATAGTTTAATCAATTAGAATTAGGACACACGGTCGCACTTCGAAGGATTTTGAGGTCGATCGGAAAAAAAGAGACACAGTGATGCGTCTCTTTTTTTCGTATATACACTTCCGTAGAGAATTTATTGTCCGGTCTTTATTTTACATTCGTTAACATCGTTTTACATTTATTAGTTTAGCTCTGCCAAGAAGTAGCAGTCCGACTTATTAACTTTGCAGCGAGTTATCAAAGAGGCATTCTTCACAGACATCTATGGGCGCCAAGATAACTCGGTAGACAAAGAATAAGAACGATCTGAAAGACCTTATTCCACACATCAATACACTTACAATTTATATCATTAAAGGGGGATCCGAAGTCGGGTCTTCGCCGAGGTCGGATCCCTCATTACTAAAAAGAGGCTATTATGAAGAAACAGGGCAGCACATCAGATTTCACTGACGAGCGCAACCGGGAGTTGCATCGTCGATTTATGGATATCCTCCGCACATCGCGAGGAGTAGCGCTTCGGGATATGTTTGGCTTGGCAGCTTCGCGCCCCTCCTCGCGATTCTGGGTGAGTGAGCAACGGGCAGCTATCGTCGTTTCGGCGATGTTACAAGGGCGCCCCTTGGGACGGATCAATCAGAAGCGGCGCGAGATGTATGAAGAGATAACACGCCGAGTCAAGAGAATATTGGCATACCATCCCGAGATGACGCTCCTCGGGGCGTGCAGCGAAGTGATCTATCAAGAGGCGCCTGAATTTTACCTCACCGACGAATCGGCACGCTGCATCATCTACCGAACTCGCAAAAGTCGGCATCAGCACCTTTCCATCCAATCCCATTTACCGAACCAACAGCCATCACTATTATCGATATGACAACAATATTTGACAATCAGCAGATACCCGATCCGGAGACACTCGACGAAGTGGAACGTCTTCTTGCCGAAGATTCGCGACGCATGACAGAGATCCGCGCCCCCTTCGACCCGGTGAGTGGAGAGAACTCGACGGGGGAACGCTTTCTCTTCGAGGTGGAGGGGCTGCCGACGGCATGGCTTCCCGAGTCGATGCGGAGCGAGCCGGAGATAGCCTCCCTGCTGCGATATGGGAGTGTCGATAGCTGGCTTGAAGCACGCGAGAGGCGTAGCATCGTGCAGCGCGACCGTCAGCGGCTTTCCGACCGTATCGACCGCATCCGCCAGCGCCACGACTTTCCCTACTGGGCAGCCACACGCGCATATATCAAGAACAAGCAGGGTGGCGACGACATGCTTTTCCGGCTCAATCGTCCGCAGCGCAAACTCGTAGAGAGTTTTGAGAAGATGCGACTTGCCGACCGTCCCATCCGACTTATACTCTTGAAGGCGAGACAATGGGGAGGGAGCACCTGTACACAGCTATACATGGCATGGCTACAGCTCGTGCATCAACGAGGGCTCAACTCGCTGATCATCGCCCATCAGGGAGTGGCGAGCGACGAGATCAAAGATATGTTCGACCGAATGATCGAGCGCTACCCCACAGAACTTCTCTACGACGAGGGGGAGAAGCCGAAGAAGGGGGAGAAGCTGGTGGAATGGGTAGGGAAGACTCGCTCCATGTTTCGCGTGCCGGCACGCAACTGCAAAGTAAAATTAGGCACTGCGGAGAAGCCCCACTCCTGTCGAGGGGGCGACTACAGTCTGGTACACTGTTCCGAGGTAGGCATCTGGAAGAAGACCGACCGCAAGACACCGGAAGAGATCTTGCAATCAGCCTGCTCCGGGCTTCTGTTGCGTCCGATGACGATGATCGTCTACGAATCGACAGCCAACGGCACGGGCAACTTCTTCCATCGCGAATATGAGGCTGCTCGTCGCGGCATCTCGCAATTTGATGCCCTCTTCATCAGCTGGTATGAAATCGACCAATACACACTTCCGCTCCGGGAGGGAGAGCGTCGCGAACTGGCACGGCGGCTGGTGGAGGGGAGATATGTCGAGAATGCCACCTCCGACCGGGAGCAGCCGGGTCACTACCTATGGTGGCTCTTCGAGCGGGGAGCGACACTCGAGGCGATAGCCTGGTATATCTCCGAGCGGTCGAAATATTCCGACCATGGGCTGATGGCATCGGAATACCCGTCGGACGATGTCGAAGCCTTCGTACATTCCGGGGCTCGTGTCTTCGACAAATACAAGGTAGAGCGACTTCGGGATGGGTGTCAGCAGCCGGGAGAGAGAGGGGAGTTCAACCGTGTCGACGACTACGACGCCTTGGAATCCTTTATGACTCCTTCACATCGGCGACACCTCTTGGAGGGTGTTACATTCCAGCCCCTTTCGTCGGGAGGGTGGGTGGTATGGCGTCACCCCGAGCGTGATAGCGGGAGTCGTATTCGCGACCGCTATGTCACGGTGGTCGATGTGGGGGGCAGGAGTTCGAAAGCAGACTGGTCGGTAATCGTAGTCTTCGACCGGGCGCCGATGATCGAGGCGTCAGGTCCGGAGGTAGTGGCGCAATGGCGCGGGCACACCGACTTCGACCTCTTGGCATGGCGAGCGGCAGTTGTCTCCTCCTACTACGACAATGCCCTCTTGGTAATCGAGAGCAACACCTTGGAGACACGCGATCCCGACCGGGACACCGACGGCAACCAATCGAACTTCATCCTCAACCGGCTTCGCGACATTTACCCCAACCTCTATGCTCGGCGGCGGAGTGAAGAAGAGGTGGCACAAGGAGTGCCGACACGTTATGGGTTTCACACCAACGTAGCCACCAAGCCGATGATCATCACCACCTTGGTGAAGGTGATCCGCGAAGGGCTATATATCGAGCACGACCCGATGTGCTTGGATGAGTACTTGGCCTACGAGCGGCGGCAGAATGGTTCGTATGGGGCGATAGCCGGTTGTCACGACGACCTGCTGATGACTCGCGCCATCGGGCTTCATATATGCTACCACGAGATGGAGATGCCGCGCCGGGTCAGCGCCGCCGACAACCCCTACCGACTAATCCATCGCGTCGGCGGAGGTATGGCAGCGTGGTAACAAAGAGGAGATAGGAATGAGGAATGAGGAATTAGGAATTGTCTAATCTCTAATCACTAATCACTATTCACTATTCACTATTCACTAATCACTAAAACTAAGAGTTATGTTTTTCAAGAAGAACAAATCGAGAGAAGAGATCGATCAGACGATCGACGCACAATGCAATCCTGCTGCAGAAGCAGATCAAGTAACTAACCCCGAAAGCGAAGTGGAGATCGAGGCGGAAGAGTTGCCGGCAACGAAACCCGAGCAGGAACTTCCGACAGAGACAAGCGACCCTGGTGGTGACACCATTGATGAAGATGCACTTGAGGAGGCGTTGTCGGCATGGTGTAAAGAGAGGGAGATCGACGACACACAGCAAGAGAAGATCATGGAGACAATCCTTGCCATCCGCCATTCGATGAGGGCGGGAGACGACACTCCGACGCTCTTCGAGCTTGCGCGCAAGGCGTCAGACTATGACTCAGCCATCGTCCGCGCCACATCCGACGGCGAGCTGAAAGGGCGCAACCTCGCCATCGAAGAGATCGCCAACGGAGAGCCACAAGATGATGGCATGCCCCACTTCAGTTCCTACGCCTACAACACAACACGCGAGATGCCCTCCATCTTCCGAATAGCCCAAGATGCCTTATGAGACTACTTCGACGCACTCGGCGAGTTAGGGTGCCACTATACACCTACAATCACACCCTCACTCCCATCTACGACACCGATCCTGACCCCGGCGACACTGATCCCGACTCCGGCATCGACAACGACACAGAACCGATCCCCGATCTCTCCGGCATCTTGGAGAGCATTACCTTCTCGATGTATCCCTCACAATTAGAGGGGTACATCTTCTCCCGCTACTCCCACCCCGCGATGTTGACGAGCTGTGTCATTCCCGACGATGACCTCCCGTTGGTGCTATCATGGTTTGGCGGCGCCCCCGTCACATGCGTGGCGAGCGACACACTTGTCAAGCGTCTCACCAACAGCGTAATCGGCAAGCTCCAAGACTTCATCGCCGACTCGGCGGCGGCCTCCCTCATCCTTGGATCCTGCCGCATAGGCTGCGCGATCCGTCTGAACGATGGCACATATTGCAGTGTATCCACCCCGGTCTACCTTGCGCCCAACACGATGGCGCCACTCTTGGCGATACGCGAATATGCTCTCAGCGGCACCTCGCTACAGACCATCGTTGAGATGATCTGCACTCCGGTGAAGGTTACGGCGCAGATACCGGCATTTGAGCTCCCGGCTTCGGTGGCATCGCGAGCCGAAGCCATCGTCTTCTACGCCACCCGACAGGGAGACCTTCTCACGGGCGACGAGACCGTAGAGGGGGTGACCACCTCCGATATATATGGCGAGACGACGCGATGCTGGCAATACGACCGGCTCTCTCCCGACGTGATCCGCGCTTCGGTCATGGCCGACAGCGACCTAAGGATCATCGGCGAGGTGGATATAGAGCAAGCCTCGGCAGGAATCGCCTCCCTGCAACTACCCGTGACCCCGGGAGCATTGTCAACCTGGAAACTACTTCCCAAATTTGATCCCAATCAGAGCGGCAGCGGCGGCGAGATCGACGACTCGACACTGCCGGGAGGTGGAGAAGAGGGTGACAGCTACAGCCGGATACGATTGGAGACGACACCCCTCGACTTAGGCTATCCCGACGACGACAAGATGATAAGAGAGGTGGCGCTTCGAGGCATCTATCACCGCTTTCCACCCACCGAAGAGGGGGAGCCACAACTTCCGGAGATTAGCCTCTACATCTCGCGACATCGCGACCGCTGGCGCAAGATAGCCACCGGCCAAGGTGGATATATCCGTCTCCCGGTGGGGATTCGCACACGTTGGGTGAGAGTCGAAGTGATAGCCCCGCGAGGCTCCACCTTTGATGCGATAACCTTCCGTATCGACCTGAGATAAGAAACAAAGCAAAAACACAATAAAACAAAATGAAATGGAAAAAGAGATAACAACATATAGCAGTGAGCCGCTCCGCGACGAGCGGCTACTGCAACGCGCCATCGAGAGTTATGGGGCACTTCTCCCCTACCGCAAGGAGCGCGAGCGATGCAAACGTTTCACCTACGGCGACCAATGGATTGACTCCGTAGTGGGCCATGGCGTCAAGATCTCAGAAGAGGAATATATCAAGCGACAAGGGAATATGCCATTGAAAAACAATCTGATACGTCGCTTGGTGCGTAATGTCTTGGGCGTCTGGCGCAACCGCAGTCAGACGCCCCGGATTCGTTGGCGCGACGAAGCTGAAGCGGCGCAAGGAGAGCTGCTCACCCGGATACTGAAGAAGAACATGGAAGAGAATCGACTTGAAGAGGTATATGCCCGCTCGATGGAGGAATTTCTGATCGGGGGCATGGTGGTCCACAAGAAATGGTATGGCAAGAAAGGAGGGATGCAGACCTGCCACACCGACATGGTGGATCTCAACAACTTCTTCGTGGAGCGATCGGGGCGGGACTTTCGAGGCGACGACATCACGCTGATCGGGGAGATCCACCATCTTACGATCGACCGACTACTCTCCACGCTGACGCGCCATCCGGGCGATCGGCAACGCATACGGCGACTCTACGGAGTGGCACCGGGCACGGAAGAGGATGTCACCTGCACCATCTACGAGATTTGGGATCGGCGGAGTGTCGACCTGCTGTCCTGCCACGACCGAGCGAAAGGGATTTACTATCAGGTGTCGGCAGATAGTTATCCCGAGATCGAAGCAGAGAACGAGCGTCGCCGACGAGGAGGCATCCCGGGCATAGAGATACGGTATAGTGCACACGAAGTGTGGCGACTCAGCATCATGGACGAAGCGGGGAGAGTGTTGCAACGCAGCCGTACACCCTATCGGCATCAGAGTCATCCCTACGTAGTAAAGGCCTATCCCTATATCGATGGAGAGATCCACTCCTTCGTGAGCGACATCATCGACCAGCAGAAGCTCACCAACCGTCTAATCTCGATGTATGACTGGGTGTTGCGAGCCTCTGCCAAAGGTGTCCTGCTCTTCCCCGAGGGGTCGCTACCCGACGGCGTCGACATCACCGATATCGCCGAAGAATGGGGGCGCTTCAATGGGGTCATCGTATATCGTCCACGCAGCGGAGTGCCACTGCCCCAGCAGGTGAGTTCCAAATCGACAGATATCGGCATCACCGAGCTCTTAGAGATACAGATGAAGATGATGGAAGACATCTCGGGAGTGAACGGAGCCTTGCAGGGTAAATTGGACAACAACTCGATGAGTGGCACCCTCTACAACCAGCAGACACAAAACTCACTGACAGCACTTGCCGACCTGATGAGCAGTTATGAAGACTTCGTAACGGCAGCCACCCGCAAAGACATGGACAACCTGCAGCAATTTTTGGTGGGAAATGGGTAATTTTTGCATTTTGCTTTCATTTTGGATAGTTTTCATTGTAAATATCGCAGATTTTACTTAAATTTGCAGAAAAAATTTACATTCTGAAACCATGATGGAAAAACTTGACAATCTTGACAAGAAGATTCTGAATATTGTAATGGAAAATGCACGAATCCCCTCCAAGGATATCGCTGCACAATGTGGTGTATCACGCGCCGCCATCCATCAACGCATCCAGCGCCTCATCGACATGAAAGTGATCGTCGGCTCAGGCTATATCGTCGACCCTCACAAATTAGGATATAACACCTGCACATACGTCGGAGTCAGACTCGAGAAGGGATCGCTCTATCGCGAAGCCGCCACCGAGTTATCGAAGATACCGGAAGTGGTGGAATGTTACTTTACCACCGGTCCCTACTCGATGCTTATCAAGGTTCATGCCTACGACAATCAGCATCTTATGCAGCTGCTCAACGACAAGATCCAGCATATCCCGGGAGTCACCGAGACCGAGACACTGATTTCACTCGAACAGACTTTCAATCGTCAGATCCATATCGATACAGAAGACTAAGGAATAACAAGGCACTCCATCACATCAGAGATAGAGTCAATCACTCCGACTATGAATAAGAAATCATTCCTTTATATATTGGCCACGGCGATACTTGCCATCGTGGCCATTCTTTTTTTCTTTCCCGACGATGTAGAGGGGAACGTGTTGCAACAAGCCGACACGATGCAAGGGCTTGCCAACGGGCAGGAGGTAAAAGCATATCGCGAAGCCACCGGCGAGGACTCACGCTGGACCAACTCCCTGTTCGGGGGTATGCCCAACTTCCAGATAGCGCCGAGTTATAAAGCCAACAGTTGGCTCGACTGGGTGGGCAAGGTCTATATGCTCGGTTTGCCATATCCCGCCAACTTACTTTTTATCATGATGATGGGCTTCTTCATCATGGGGCTCTGCATGAAGATGAAATGGTATGTATCGCTCTTCGGGGCCTTGGCATGGGGTTTCTCCACCTACTTCATCATTCTGATCGGAGCGGGACATATTTGGAAATTTGTCACCCTGGCATATATACCCCCGACGATAGGCGGTTTGGCGCTACTCTACCGGCGCAAATACCTTGGGGGCACAGCGATGACAGCGCTCTTCGGGGCGTTGCAGCTACAGAGCAATCACCCACAGATGACCTACTACTTTCTCTTTGTGGTGGTGGCACTTATAGTGACATGGCTTGTGATCGCCATCCGCGAAAAGAAGATGAAACACTGGTCGATAGCCACCGCGTGTGCGATGGTGTCAGCCCTGCTCGCCGTGGGAGTTAACTCCTCAAGTCTCTACAACTCCTACGAATACTCGAAAGAGACGATCCGCGGCCGCGCCACCGAGCTCACCACCCCGGGTGGCGACAACACCGGCGGCATGAAGCGCAGCGACATCACCTCCTGGAGCTATGGTGTGGATGAGACCTTCACCCTGCTTCTCCCTAACGTCAAGGGTGGCGCCAGCATCAAGCCGGTGGCAGGTCAGAATCAACTCCTCTCCGTGGCAGATGTCGATGTCGACGCCTTGCAAAGTCTATCACCCGAAGAATTGCAATTCGTATATCAATTTCCGCAATACTTCGGCAATCAGCCTATGACCAACGGCCCGGTGTATGTCGGAGCCTTCGTGCTGATGCTCGCCCTACTCGCCATCTTCATGGTGAAATCGCCGATGAAATGGGCACTCCTTGCCGTTTCGGTTCTCGCCATCCTCCTCTCCTGGGGGCACAACTTCTCCTGGCTTACCGACATATTCATCGACCACTTCCCGGCCTACAATAAATTTCGTGCCGTCTCGTCGATACTGGTGGTGGTGGAATTTACCATGCCTCTCCTTGCGGCTCTGTGTCTTGCTCGACTCATCGAGCACCCCGAAGAGTTCCGCGCCAAGCCGCTATACCTGCATATCATCTTCGGCATCGGTGCGCTGATTTGCCTCTTGGGATGGATGTTCCCCACGATGTTCGGCGAGCCCTTCTCCGTGTCAGAAATCGAGCAGCTCACCGAGATGGGAGTATTCTCCAATCCCCAGCTCTACGGCATCATCAACGCAATAAAGAGTGCCCGACTTGAATTGGTAAGCAGCGACTGTATGCGCTCCCTCATCTTTATCCTCTTAGGATGGGGACTTCTCTTCCTCTATCTGCGAGGCACTATCAAGAAAGGATATATTCTTGTGTCGGGAGTGATCTTGCTGACGCTGATCGACCTCTATACTATCAATCACCGCTATGTCAACTCCGAGAACTTCGTAGCTCCCGTCGAAGATGGTGCCGTCTTCGAGATGACTGAAGCCGACCGACAGATCCTTCAAGACACGAGCTACTATCGCGTGCTCGACCTTGACGATATGGGAGGTGCCCGCTCCTCCTACTTCCATAAGACCATCGGAGGCTATCATGCCGCGAAGCTGACCCGCTATAACGATCTCTTGCAGAGCCAGATCTATAAGGGCAACCTCAATGTGATCGACATGCTCAATGCCCGCTACTTCATCAAGAGCGACAGTGTAATAGTCAATCCCGAGGCGTGCGGCAATGCCTGGTGGGTAAGCAGGGTCGACTATGTCAAGGATGCCAACGCCGAGATGTCGGCACTCGACTCGCTCGACACACATAGTTGCGCCGTGGCGGATGCCAAATTCAAGACGATGCTTGGCACAGCGACCGCCCCGACACCCGGCGACACCATCTATCTGACTTCCTACGCGCCCAACAAGCTGACCTACAAAGCGACTACAGCACGAGGTGGTGTGGCAGTATTCAGTGAAGTGTACTTCCCCTGGGGATGGGAGGCAACCATCGACGGCAAGCCCGCAGAGATCGGACGTGTCAACTATGTGCTTCGCGCCATGAAGATCGCACCGGGCAGCCACGACGTGGTGATGACCTTCGATCCGCAATCCTTGCGAATCACCGACAATGTGGGCGTGACCTGCGTAGTAATCATCTACCTGCTCCTCTTGGCAGCATTGGCAGGCGTGATACTCAAGATAATTGTGACACGCAACAAGGAATAATGCCGAATTTCCATCTGACCCTCAAACGAAACCGCTAAGAGCGCGCTCTAAACTATGATAGACTCAATCGTGGAATATTACAAGCGATGGCGACATTCGCGAGGATATGGCGTACACTCCCCCTTTGCCTACGATATGGTAAAGAGGGTGATACGCCCTCCGCGCGGCTATGCCTACTATGGCTATGAAGATATCGATGTGGCGGCATACCGGAGTGGCATACCATTATCCTGCATCAGAGAGGCTGAGATGTTGCTGCGTCTTGCCGTCTACTTCGATGTGAAGCGAGCCTTCATGCCCCCCGAATCGATGGCGTCATATCGCACAGCGCTTCTGGCTGCCAACTCGCACATGGATATCATCACGGCTTCCGGTCGAGTCGACCGGTGTCCACTTGTCTGCTCGACCGGCGACTATCTCTCCTTAGAGACGTTGACAACACTGCTCAACACCCCGGGACGGGTCTTAGCCATCCGGCGCATCCCGCAAGGATGGAGCCAACGACTTTTTGAGACATTGGACTCAGGGTTGATGCTCTATGATCGGCAACGAGCCATCATCGTGTCGCGCCCCGAGATGCAGAAAGTGGCATATACCATCAAATTTTAAGGAACACACTCTTTACCACTCCCCTACTAAGCAAAATTGCTATACATCTATGCGACCGCTTAAAACGACGACCGATATAGCCCGAGACTTTGCTCATCATCTTGTGTTGGAGCGAGGTCTGGCCGACAACACAGCGCGAGGCTATCTGGTGGACGTCGGTCATCTGCTGGAATTTATTGAGGCTCAGGGGTTGAGTCTTGACAATGTGACACGCGACGATATCCACACGCTGCTCTGCGAGCTTCATGACCTGGGGATCTCGGCGCGGTCGCAGGCACGCTTTATCGCCGGGATTCGCAGCTTCTTCAAATTTTTGCGATTAGAGGGGTATATCGAATCGGATCCGACCGAGCTGATCGAATCGCCGCGCATCGGGCGGAGCCTGCCTGACGTGCTGAGTATAGAGGATATCGATGCGATGATAGCCGCCTTGCCGGTCGACAAAGAGGAGACACCCCGCAATCATGCCATCATCGAGACTCTCTATGGGAGCGGGCTGCGGGTCTCGGAATTAGTGGCGCTACGCCTCTCGCGCATCTCCTTAGACGAGGGATATATCATCGTGGAGGGTAAAGGTGGCAAACAGCGACTTGTACCCCTCTCGCCGGTGGCGATAGAGCTGATCAGAGACTACCTTCCCCTCCGTGAGCAGGGAGTAATCAAGCCGGGGAATGAAGACATACTCTTTCTGAATCGGCGCGGCGCACCACTGACACGAGTGATGGTGTTCTACATCATCCGAGACTTGGCTGTGGCAGCCGGCATCAACAAGAAAGTATCGCCCCATACGCTACGACACTCCTTTGCCACCCACCTCTTGGAGGGAGGCGCCAACTTGCGCGCTATCCAAGAGATGTTGGGGCATGAATCGATAGCCACCACCGAGATCTATCTTCACTTAGACCGCACGCGCCTGCGGAGCGAATTATTGACTCACCATCCCCACTATCGGCAAGAAGGAGAGAGTTGAGAGAGAAATTTAGAACGAGTTCCTTAGTCGACCTGTTCGCCACGGAGAGTGGCGGAAGAGGCATCGACGATGCGGACCTTGATGAAATCGCCGGGGCGAGCATTGCCACGTGGGAACACCACTACCTTATTCTGGGTATTACGGCCGAAGAACTCCTCGGCACTACGTTTGGAGCGGCCCTCCACCAGCACTTCGAAAATTTTGCCAATGTCGCGGCGGTTGCTCTCGAGAGAGAGTTCATTCTGGAGAGCTATCATGCGGTTAAGGCGCTCGATTTTCACCTCCTCGGGGACATTATCGGGCATCATGCGCGAAGCCAACGTGCCGGGTCGTTCCGAATACTTGAACATAAAAGCGGAATCGAATCCCGCCTCACGCATCAGCGAGAGAGTCTCTTGGAAATCCTCCTCCGACTCATTATGGAAACCGGTGAACATATCGGTGGAAAGGCCGGCATCGGGGATGATACGGCGGATGGCAGCCACACGGTCGAGATACCACTCGCGAGTATAGCTGCGGTTCATATTCTTGAGGACCGAGTTAGAGCCGCTCTGCACGGGGAGGTGGATATGTCTTGCCAAGTTGGGATATGCAGCGATCACCTCGAGAGTACGGTCGCTCATATCCTTTGGGTGGGAAGTCGAGAATCGAATTCTCATATCGGGAGCAGCCTTAGCCACCAACTCGAGGAGGTCGGGGAAAGCGACAACAGAGCCGGACTCGGGGTCGGTATACGAATAGCTGTTAACATTCTGTCCCAAGAGAGTAGCCTCCTTGAAGCCGCGGTCGTGCAGGTCTTGGAGTTCGCGGAGGATGCTTTGAGGTTCGCGCGAACGTTCACGGCCGCGAGTGTAAGGGACGATGCAATAAGAGCAGAAATTGTTGCAACCGCGCATGATAGAGATAAAACCGCTGATGGGACCAGTGGCGCCGAGACGACGAGGCACGACATCGCGATAAGTTTCGGAAGTAGAGAGGTCGATATTGATAGCCGGTTCGCCCGTCTCGGCGGCAGCAATCAGGTTGGGGAGGTCGAGATAGGCATCGGGTCCTGCCACGAGGTCGACGCCATGCTTCTCGATAAGTTCATTTTTGAGTCGCTCAGCCATGCAGCCGATCACACCGATGATGATATTACGGCCCAACTTGCGGCGCAAAGAGTTCCAATATGCGAGACGAGAGTAAATCTTCTGCTCGGCATTGTCGCGGATAGAACAAGTATTAAGCAAGACAGCAGCGGCCTGATCGTCAGAATCGGTCGGTTCGTAGCCGGCGAGAGCCATCATAGCGGCAACCACCTCTGAATCAGCGACATTCATCTGACAACCGTAAGTTTCGATGCGCATTTTTTTTGAAAATGTGCACTTTTTTTCGTTATTCGGTAAAAAAAATGGTTTCATTATTATCAACTAATGCATAAAATTATTAATTTTGTGCAAATTTACTACTTAAATCTAAACGTTACAAATGAGTATTCCATTTATTTCAGCAGAAGAGGCTGCATCAGTGATAAAAAATGGTGATAATATCGGATTATCCGGATTCACAGCCTCGGGAACTCCGAAAGTCGTAACGGTGGCATTGGCAGAGCGCGCCAAAGCCCTCCATGAAAAAGGTGTTCCATTCAAAGTAAACTTACTTACAGGTGCATCAACCAACGATCATGTGGATGGCGAATTGTCGAGAGCCGAAGCGATCGGCCTACGCGTACCCTACCAGGGTCACAAAGATAGTCGAGCACTTGCCAACCGCAATGGTATGCACTATTCGGACCTTCATCTCAGCCACCTGTCACAAGATATGCGCTATGGGTTCTATGGCGATGTAGATGTAGCGATCATCGAGGCCACCGAGATGAGTCCGAGTGGAGAAGTGATCTTGGGCGCCGGTCTTGGCATGAGCCCGACAGTGGCACAGATGGCTAAGAAGGTGATCATCGAATATAGTTCCTACTATCACAACTCCTTCCGCGGCTTCCACGACAACTACATACCCTTGGATCAGCCACATCGTCGCGAGATACCTATCTACAAGCCGAGCGACCGAATCGGATCGCCTATATTGAAGATTGACCCGAAGAAGATCATCGGCGTAGTTCCCTCGAACGCTTCAGAGAGCATCGCCCCCTTCACGGCCCCCGACGAGCTGACCACCCGCATCGGACAGAATATATGCGAGTTCCTCGCCCGCGAGCTGAAAGCCGGCAAACTTCCCAAAGAGTTCCTTCCCATCCAGTCGGGTGTGGGCAATGTGGCAAACGCAGTGCTCTACGGCTTGGGAGAGAACCCCGATATTCCTTGCTTCGAGATGTATACTGAGGTGATCCAGGATGCAGTAATGACACTCATGGAAGAGGGCAAGTGTAAATTTGCATCGACATGCGCCCTGACCTTCAGCGACGATGCCATGCTTCGCTTCATGGACAATATCGACTTCTTCCGCGACAAGATCGTGATGCGTCCCGGAGAGATTTCGAACCATCCCGAGATCGTGCGTCGTTTAGGTCTTATCGCCATGAACACCGCCCTCGAGGCAGACATCTTCGGTAATGTCAACTCTACCCACGTGATGGGCACCAAGATGATGAACGGTATCGGTGGCTCGGCAGACTTCAGCCGCAACGCCTACCTTTCGATCTTCTCCTGCCCCTCGATCCAGAAGGGAGGCAAGATCTCGACCTTCGTGCCGATGGTGTCACACCTCGACCACAGCGAGCACTCCGTCAAGATCCTCGCAACAGAGCAGGGTGTCGCCGACCTCCGCGGCAAAGATCCACGCCAGCGTGCAGAATGTATCATCGAGAACTGCGTTCACCCTATGTACAAGCAGCTGATGTGGGATTACCTCAAACTCGGCGAGAAAGTGGGCGGACACATCCCGCACTATCTCCCCGCAGCATTCGCACTCCATCAGGCATTCATGGAAACCGGCGATATGCTTAACGCCGACTTCGCAAAATTCGGAGCATAAGATTTTTAGTTATACATTTAGTGAGGTGTAGGTGGCACATCGCCATCTGCACCTTTTTTTTATTAGAGCGCGGCTAATTATATGGCGAGTAGCCTTAAAAAAACGTAAAAAAGAGGTGGATGGATAAAAAAAATGTGATAAACTATTGACAAAGGGGGTGTTGATTTATTAACTTTGCATTTGATTTGCGGATTCTGCCCCATGCAGAGTCCTATATAATAATGATCCTAATCGAAAGAGATGAAGAAGAATAAGGAGATAAAGATATCATATTGGGCACATCACCTCACCACGATCATAAGCGTGACACTCGTGTTGCTGCTGATGGGAATGATAGCCATGATCTGGATCAGTGCCGACCATGAGACGCGCCGACTCAAAGAGCAGATAGAGTTGAGTGTAATCATGGCAGACTCGATAGCCGATGGGAGTGCTCGCACGCTCGCCGAGGAGCTTAAGAAGAAGCCCTACGCCCACGCAGTCAGATACATATCGAAAGAAGAGGCACTGAAGAATTGGACTGCCGAGACGGGAGAGAACCTCGAAGATGTGTTTGGCGTCAACCCTCTAAGCGAGGAGATCAGCATCAGTCTGACAGAGAGTTATGCCACAGCAGCGGGCATAGTCAATATCAAGAATCAATTAGAGAAAAATCCGATAGTGGAGGCAGTGTCAAGCCCCGAATCGGAGATGGTCGATACGATGAACAGCAACATCTCGCGACTGACACTAATCCTGAGTGTTGTGGCGGCGATTATGCTGGTAATCTCGTTCGTGCTGATCAACAACACGGTGCATTTGACCATCTACTCGCGTCGCTTCACGATCCACACCATGCAGCTGGTGGGAGCAACCAACTCCTTCATTCGCCGTCCGGTGATTATGGGCAATTTGCTCGCCGGTCTCATCGCCGGAGTGTTGGCATCAGCCTTGATAGCAATCACAATGGTGAGCATCAGCCGCACATGGCTCCCGGAGATAACAAGCTATGTGTCATGGCAAGTCTATGGCATCGTGGCGGGAGCATTAATCGTATTGGGTATGACACTCTGCGCTCTGGCATCGTGTGTATCCGCCAACATCTATCTACGCAAAGACTACGACAAACTATTCAAATAAGGAAAAAAATATGGATATCAAAGATATCAAACCCAAAGAGAAGAAATCGGATAAAACGCCATTCAGTCAGCCACAGACCCCTTTCAGCAAGCTCAACTTCATCATGATGGGATGTTGCTTGGTTCTGATTATCATTGGCTTTATACTGATGAGTGGTGGCGGCTCGACGACAGCCGGGGAGTTTAATCCCGAGATCTTCAGCACACGCCGCATCGTGGTGGGACCGACACTCACCTTCTTGGGATTTCTGCTTATGGCATTTGCCATCATCTACAAACCGCGCAAGAAAGAGGAATAAGAGATGGATTGGTTGGATGCCCTATTGCTTGGTATAATCCAGGGACTCACCGAATACCTGCCGGTGAGTTCGAGTGGACATATAGAGATAGTTAAAGAGGTGCTCGGCGTGGATCTTCCGGCTGAGGAGAACTTGCAATTCAGTGTCATCGTGCATGCCGCGACGGTGTTATCGACCATCGTAGTGCTCTGGCCGATGTTTGCCAAGCTCTGCAAGAGTTTCTTCACCTTCCGCCGCGACAATGACTTCTACTATGTCTGCAAGATTTTGGTATCCTGCATCCCTGTTGGGATCGTGGGAGTATTCTTGAAAGACACAGTCGAAGAGATCTTCGGGAGCGGCCTGATGGTGGTGGGCATCTGTCTGATGGTCACATCCTTGCTCTTGACCTTTGCCTATTTGAGTGATCTACGTGCGGCACGACGTCAAGAAGGCAAGCTGACCGAAGCGCCGGCAGGGAGCGAAGGGCGAGAGATCGGATGGCTCGACTCGATAGTGATCGGATTGGCTCAAGCCGTGGCGGTATTGCCGGGATTGAGCCGCAGCGGCACGACGATAGCCACCGGCATTCTGTTGGGCAACAAGCGCGCCGCCGTGGCACACTTCTCCTTTCTGATGGTGATCCTCCCCATTCTGGGGGAGTGTCTCCTCGATGTTAAGGATATGATAGGCGGCGAGGCAGCAGGCAGTGGAGCCATCGGCATACTTCCGCTGATCATCGGCTTCGTGTCGGCATTCCTCGTGGGATGCGCCGCTTGCCGCTGGATGATTGACCTGGTGAAGAAGGGTAAGCTGATATGGTTTGCCATCTACTGTGTCATCATGGGAGTGGTGTGCATAGTGTGGTAATCACGAATAGGAACGAGAGGTAAAAATCTCAACGAAACGCAACTCGACAGATGGATTTTATCACCGGAGAGATAATAGGCATCGACAAGCCCTTGCGCTGGACCTCGTTTGATGCCGTGAAGCGGATCCGCGGAGCGATACAGCGGCGGATGCGCGTCAAGAAATTCAAGGTAGGTCATGCCGGCACGCTCGATCCACTCGCCACGGGCGTACTGATTGTGTGCACCGGACGAGCAACGCGACGCATCAGCGAGCTTCAAGAGGGAATGAAGGAGTATGTGGCAGAAGTGACCCTTGGGGCTACGACACCGAGTTATGACTTGGAGACGGAGATTGATGCCACCTACCCCTACGAGCATGTAACCCGCGATCGAGTCGAGGCAGTGTTGCCCCGCTTCACCGGGCGTCTGATGCAGGTGCCGCCGGTATATTCGGCAGTCAAGGTGGATGGCAAGCGAGCCTACTCCTTCGCCCGTAAGGGTAAAGAGGTGGAACTCAAGCCCAAAGAATTAGAGATCCGCGAGCTTGAGCTACTCGACTATGAGCCGGGAAAGATCACCCTCAGAGTGTTATGCTCGAAAGGGACCTATATTCGGGCATTGGCACGCGACTTGGGAGAGGCCTTGGAGACGGGAGCTCATCTCACCGCCTTGCGACGCACACGCGTCGGCGATATCACCATCGACCGCTGCTGGAGCATCGACGAGGCTTTGGAACATATCGCCAACGATGAGTTGACCTTCCCCGAAGAATAAGAGATTATAAGATAGAAATATAGATCGAGAGAGGTGTATTAATCCATAACCATCAAGATCGATCGGAAAAGAAAAAAACGAGAACAATATATGAAGCTGTCACAGTTTAAATTCAAGCTACCGGATGAACTGATTGCCCAATACCCGAGTGAGGTACGCGATGAGTGCCGCCTTATGGTGGTGGATCGTCGCACCGGCGAGATCAGTCATCATATTTTCAAGGAATTGATCAATTATTTCGACGATGGAGATGCGATCGTGTTCAACGACACGAAGGTATTTCCGGCACGTCTTTATGGCAACAAAGAGAAGACCAACGCCCGCATCGAGGTGTTCCTTCTCCGCGAGCTTAATGCGGAGAATAAATTGTGGGACGTATTGGTGGATCCGGCGCGTAAGATCCGAATCGGCAACAAGCTCTACTTCGGCAAGGATGATTCGATGGTGGCAGAGGTGATTGACAACACGACCTCACGAGGCAGGACCCTCCGCTTCCTCTATGATGGTCCACACGATGAGTTCAAAGAGGCACTCTACGCCCTTGGGGAGATGCCCCTGCCGGAATATATCACACGACCGGTGGAGCCGGAAGACACCGACTACTATCAGTGTATCTATGCACGCAATGAGGGTGCGGTGATGGCACCGGCAGCCGGACTTCACTTCAGCCGCGAATTGATGAAGCGTTTGGAAATCAAGGGTGTGGAGCGTGGCTTTCTGACCCTTCACTCCGGGCGCGGCAACACGAAAGATATCGACGTCGAAGACTTGACAAAGCATCGTATGGACTCCGAAGAGATGTATGTCGACGACGACTTGGTGGCATTGGTGAATAAAGCGAAAGATGCCGGCAAGCGAGTATGTGCGGTGGGCACATCGACCATGCGAGGCATCGCCAGCTCGGTCTGCATGAATGGCCACTTGATGGCCTTCGCCGGGTGGACCAACAAATTCATCTTTCCCCCCTTCGACTTCACTGTGTGCGATGCTATGATCTCCAATTTCCACATGCCCTACAGCACGATGCTGATGATGGTGTCGGCATTCGGTGGCTATGACTTGGTGATGAAGGCCTACGACATCGCGATCAAAGAGAAGTATAAATTCGGTGCTTACGGCGATGCAATGCTGATCTTGCGCTAATCGCTGAGACATATAAGAGCGCGTTCTAAATAAAACTACATCGGGCAACACTCCGACGACAAAATAAAGCCCCCATCCTCACAGAGGATGGGGGCTATTGATTTTTAGTAAGTACTTTAGAGATTACTCAGCCTTACCGTCGCTGCCGAGGACAGCCACGATCTTGTGCTTGTAGAGTTTCTCCATCTCGTCGCGAGCGGGGCCGAGATACTTGCGGGGGTCGAACTCACCCGGCTTGTCAACGAAGACCTTGCGCACGGCAGCAGTCATGGCGAGACGGCTGTCAGAGTCGATGTTGATCTTGCAGACATCCATCTTGGCAGCCTTGCGGAGCTCCTCTTCGGGGATACCGATAGCATCAGGGAGTTTGCCGCCATGAGTGTTGATGATGTCAACATAATCCTGGGGCACGGAAGAAGAGCCGTGGAGCACGATGGGGAATCCCGGAAGTTCCTTCTCGACACCCTCGAGGACATCGAATGCCAAAGGAGGAGGCACGAGACGGCCGGTCTGCGGGTCGCGAGTGCACTGTGCGGGAGTGAACTTGTAAGCACCGTGAGAAGTACCGATAGAGATAGCGAGGCTATCGCAACCTGTACGATTTACGAAGTCAACGACTTCAGCGGGGTCGGTATATGTGTGATGGTCGGAAGAAACTTCATCCTCAACGCCGGCGAGGACACCGAGCTCACCCTCTACGGTAACATCATACTGATGAGCGTAGTCACATACCTTCTTGGTCAGAGCCACATTCTCCTCGTAGGGAAGATGGCTACCATCGATCATTACGGAAGAGAAGCCATTGTCGATGCAATCCTTGCAGAGTTCGAAAGTGTCACCATGGTCGAGGTGAAGCACGATCTGGGGCTTCTCCCAGCCAAGTGATTTAGCATATTCCACTGCACCTTGTGCCATGTAACGCAACAGGATAGCGTTAGCATAGTTGCGAGCACCCTTCGATACTTGAAGGATCACAGGAGACTTGGTGTCGCTTGCTGCCTTGATGATAGCTTGCAACTGCTCCATATTGTTGAAGTTGAATGCAGGGATAGCGTAGCCGCCATGCACGGCCTTGGCAAACATCTCTTTGGTGTTGACCAAACCTAAGTTTTTATAATCTACCATTTCTTGTTGTTTAATTATATGGTTATAGTCTAATTACCTAACGGAAATATTGTGTATTTTCGTATCTTTCGAAAACTTTTTGCAAATATAGAAAATTTTCTGCAATTAGCCAAACATTCGTGATTATTCGATACCCCCGGGAGTGAGCGTGCTTTGCAACTCGCTGAGGCATTTCATTACTTCGGTGTCGGTGTCGTGGAGACGTTGCCGACAGAATTTGAGCAATTCGAGGGCACGGCCGGTGTATGCAGTGAGCTGGTCGATGTCACACTGATTGCTTTCCATCTTCGCCAAGATGCTCTCCAATTCGGAGATGGCACCTTTATATGTCAAGTTATCTTCCATTGTTATATTATTAGATCCTGTTATGGTTGGTTTGTTCTAACTATCTTATCTCGGGACATCTCACTTGCTATTCGGGCACGACTTCGGAGATGATCTTGCCGGAGGCGAGGGTGGTCTCGATGCGGGTGCCGGGGGTCAATACGGAGATGTCGGTCAGGGCATGTCCATTGACACGGGTGATACTGTATCCGCGTCGCAGGGTGCTGTCGGGGCTTAATGCTCGAAGCATATCGTCGATATGTTGTAATCGGGTTTTCTCCTGCTGAGTCATGGTGGCAGCCTTGTTGGAGAGTCTCAGCGCCATCTGCGAGAGGGTGTTCTCCTCTCGAGAAATGGTGGCGCAGATGTTCTGCTTCAGTCGGTGACCATAATCGCCGAGGCGTAGGCGCTGTTCTCCAACCCTACCCTTGACTTGCATAGGGATAGTCTGCGCGATGCTCTTGAGTTGCATCTCACTTTGCAGCAGAGTGTTGCGAATATATGTGGGGAGTATCTGCCCGAAGTGAGAGAGTCGAATACTCTCCCCCTTGAGGGCTTCGCGGCTATATTGGGCAATGCTTTTGACATATCCGGTGATGTCGGCATAATACTTTCGGAGGGTGTCGATAATCAGAGCCGCCACGGCGGTAGGTGTTTTGCAGCGTATGCAGGCGATTTCGTCGAGTACGGTGCGGTCTCGTTCATGGCCTATACCGACCATCACAGGGAGTGGGAAGGTGGCGACACGGCGAGCAATATCATAATTGTCGAAGCCTATTAGATCGGTGGTGGCGCCACCGCCGCGGATTATCACGACGGCATCCCAGAGGTCGATGGTTTGCTCCACGAGGTCGAGTGCTCGGATCACACTCTCGGCGGTCTTCTCCCCCTGCATCACGGCGGGGAAAAGCACGGTGTATATTTTAAATCCGTCGCTGTTCTGCTCGAGCTGGTTGATAAAGTCGCCGTAACCGGCGGCGCCGGCGGCAGATATCACGGCGATGCGTTGCGGGGCGATGGGGTGCTCGAGTCGGAGGTTATAGTCATAGACACCTTCGCGCCGGAGGCGCTCTAAGATCTCTCGGCGTAGACGCTCGATATCCCCCAGGGTGTAGGTAGGGTCGATATCGTCGATCACGAACGAGATGCCAAAGAGGCTATGGTTGGTGGCATTGCCATGGACCATCACCTTCATTCCGCTGCAGAGGTCTCGCCCGGTGGCTTCGATGAAGACACGTCTTATCCTCATGAGGCTGCTGCTCCAGATCATGGCGCGGATTTTGGCACGGTTTTTCCCGGCGCTATCCTTCTCCAAGAGTTCCATGTAGCAGTGACCACCCACCACGCGGAGGTCGGACATCTCGGCTTGCACCCAGACGTTGCGAGTGCCGCTGCTCATCTGGATGGCATTGGTGATGTTCTGTTGCAGTTGGGATATGGTGAGGGAATTACTTATCATCGACTTCGGCGATTTTAACCAAAGCCCCGGTATTGGGGTCGAAAGTAGCGAAAGAGCGAGCCTTCTTGTCGCTGAAGATGGAGGGCTGAAGGCCGAATTGGACACCGAATTGCGAGCATTCAACGGTCTGCGACCAGAGAGTGTGCGAGCCGAGGGCGAGAGTCACCTTGGCGGCACCCGGCAGGTTGTAGATCACGGCATCCTTGGGGAGCTTCTTGGTTTCACCCTTCTCGTCGGTGGGGAGAGACTCTTGGCGAGTCACCTTGACGCTGATATATACCGGTTCTCCCGAATAGTCATCGGCAGCGACGAATCCGGCGAAATCGCTCATGCGGAAGAGAACCTGCTTACCATCCTTCTCGGGAGTGAAGGTATAGGAACGAGTGACTGTGCGCGACTCCGTGGCTCCGGTGAAGGCGGCAGTGATGGCAGCTTCCTGGTGGGATAGGGAGTTAAGCATCAGATCCAACTGCTTGCCATCGGTGGGCATGCTCTCGGCAGTGCCGCGAGTCAGAGAGACCTTGGCATCTCTGACCTCCATGAGGCTCTCGGCGAGGAATTGTGCCTGCTTGGCAGAAGATTTCGAAGCGAGGAAATCCTCGTTGACATACTGCATGAAGTCCTTCACACCGATCTCCGAGCTGAACGCCGTGTCGAGGGGGCGTGCTTCGCGAGCAGGGACATCCACCTCCTTATTGATGGCCAAGAGCATACCATTTTCGTCAACACAAATCGAGGTCAACGCCCCGGGCTTGAACTGCATCAGATACTCTTGGCTCTGATCAGCGACGCCATAGATAGTGGCTTTAACGCTGACTATCTGCCAGTTCTCGTTATCCTCCTTGATGACATTGTCAGTGCCGATATACTTCTTGGCATACTGGTAGAAGGGGCCGGCATGAGATACCGTGTGGCGTGCTGTCACATCGAAACGAATGGTAGTGATCGGCAACTTATATACCAGGCCATACTCATTATGCTTATCTGCAGTGAGGGTTTGGGTCTGTTGGGCGAACGACTTATTGGCGAGCATCAGGATAGCCACCAATATTAGTGAAGCTATATGTTTCATATTCCGGTTATTTTTTGCTTGGGGTGATGGTTTGACGGATAGCTCTTCCGACGTAAGCGGCGATATCCATGGCGGTCATTCCGAACTCGCCGAGTTCATCGGCGGCGAGGTCACCGGCGAGGCCATGGATATATACGCCGATTGTGGCGGCATATTCGGGGTTATATCCTTGAGCGAGGAAAGCGGTGATGATACCTGTGAGGACGTCGCCCGAGCCGGCAGTTGCCATACCGGGATTTCCGGTGGTATTGAAATATACCCTGCCAGTGGGACGTACCACGGCAGTGTAGTGGCCTTTGAGCACGATTATGATGTTATACTTGTGCGACATCTCGATGGCGGTTTTGAGGCGGTCTTCGGAGTTTTGGCGCTCACCGAAGAGGCGGTCGAACTCGCCGATATGCGGGGTGATGATGGTCTTGGGAGGGAGGAATGTTAGCATGGCGGGGCGCTGGGCGATGCAGTTGAGAGCATCGGCATCAACCACCATGGGGGCGGTGCAGTTTTGGAGCAGATTCTGGAGAGCCATAGAGGTTTGCTCTTGTGTGCCTATGCCGGGGCCGACGCCGACAGCCTGATGGTTGTGATGAATCTTCATGTCGGTGATGAAGTGCTCGTTGCGGTCGGGCTCGAACATAGCCTCGGGCACGGCGGTCTGGAGGATGTTGAGACCTCGTTTGGCGCTATGTACGGTCACCAATCCGGCGCCCGATTTGAGCACCGAGCGTGCCGCCATCACCGCTGAGCCCATCATGCCGGTGGATCCGGCGAAGAGGAGTGCCGAGCCGTAATCGCGTTTTCCGGTGAAGGGGAGGCGCTGGCGCATCAAGGGCTGAACGTTCTTCGAGTCAATGACATAATACTTCGTTTCGGTCTCCTTGATTTTCTCTTCATCGAGATCGATGTCGAGGAGTTGCCACTCGCCGAGCACGGCATGATTTTCGGAGAAGAAGAAGGATAACTTGGGGAGTTGGAACGCCAGTGTGAGGTTGGCGTGGATCATATCCCGCTGGTTGATATGAGCGTTCCACTCGCAGAATAGTCCTGATGGGAGGTCGATAGAGATGACGAAAGCGCCCGACTCGTTGACATAGCGAGCGACAGCGACGAATCCCCCTTGCAGGGGCTGGTTGAGGCCCGATCCGAAGAGGCCATCGATCACTACATCGTTGGGGCTGAGGTATGGAGGGCTGAAGGCGTGGGTGATTTCGGTGAAATCGACGCCATCCATCTCCATGAGGCGCTTGCACTCTTCGTTGCAATCGTGCGACAACTTGCCGGTGACGTTGAAGAGGAAGATTTCAACACGGCGATAGCCCTGCTCCACAAGCTGGCGAGCCACGGCGAGGGCGTCGCCGCCGTTATTGCCGGGGCCGGCTATCACGATGAAACGTTGGCTTGGCAGGAACCGAGAGATAATTTCGCAACTCACCATCGATGCGGCGCGTTCCATCAGATCGATCGAACTGATCTGCTGCTTCTCGCATGTGGCTTGATCTATTTGACGTATACCCTGAGAATTTATGATCTTCATCCCTTAGATGCTTTAATCGTTAATCAGTATGAAAGATAATTAGATGCACAACATAATGCAAACTAAAAACCGGAGGAATGTGGCGTTAACAGGCACTATACTACACCGTCAGGACACACCACACCAATCAAACTACAAATTTAAGCAACATCGCCGACTATTGCAAATAAAAGAGCCGAATCCTACCGAAAAAACTTTAATTACGTTAATAACGTTAATAACGTTAATAACGACAATTACGTTAATAACGACAATTACGTTATTAACGATAATCCGCTTGATTTGGGTCGTATGGTGGGGTATTATTTGCCGGCGAGGGCTCGGAGGTCGAGGGATATGCCTATGGCGAAGTTGGTGCCGGTGGTGGGGGGAGTGTTCCAGTAGTAGGCTTTGGGACGGTAGTTGAAGAGATTGTCGATGGTGAGGGTCAGGTCTATTCCTCGCCATAGTCTTTGCTCTATGGTCAGGCGCCATAGGGAGTAGGAGGAGTCGGTGGGGAGGTCGGAGTCGGGCGCTGACATGTATCTGCCGGAGATGGCAGCGTAGGTGCGGTAGATGCTCCCGAAGGTGTGTTCATAGTCGAGACGCCATGTGGCGGAGTGAGGGCGCGGTTGGGAGAATTGCGAATCGAAGGAGCGGCCGGTGGTGTAGAGATAGTTATAGCCGATCTTGGCGCCGACTCCACACTCCATCTTGTATCGCGCCGAGATGTCTACGCCGAAGGTCTTGACGCCACGCTCGTTGACATAGATGGCACCCGCCTCGCGCTCCTCGTCGCCGGGGAAGTCGGTTGTGGTGATGCGCTGATCGTAGATGGTATAGTAGGTGGTGGCAGTCACATTGTAGGCACCCGACCACCAACTCTTATTTACGCTACCGCTGCGTTCGAACGAGAGATTGATATTGTGGCTTCGTTCCGGCTTAAGGTCGGGATTGCCATACACCATCTGAAGCCCCGCCATGTCGAACACCATATACATCTCCTTGAGGGTTGGGGCTCGGAATCCTTCGGCATACGATGCCCGGATAGTGAGCCATTCCGGTTTGAACATCACAGCGAAGCGTCCGGTCAGAGCACTCTTAGACGAGGCGGAGAAATAATCCTCGCGGAGGCTCCCCACAATGTCAAGCCAAGAGAGAGGGTGATAATCACCCTGCACATAGATGTCGAACGAATGTTGCGAATGATCGCCCGTGCCGTCAAACTGATAAGAGGCGAGGTAATCATTCATATAGTCGGCGCCGGCAGTGAGGGTCACCTTGTCGAAATAGTGAGAATAGAGGGTGTGGAGGATATGCTGGCGGTTGTGATAGTCATGGTCGTGAGTGCGATCGCCAAAGACATATCGCGACTTGTTATACTGATCGAAAGAATAAGATAGTTCGAGGAAATCGCTGTTACCCTTATTCCACTCCCCTTTCAACCCGGCATTATAGTCGATATAATGGTCGTCGAAATTGTTTCGTTGGCTCACACGGCGGAAATAACCGCCACGGGCGATAAGGCGGAGGCCAGCTCGAGGGGAGAATATAAGGCGCTCCTTGACATTCAGGTTATTGCCGCCATACATTTGATGGACCATAGAGGCAGCATCGAAAGGGTCGGCAAGTTGGACAGTGTTCGATCTGACGAAACGGAGAGAAGTGTTGGAGGTCCACTTACCCTGCTTAAAACCGACATTGGCGCCGGTTCGGCACTCATTACCCATCGAACGCCAGCGAGTATCGAGAGAAGCTTCCCAAGGCTCCTTGCACTCCTGCGAGATGATGTTGATGACCCCACCGACGGCGTTGGCACCGTAGAGGGCAGAAGATGCACCCTTCACTATCTCGACATGGCCTACATTGTCCATACTGAGGCGGTCGTAATCGACATTATCGACAGTTTCGCCGGCGAGACGTTCACCATCCACCAGAAAGAGGAGGGAATTGCCACCCATGCCATTCATGCTCAGGGCAGTCTCCTGGCTCATGGCAAAACCGAACTCCAAGCCGGGCAACTCATCGGTGAGCAGGTCGCGGATGGTGGTGGCATCACTCTTGCGTATCTCCGTGGCGGGGATCAGGGTCGTGACCACCGGCACATCCTTCAGCGTCTTGGGGGTGCGAGTGGCAGTCACCACGAGATTATCGAGAAGCAGCGAACTCTCCACATTGACACTATCGGAGGATATAACAAGATTCTCTCCACGCAACGAAGTATGGAGAGAAGATATTATAATCAACAATGTGGCTATAGCACGCTTAGACATTCATCGTCAGGCGATTAGAGTTCAGCCTCGGCTTTGGCGGCGGTGTAATTGCAGATCATCGCCGGCATCGAACCGAAGCTCAGGGAGAGTTCCAAGGTCAGGATGCCATCTTTCCAAGAGCCCTTGACATAACCGGTGAATGGCAGATAATTCCCGTTGAAATAAGCAGTATCTTCGATATGAGTCGGTTGTATCACGGCAATACCATCCTGCCTAACGACCGTAACTTTCTCCAATTCCAATTCGGGCACCACCATAGGATCAGCGCCGAACTTCTCGATATTCATATTGATAGTGCCATTAGGATTGGGGGTGATCACGACATCGACATCGGCATACTCGAACTGTTGAGACATCACCGAGCAGTGCATCACATCCTTATAAGATCCGGCTAAGGCTTTGACGAGAGCCAAATCGGGTCCATCATCCGGCTTATCGGGGAGAACAGGGACATCGGGATCCGGTTCATCCGGATCGTCAGAACCGCAAGATACGTTGACCACAGCGAGGATAGACACCAGAATGGCGAACTTAAAAAAATTGAGAGCTTTAATCATTTTAAGGTAGTTTAGAAATGATTTATTAGGAAGGATTGATTGAAATCGCGGTGCAAAGATACATATAAGTGCGAATCCGGTCAATACCCACTTTTAGTTAATTTTAATATTTTTCGCACCGAGAGTGCAATTATTCGCGATAATAGATACGTTTTACGCGAGGAGAGATGGAAGTGAGCACTTCGTAGGGGATAGTATCGAGCACATCGGCGAGGCGCTGGAGGGGTGCATTTTGGCCGAATATTTCGACAGAATCGCCCACCTTGCAGTCGATATCGGTGACATCGATCATACAGGCATCCATACAGATATTTCCAACGGTGGGAGCCTCCTTACCATTGACTATCACGGAGATGGCACCGCGACCAAAGTGACGGTTCATGCCGTCGGCATATCCGATAGGAATTGTGGCGATGCGCGAAGGGCGTGTCAAGACGCCACGACGACCATAACCGATGGTTTCACCCTCGTTCCAGTCGCGGATGGATGTGATCAGAGTGCGGAGAGTCGACACGACGCGGAGGGGCTGTTCGATATCTGGGGGCAGGGTGTTGGCACCATAGAGGCCGATGCCAAGTCTCACCATGTCATAATGATGGGAAGAATAGCGGAGGATTCCGGCGGTGTTGAGCACATGACGCAAGATGGGATGAGAAGATTGCGACTCCATATAGTCGGTATACTTACGGAATCGGCTCAGTTGGAGTTCGGTGTAATCATCCATATCGACGCAGTCGGAGGTGGCAAGGTGGGAGAATGTGGATCGAGCAGTCACCTCACGGCTCGCCTCGAGGATACCCATAAGATGAGGAAGTTCCTCCTCGATAAATCCCATGCGATGCATTCCGGTGTCGAGCTTGATATGTATGGGATAGTCGTTGATATCATTTTTCTTCGCCTCCTTGATAACATCATCGAGCATCTCGAAACTATAGATTTCCGGTTCGAGGTGGTAAGCGAACATCGACTTATAGTTCACCACCTTTGGGTTCATCACCATGATAGGCATGGTGATGCCCTTGCGGCGGAGTTCGATACCCTCATCGATAACGGCGACAGCGAGATAAGCGGCGCCGCAATCCTGGAGGGTCTTGGCGATCTCATAGCTTCCGGCGCCATAGCCGGATGCCTTGACCATGCAGACAATGCCGGTGCCGGTGGGGACATGGCGGCGGAAATAGTTGTAATTGTCGATCATGGCATCGAGGTTCACTTCGAGCACAGTCTCATGCTTACGGGTCTCGAGCATTTCAGCCACGTCATCGAATTTATATTCAGGAGAGCCTTTCAGGAGGATGGCTTCATTGACGAAATCGGAGGTGGAGAGACGGCGGAGCAACTCGGCGGTGGAGGGATAGAACTCGGCAGTCATCTCAAACATCGAGGCATATCTGCTGATGGCGGGTCCGACACCGATAAGTCGGTTGATGCCTGCCTGGCGAGCGAGGAGTGCGATATTGCCATATAGTCGGTCGATATCCTGCGACTCGTGGTGCAAATCGCTTAGGATGAGAGTGGCGCTCTGTTGCGGAGTCTTGCGTCGGCGCAAGAAGTCGAGAGCAGGGGGGAGAGATGAGAAATCGGAGGTATATGAATCATGGATCAGCGAGCAACCGTTGACCCCCTCGGTGACATTGAGGCGAGTACCAATCTTGTGGAGATGGGTGAAACGTTCGCTGATTACATCGCGGTCGATGCCGCTCAACAACATAAGAGCCAGAGCGTTGGCGGCATTTTCGAGGTCGGCATCGCTCCGGAGAGGGGCGACAAAAGAGGAAGTAACGCCCTCGAAGGTATAGGATATCTCCATATCGTCGCCACGGGGAGTAGCTTTAATCCGCACATCACAGAAGTCGGTATCGGTTGCCCAGGTGAATGTGTGCACGTTGGGGGCACTCTTCTTTAGAGCGTCGGTAATAAGCTGGTAATCAGCGCAATAGATCACGCGACGGCATCGTGCATTGGAGGCCAGAAGACACTTTTCTTCTGCCTTGTGGGCGTCGGAATCGAAGCCTTCGGAGTGGGCTTCGCCTATGTTGGTGATGATGACAGTGTCGGGCTGAATGCACTCGGCGAGGGGAGCCATCTCCCTGGGGCGAGAGATGCCGGCTTCGATTATGGCGAGGCGCGAATCGGGCGAGATTTTCCACATCGAGAGGGGGACACCGATTTGCGAATTATAACTACGCGGAGAACGAGAGATATCGGAGAGTGGTTCCATAAGTTGGAATATCCACTCCTTGAGGGTGGTTTTGCCACGGCTTCCGGTGATGGCTACAATTTCGCCGGCATAGTCCGGGCGACGTGCAGCGACTTGCTGCAAGGCTCGGATGGTGTCGGGCACTACGAGGAAATTGGCGTCAGCGATGCGTTGCATTTGCGGCGGAATATGGTTAACCACAAAATTGCGGACGCCGCAATCATAGAGGTCGCTGATGAAACGATGGCCATCATTCCCCTTGGTAGGGATGGCAAAAAAGAGTGTATCACCGGCTGAGGATAAAGATCGAGAGTCGGTGAGGAGATGAGATATTACTCCTCGATTGGCAGGGGCTGGAAGATGCAAACACTCTGCTATCTTTTCAATGGAAAGATTCATCTTAAACAATAACTATTAACCTTAAATCTTTGTTAACGAGCGCTCTAAATAACCGGGAATGAATAGAAGAGTCAAAACTCTCGGCTTTCAGACAGCGAAATTAGAAAGAAATCACAAGATGACCAAAGAAAAAGACAAATTAGCGTCCAATTCCCTAAAAAAAATTATAAATCCGGTGTTGGTGTAGGGATAAAGTCGACGCCGGGGCTGACTGCGTTAATTTTGCAGTGTGATTCGATAATCACTGTTTTTATCACTATTATCTAATCACTAATCACTAATAACTAATCACTATTCACTAAAAATTTTAATTATGGAAGAAAATGTAAATGTTGTAGCCGGATCTACCGGCCTTGCCACTCAGGCACCCGGCGCTGCCGCCACAGTATCCAACCTTGCCTCTGCATCCGGCGGTATTGCTCCCGGCCATCTTGTCGAGACGGATATCGACGAAGAGTTGTTCCGCTTCAACAGCGACGACACCCCGCTGATGAATTTGATGCTTCGCGCCAAGCGTGTAAAGGTCAACTCCCCGGAGGTGGAGCATTATATGATTGATGAGCCGCGCAGCAGCGTGGTAACCACCGCACCGGTGACTCAGTCTACGCAGATGCAGATTGTGTTGCCGCTGAGCGCCGCCGACCAGAGTCTTCCCCGACCCTACAGCACCCTCTTGGTGAAGGGTGTCGACGGATATGCCGAGAATGGTGTCGACCGCACCTACGGCAAAGACCTGATGCTCTTCGTGGTGGGTTATGACCCTACGACCAACAATCCGGTGGTGCGCGCCGTCAACGGCCCGAAGCAGAATGTCACCGACGAATTTTGCGGTTTCCCCAACATAGAAGAGGGTACGACCTGTGTAATCCTTGCCAACTCCCTCTACGAGACTCAGAAAGAGGTAGACCCCGACCTGATCGTTCCCCAGCCCTCACGCATCTACCTCCAGAAGCGCGGCATGAACCAGGTAGTCTCCGACTACTTCGAGAGCCAGCGCAAGCATATCCCCTTCTCCAAGGCTATCATTGCCGAGCAAGCCATCGCCAACTTCAAAGTGAGAGGCAACCGCACCCTGTGGGCAGGTCGCGGCGGCAAATTCAAAGTCAACGTGCCTCGCATGGGTATGCAATATGTATACTGCACCGAGGGAATCCGCTGGCAATTCAAGCGCGAACTGCAACATAGCGGGCGCTGGACTGTGGAGCGCATCATCGCCCTCGCCAAGATGTTTTTCACCGGTGAAGATGTACCCAAGACTGCGCTCCTGCTTGCCGGCAAGAACCTTTTGGAGCAAATCCAATGCATCGACTTCAGCCGCCACCCCGAGATCCAGATCAGCACTAAGACCAACTCCATCGGCTGGACCGTCACGAACTTCCACACCGTCTTCGGCGACATCGAGATCAAGCGCGAGCCAACGCTCGACCGACTCGGGTGGAGCAACAGCGGTGCTCTGATCGGCGAGAATCGACTTGTGCACTATGTCTACAGCGCTGAGCATAGCTTCAGCGACCGCGTCGAAGGGGAAGAGGCTACCCGCACCGGCATCCTCATCTGGGATGCATTGGCGCTCAAGGGTGGATGCCACATCTGGATCGACGGCGAGGGAGAGGCACGCGAATCCGACGCCTTCGTCTTCAAGATCTGGGAGAGCAGCGAGGCCCCGACCGATGCCCAAGATGGTGACATCTACTACCTGACCTGCGACTGCCCCGGCATCGACTCCAAGGCACGCACCGGCCAGTTCTGGCAGATGACCAAACGTCTGGGCGATGACCTCAAGCAAGTGATCGAATGGAAAGAATATAATGGAGAACTTAATATCGAATAAAGATGATACAAGATATGAACCAACGTAAGTTGCAGACCGCCAAGGGTGGTCTGCAACAACCCGCCCGCCCCCGGCAATATGTGTATGGAGTCTATGGTCTCACCGAGTGGCATCCTCTGATCCGGGTGGGTAAAGTGAGAGTAAGAATACCCTTCACGGGAGGGACGATGTCAGCCTACGGGCAGGTGCCGGCGACCTTCACCACGGCTTCCGACGACTTGGCACTCGTCATCGAGGGTAGCGAGCACTTCAAGTCCCACCGCATCAAGCGACTCAAATAGCAGAAGGGAGGGAAAGAGTATGAAGACGACAATCAAAGAAGTGCTTCGCCGCACCTACGCCCTGCTCGACGAAAACGAGATGCTACTCGATGAGCGAGTGGAATATGGCGAACCGGCATCGGCATTGCGTCCCTTGCTGCTCGACCTGCTCCCCGACGCCGCCCGCGTGGTGATCTGTTCCCTCCCGTTGCATCGTTTCGAAGAATGCAGACATCTCAACAACACCATCTACTTCGGTGAGCGAATCGGGGCATCCGACTCCGGGCTCGACGTGCCGGTCAACTTCGTGCCGAAACTGACACTCACCGGAGAAGACCGGGCTGAGTTTATGCTGCCGAGTGACTTTCTGCGTCTTGTCAACGTGAGGATGAGCGACTGGCATCGCGGGGTAAGCACGCCGATGGCTTCGGGAGGCTACGATCATAACATCCGGCTGAGATGGCCCTATCGTCGGCATGCGCCGGCGATAGCCATCGCCCGGCGTGGCGACCGCCAAGTGATGCAACTATTCGGCACGGCGCCCGGTAGCTATGTGGCGGAATTAGACTGGATTGCACGTCCCGAGATCAACGAACTCTATATCGACATGCCCGCAGGTATTCTCCCCGATGTATGCGCCAAACTGGCAGAGATGGCAGAGGGGGTGATCAGATCATGAATGCCAATCGTCTTGGTGCCAAAGAGCTGACGGTGATCATAGCGGCGGCGGTAACGATGCTGGTGGGATGCGGGCTTCTCATCGCATCACTGGTGATACCGCCGCCCGGCGAGATCGACAGCTCGGTGCTGATAGCCTTCGGAGAGATCTCCACCTTCTCGGGAGCCCTCTTCGGAGTAAAAGTAACCAAAAATCAGATACAGAAATGAGAAAGATAGATAAAATCATACTACACTGCACGGCGACCCCGGAGGGGCGACCGGTGACAGTGGCGGATGTCACCGCCTGGCACAAGGAGCGAGGCTTCCGCACCATCGGTTATCACTACTTGGTATATCTCGACGGGACGGTGCATTGCGGCCGGTGGGAGGAGGAGATCGGTGCCCACTGCTTGGGGCAGAATGCCGGAAGCATCGGTGTCTGCTATGTCGGCGGGCTCGACAGCCGTGGAAAGCCGAAAGACACGCGCACGTCGGCTCAGCGCGTGGCACTGCGCAACCTTGTGGAGGGATTGCAACGGCGCTATCCCCACGCCACCCTGCATGGGCACAACGAATTTGCCGCAAAGGCATGCCCCTGCTTCAAGATCGAAGACCTTTAAAAGAGATTGGCTCTAATCCGGCAAGGATTCGAGCCAATCTTCGTCTATATTTTTGCGATAGTTTTTTTTAGGGATGATCCGTCCGGTGGTCATATCGATGACCCCGGCGGCGATATCGCTCGAAGATTCCGGTTGTTGCAGCGACTTGAGAGAGATAATCTTGGCGCGCAACCGAGTGATACGATTCTCATAGCGTAGTTTCATTTCCTCGACTTGATCGAGCTGTCGGTCGATATCGGCGAGAGCCCTTTCCATCTCTTCTTGACTCACGAGCTGCCCTTGCAACTCCTCGATCTTTGCCTTCAAGGGAGCGACGGCATGAAGATGCTCCTCCTCCCTCTTGGCAAGTTCCTCTTTAAGTCGCTCGAAGCTACGTTGCAAGTCGGCATATTCTCCTTGCAGGTTGGAGTATTGAGACTGCATCTTCGAGAGGTCTTCGAGAGCTCGGTCACGTTCGGCGCATACCTGTTGATGCTCCGACACGAAGTTGTCGCGAGCCTCCAGCGCCTCATTCAATTCTCTTGAATATCTGCGGGGATGGAGAAAGACTTTCCATGGAGATGGACTCATAGCTCGGGATGCTCCTCCTGATGAGGGGCAGTCTTAAAGACGACACCCTTCGACTTGCGGCCATTGATGGCAATGGTGAGGGGGTCATCGAATTTGATAATTTTGAGATACTCCGTTTCGCGCTCGCAGGGCAGCGCCTTGATATACTCACGGTCGATATAGCCATTGCCGCGCTCGGTGTCGATGGTGAAATATCCGGTGCCGAAAGAGGTGAGATTCTGGAAGAAATGCGTGCCTTGCGAAGGTTCGACACGCAATCCGGGGATAGCGCACTCGATGATGAGTCTTGCGCCGGAGATCTGCGCCCATCTCACGGGAATGCCGAGCGAAGGGTCGGAAGTGCCCCAGCGTCCCGGGCCAATCAATATATATGGGTTGCCATTTTTCGACATTTCCTCATTGATCTCACCCACTTGGGCTGCGATATCGTGAGTTTTGAGCACATCGAACGCCTCGGGCTTGACATAAATGAGGAACTTCACACCATCCATCATACCATGACCAAGAGCCGTGTCAGATCGCAAGAGCAATTCGCTGTCGTCGATCTCGGTGATATTATCATCGAGCATCTCCTTCTGATCGACGATGGGGCGTATCTGGAGCCAGAACACAATGCCGCGGCGGCCATATTCATCGGGCTTTTGGAAGATCTTGCCGGCAAATTCGATTTCGACGGGGCGTCCCATCTCATACTGGCCTGTTGAGAGCATAAACTCCGTGATATGCGCCAATGGGAAAGATCCATGTCGCAAGACATTGGCGAAAGTGAGCACCTTGCGCCCCGGGCCGATTTCATTGTCGCGGATCACCTGGTCGTTGACATCGTAGGTCGACACCATATACTTCAGAGCTCCCGACTTGAAGGCATCAGCCACCGCCACCTTCTCGATGTTGAAAGTATCGTCGGGAGTGAAGTGATAATTTTCCACATCCTTCAGCGGGAGGGCATGCAGATAGGTTTGTGTATCGCGCAGTGCGAGCTGCAGAGTGGAAGTTTGGAGCACCTTATCGGGGTGGGCGGGAGAGAATCTGAGTGCCTTGCCGCCATCCACGATATAGCTGCCCAATCCGGCGGCGAGTTCGACGACACCCTCCTCAGTTTTCTCCTCACCGACGGGATAATAATTGAGCGAACGGCCGACTCCGGAGAAATTGGGATAATAGAATCCGTCATGGTCATCGCCGACCATACCCTGGAGGATCACCGCCATCTTTTCCTGGTCGATGACATTGCTTGTAGCATTCATATAAGCCTTCGAATCGGCGAAGAATACGGAGGCATATACTGCCTTGACGGCATCGCAGAGCATATTGACACGGGCCTCGGCATCCTCGAGATAAGGCACCATATAAGTGCTGTAGATACCGGCGAATGGTTGATAGTGTGAATCCTCAATAAGCGACGAACTGCGGACCGCCATCGGGCGTTTCACCACATTGAAGAAAGCGGCCAGGTCAGCACGCACCTCCGAAGAGAACTCAGCCTCGAGGAATCTTCGTAAGATTTCCTCATTGGGGAGCGACGACAAGGCGTCGGGATAGAGATTGTTATGATCCATGAACTCATCGAAGATGTCGGTGCAGACCACGAGGGTATGGGGGATAGTGATCTGCACGCCTTCGAAATTATCGCACATCGGGTGTCGCTTGATGATTTGGTCGATGAAAGCCAAGCCACGTCCCTTGCCACCCATCGATCCGCTGCCGATACGGGCGAAATTGCTGTAATCGTCATAGCAATCCTTCTGGAATACAGCCACGACGCCACGGTTCTTCATGCGTCGATAACGCACGATACACTCGAACACGAGCTTCCGCACCTTGGGGGCATCGGCGATATCGATGAACTCGAACTGACGGAGGAAATCAGCGATAGGGAAGAGAGCACGAGAATATAGCCAGCGGCTTATGCAGTTGGTGCTGCAATAATAATGTAGGAGATCATCGGGGATTTCGAAGATCTTATGTTGCAACTCGCGGAGGTTCTTGATTCTCATCAGTTCACGGCCATTGCCGGGATACTTGACGATGAAATCGCCGAATCCGAACTCCTTAGACACCGCCTTACGGAGGTCGATGGGGAGTGTTTTTGAGTTCTTATCGAGGAATACATATCCCAGGTCCTCGGCTTGTTGGCGATTTTCAGCCTCAGAGCTTTCCATGATGACGGGCGCCCAGGGGCGACGATCGCGGAGATACTTTGCGACGGCGAAGCCGGCACCGGGGTCCTTCTCTCCGTTGCGGGGGAAGCGAGCATCGGTGACGAGCCCCATGATATTATCGTGATACTTATCGATCAGGGCAGTAGCCTCCTCATAATCGCGAGCCACGAGCACCTTGCAGCGGCCACGCATGCGGAGCATCTGCTCATGCTCATTGAGAGCCTCGGTGCTAAAGACCATCGACTGCTTGAGGAGGAACTTGAAGAGATAAGGGAGTATCGAGCTATAGAAGCGGATCGAATCCTCGACGAAGAGGATGGCTTGGATGCCAACATCCACCAGGTCATGGTCGGCATTCATCTTATCCTCGATCAGCTTGATGATAGCCACGATGAGGTCGACATTTCCGAGCCACGAGAAGACATAATCCACGCCACGAAGGTCCTCATTGGCAATGCGACGTCTCACCTCATTGCTGAAGGGGGTGAGCACCACGAAGGGTATGTCGGGATAGAGGGCATCGATATGGACAGCCTCCTTGAAAGTTTCGCTGATATCGACACCCGGCATGGCTAAGATCAGGTCGTAATTCTTATTTTTAAGTTCCTCGTAAGCCTCGGTATAATTAGCCACCTTGGTGAAGCGTGGGGCAGACGACAGGTTTAGCGCGACATACTCATCATAAACCTGCTCCTCAACGCGGCCATCCTCCTCGAGGATAAAGGCATCATAGGGAGTGGCAATCAGCAGAATGTTGAAGATGCGTCGTTGCATCAACTCTTGGAACGCCGTATCCTTCAGATAGAGTCGGCTTAGCATCGTGTCGTCTACACTCTTCATAACGATCGAAAAAATTAGATAGATAATAAAATGGTATGAGCTCGCTTGGAGATAAAGCGAGCTCAGGAAAAGATGTGAGCCGGTTAGGCCTCTTCCTTACTCATATTTTCGAGGAAAGCATCGAGGGCACCGGTCATGGACTTATGCTCGGCATTTGGGGCGGCGAGGTCGACACGGAGGTCGGCATCCTCGATAGCCTTGACAGCAGTAGCGCCGAAAGCGCCGAGATAGATATGCTCCTTATTCTGCTTGAAATCGGGGAAATTTTTCTTCAACGATTCAATACCTGCGGGGCTGAAGAAGAGGAGCATATCATAGTCGAACTCTTCTCCGGGCTGGAAGTCATTGCTGACAGTGCGGAATATGACCACTTTAGTAACATCCAAGGGATGCTCCATCAAGATGCGATCCTCATCCTTGTGGACATCAGAGACAGGGAAGAGCAATTTCTCACCCTTATTCTTGTCTAATGCTGCTAAGAGGGTCGGATCGTCGAGTTTACCGGTAGCGCCGAAAGAGATCTTACGCTTACGGTAGACGATATACTTCTGTAGATAGAGCGCGATAGACTCGGTGGTGCAAAAATATTTCATTGTGTCTGCCACCTTGACTCTCATCTCCTCGCAGAGGCGGAAGAAATTGTCGATCGCAGCGCGTGAGGTAAAGATCACACCTGTATATTCTGCAAGATTCACTTTGGCCTGTCGGAACTCCTTGACCGTAAGACCTTCAGTCTTGATAAAGGGTCTGAACACCACCTCCACACCATACTTCTTAGCGATGTCATAGTAGGGAGATTTGTCTCCTGCGGGTTTGGGTTGTGATACAAGTATCTTCTTTATTTTCATTCAGTTAATGATTTATTTTGCTCGCTTTCGATTATAGAATTCTCACACACATCAAGTTTGCCATGACGTATGTCAATATGATGGGAACTATTTCCAAACTGCAAAGATAGTACAAAAATAGCAACCACGACGAAACTTGAGTAAAAAAAATTCTAAAACCTTGTATTAAAAACACTATTTTACCAAAAATAAATATTACAATCGAGATGATGAGCACGACACTATTCCAGTCGGGGAAGCTCATCATCAGCATGGCTAAAGGGAAAAGCGCGAGGGCTTGAAGACCCAACGAGGCAGCAGCCCCCTTGACCCATAGGCGAGTATGGTCTCGGTCGGAGAAGACGCTACCCACCATCCAGTAAGCCAACATCATAATGGCGGAATAGGCAGTAGTGGCAGCGATACAGAGCAGTATGCCAAGGGCTTTATTCTCGAGCATCCGGGTGCTGTCGACAGTCCACGACAGGGGGCTATTGGTCAGCGACACCCACAATATTATGCCGGCACATATCACCCACATTATGTTGATCATAACCAAGAGCAGGGTCTCCTTGACAGTCTCATCGAATGCATTGTGACGCATACGAATATCCGTTAAGTCTGCTATTAGCGACCGTATGTACTTGGCATTACCCTTGAATTTGAGACCTATAGCGCAGAAAAGGAGAGCGACAGCCAGGTACATCCAGGACATCAGATCCCACCCTTTGGGCTCAGCCACCACCGTATTTTGGCGAACGTATTCGGCTGCCGGATCTTCTAACAGGATACCCATCTTTACCTCACCCGGTATGGGTGCAGCCACTGAGTCAGCCGAGGCGGCAGCCACCGAGTCAGTGGCCGTCGTATCGGTCGGCAGGGTATTAGTCCGCGCCGGATGTTGGATCTGTATGCTATCTCCCCGTTTCATCTATTACCTCTTATTAGTTCGCTGATTCCTTCGAACTTTTCTTTTCCTTTTTATCCTTCTTATCCTTGAGCCAGCCAGCTTCGCGATACCATGCGATGCTTTGTCTGACACCCTCTTCGAGCGATGTCTTCGCTCTGAAGCCGAAGCCACGCTCCGCCTTTTCTACCGAGCAATTCCAGTTGCGCTGTCGCAAGATACGATACTTGTCATTGTTAAGAGTGCTCGGCTTGGAGCGAAGCCAACCTATCTTGTCGCAGAGGGCGCAAGCCACCCTCGCCATCCAGAGGGGCAAGCGCAGAGGCAATACGAACTTCTTGCCCATCTCGCGCATAGCGATGCGGCGGAACTCCTTCTGAGTGTAGGCACGCGGCTCTGAGATATGATAGATCTCATCGACCGGCGAATGTACCAACGCCTCGCAGGCAGCCTCTGCCAGATCCTGCGCATAGATGAAGGTGAGCATCTGCTTGCGATAGCCTACACCGAAGTCCACACCCTTGCGGATAGACTCGAACATCAGGAAATAATCATGATCCCAAGGACCATATATTCCAGTGGCTCTGAATATGATGTAAGGTATTCCGGCAGTGGCAAGCCAAAGCTCCGCCTTCAGCTTGGAGGAGCCATAGCGAGTATTGGGATGAGGTATCATCTCCTCATGATATGGGCTATATCCACGCTCATCTTGCGGCCCAAGCACCGACAGACTGCTGATATAAAGCAACTTATCCGGCACCTTATCGGTGTGGTGTAACGCACCGGTGAATACCTTGAGATACTCATAATTAATGCGGCTGAAATCGGAATATCGACCCACCTTGGTGGCTCCGAGATTATAGATGATATAATCCCAACGGAGCTCTCCCATGGTCTGATTGATGCTCTCGATTACAGAGCCGGGGTCGTCGAAATCGAAATTAATAAACTTGATACGAGGGTCGGTGAAGCGGTCGCGGCGAGTAGACTGTCTCACGCCTGCCCAGACCTCATATCCACGGTGGAGAGCCTCCCACACAAGGTAGCCTCCCAAAAACCCACCGGCACCCACCACAAGCACGCGCTTGGGCTCCGCCGCGGTCATCTCTGTCATTTCCCTTATCTCCTCCATAATCGCGATCTTCTATGGTGTGGCCTCCCCTCGATAATCGAAAATTCATATCCCTCACTCTGAAGCCATTCGATGCAACGCGGCAGGGCATACTCCAACTTCTCGCGGCTCTTCAGCGAATCGTGAAACACGATAATCGATCCGGGTCGTGCATATTTTTTTACATTCTCCACCACCCTTTGTGCTGAGACATATTTGCTGTAATCGCGTGTCACCACATCATACATGATGATGCTGTAGGTCTGACAAATATGAGCCGTATACAAGAATGGCATCCATCCATGGGGCGGTCGGAAGAGGTCGCTGTCGATATATCGGGCAGCCTCCTTGACATCATCGATATATCGTCGAGCCCCTACCTTGAGACTATTGAGATGGTGCATAGTATGGTTGCCCACACGGTGCCCACGTCTCACCACCTCCTCATACAGTTCGGGATACTTGCGGACATTATCACCGACCATGAAAAATGTCGCCTTTATTCCATATCGGTCGAGCATATCGAGAAGCCAAGGTGTGCACTCCGGTATCGGGCCATCGTCGAAGGTGAGATACACCCGGCGGCGAGGCTCCTGCTCCTTGATTCGGAACACTCCCCGCAAGAAGGTCTTCCTGAAGAACTTCGGTGGAGACTCTATCCAGGGTCCCACGATCTTCAGAAAATAGCGTTCCGGCAAATTTTCTTTCTTCTCGTTATGACTCATCTATCGAGTATTGACGGGTTCAACTCTATGAAGACACAACTCTATGAGTCTTCTGGTTATTGCTTCTTTTTATATTCCTCATAGAGGCGTTTGCTACGCGCCATGTCTACTTGCTTGATATCGGGGTCTTGGTCAGCTACATCCTTGCCGATGATGGTGACATATTGGTTGTAAGCCTCCCAATAGATCGAGTCGAGATAACGATTATCTTCCGACTGCCGTGCATACTCTTCGGGCGACAATTTAGCCAATTCATTGACCATAGCCGCGACTCCGGAGAGTTCGGAGAGCATTGACTCGGCGCTGACAGCCTCATCTTCGTCTGCGGCAGCCGACGGATTGTAGAGGGTGTCATATTGCTTCTTGAGAGCCTCAATAGTGAAGCCCTTGGTCTTGAGCATAGCCTCAATCTTGGCGGGATTTCCACCGTATGATTGATATATCTCGACGAGTCGATAGAACTGATATGGCATCAATCGCGACTCGAGGGTGAGAGCTACATTACCGAATTTGGTCACCACCTCGCGGTTGTAGACCAGATACTCTATCATGCGAGGCATCGCCTTCTCGATCAGGCTGCAAGCCTTCGCCTTGATCTTGGCATCATTGAGGCCCACACCGACACGGCCATAGACTTCGGCGAGAGTAAGTGTCGTGCTGTAGCCGTAGGGCCAGATACGCTCACCGAGCTTATTCTCGAAGAGCTGAGCCACGCCCAGGGCTTGCTTATATTTCTGAGCCGAGAGCACAGAGTCGTTATCCTCCGTGGCGAGTCTACCTTCATAGATCAGCTCGCTGCAGACATCGAGCACCGACATGCGGGTCGAAGAGAGCATGCGGCGGGCAGTCTCGTCGAAATATGGCGGGTTGGGATCATCGGCGCCACCCCAGAGATACTTCTTGGTTACCACGTCGTAGGCACGGTCGGTGCGCGCCGGCATATTATCCTGATATGTAGGCACAAGCTGATGAACCATACCGACGCCGCGCAGATAGGGAGTAAGGTTGACATGATACTCCGTGCCGACGGTCATACACCAATAGATGGGACGAGGCCATCCTTCGGCGGCGTTGGTGGCGATGATATCGAGCATCAGCAACTCGCTGAGGCTTATATAACCCTTCGACTTCACGGCATCGGCGTCAGCCAAATTGATGACAATCTTGGGAACAATCAAAGAGGTGTCTTGGGGAGCCACCAGTCCGCGTTCTATCACTTTCTTCTTATCGATGGGGATGCTCACGGTCGAAGAGGGCATCATAGGATATCCATAATCATTATCGCGGCCTCCACCCTGATAGATATACTTCAAGCTCTGAAGGAGGTCGGCTTCGGAATTGGAACTACCGGGAAGCACGACATCCAGATTGCCGTAGGCATAATCTTGGGGACGGGCGGTGAAGTGAATAGGCTGAGCGGTATAGGTGGTTTGGCGCATCTGGTTGGCATACCAATCAGAAGCCAAATAAGAGAGGTTGACAATCTTGACATCGGGGCGAACACCCTCCACCTCCTGAGCATACCATAGGGGGAACGTATCGTTATCGCCGTTGCAGAAGACGATAGCATTGGGTTCGAGGCTTTCGAGATAATTGATGGCATAATCGCGAGCGGCATAACGGCGGCTGCGGTCATGGTCATCCCAAGTCTGGCTCACCATCTGCAAGGGGACGATAATACCGAGCGCGACAGCGGCGATGGCGGCATAAAGAGGTATGCGCTCAGACTTAAACTTCTTCTCGACCAGATAGACAATCAGACGCCAGAGGGCGGCGACACCCATACCGATCCAAATGGCGAAGGCGTAGAACGACCCGGCGAAGGCGTAGTCACGCTCACGCGGTTGCATCGGGGGCTGGTTGAGGTAGAGCACGATCGCTATACCGGTCATAAAGAAGAGGAAGAACACCACCCAGAACTGCTTGATTCCGGTTTCGCCGGAATAAGCCTGCCAGATGAGGCCGAGGAGTCCCAAGATGAGAGGGAGGAAGAAGAAGACGTTATGTCCGGGATTCTCTTCGCCGAGATCCTTGGGAAGGAGCGACTGGTCGCCAAGGCGAGCATTGTCGATGAAGGGGATGCCGGAGATCCAGTTGCCGGCATCGAGCTCACCCTGCTGATTGAGTACATCGTTCTGACGCCCCACGAAGTTCCACATGAAATAACGCATATACATGTGGATCAACTGATAGTTGAAGAAATAGGCAAGGTTTTGCGAGTAGGTGGGACGGTATCCCATCTTCTGGGGATATGTGATCATGCCCGAAGGAGTCTGGAAAGGCTCAGCCTGGAGGTCGAGTTCCGGCACTTTATGACCGGTGGTCTTGTCGACGGCATAAAGTTCCTTAAGGTTGGAGGGAACAGTATCGAGGGTTACCCACGAATTGTAATAGCTGCGGTGCATGCGGCTATAGATTCGAGGGAAGAACATATTGAGTTCGGGATTGAGCTTGAGGTCGGACTTATAGTCGCGGAGCACATAATAGTCGCCGCCGCGTGCTGCAAGTACTTCATTTTTCTTCTTCTCACCCTCGGAGAGGAAGCCATATTCCGAGGCCGGGACTGCGCCCTTTACCCCTTTTGCATAGATGGGAGCTCCCTTATCGACGATGCTCTCATATTGAGGATAAGAGATGACTATCGGATCCATGTCGGCACTTACCATCACCGTATCATGGAGTTCGCTGACGAGTTGCTTCTGCTGGCCGGAGAAGAGGGTCTCTCCGTAGAGGAGAGGGGTGTCGCCATACTGCTCGCGATTGAGGTAGGAGGCAAGGTCGAAGACATTGTCGGGGGAGTTCTGATTCATCGGGGTGTCGGCACTCGAGCGGATCAGTATTAGTGCGTAGCTGGAATAGCCGATGAAGATCACGGCGATGCTCCACATGATCACATTAAGCGTTCTGAGCGACAGGAACTTGAAATATGGAGAGAAGAAGAACCCTGCCACCGCTGCCCATACGATCCAACCGAACCACCAACCATGGCCCATAAAGAAGATGCCGCTCACCAAGAGGGTGAGGAGCGATAACGTCTTGATTATTTTGAGGGAACGACCGCGGCGTATCTCGAAGAGAGTTGCGATGAAGAGAGCCGCCATAACGAAGGCATAAATCAGTGCACCGCTATTAAAGCTCATGCCTACGGTGTTGACGAAGAAGAGCTCAAACTGTTGCGCCATCTTGATGAAACCGGGCACGAGTCCGAAGAGCACCAAAGCCACAATCACGAACGATACGAACAGGGCTATCAGCGACTTGCCGAGGTTCATATCTTTCCACTTGCGATAGGCGAAGACCAGAACGATGGCGGGAATACAGAGGAGGTTGAGGAGGTGGACGGCGATGCTGACACCCACCACGTAAGCAATCAAAATGAGATAGCGGTCGGAGTCGGGGAGGTCAGCCCGATTTTCCCACTTCAAGATGAGCCAGAACACCAAGGCGGTGCAGAATGAGGAGAAGGCATATACCTCACCCTCTACGGCGGAGAACCAGAAGGTGTCGCTCCAGGTGTAGGCCAATGCTCCCACCACACCTGAGCCGATGATTACCAAGTACTTGGAGAGGCTCAACTCCTCGGTGCAATCGCGCTTCACCACCAAGCGTCTCACCAAGTGAGTGATGGTCCAGAAGAGCATCAGGATGGTCAAGGCACTCAGCAGGCCGCTCATAGCGTTGACCATCACCGACACCGAAGCGGCATCAGGGGCGAAGTTGGCAAAGAAACGAGCTGTAAGCATGAAAATTGGGTTGCCCGGCGGGTGTCCCACCTCAAGCTTGTCTGCCTGAATTATAAACTCACCGCAATCCCAATAGGAGGCGGTAGGCTCCAAGGTGAGCCAATAGGTGACCAGGGCGATGACAAAAACGATCCATCCGGTCACATTGTTGATCAAATTATATTTCTTGGTAATCATTATCTCTGATTAATTTTCAGCGATTGATATTTGACATAACATGCTCTATTTTATCTCCTTAACAAGCGGATTAAGGCTTGTCAGCATACTATCCGATAAAAAAATATATCCATGTTATCCCAAAAGAATTTGCAAATTTACGAAATTTTGCCGATATTTACAACTTGAAGAGCTCTTAGAGCATCTATAACTCTCCTCAATTCTTCTTAATTTTTGTTAAGTTATTCGTTCCCCGTTTCTTCGGGTAAAAAGTATTAGAAATCATGAAAATAACTCAAAACAGCGTTCAATCCCCGGCAGGCGAGATCACAACAATCCGTCTTGAGAATCAGCATGGTGCATGGGTAGAACTATCTTCTTTAGGAGCAGGCATCATCGGCGTCGGGGTGCCGGATCGCGCCGGAGTCATCGAGAATGTGGCACTATCGTATGCCGATCCGGCAGATTATATGGCAGACGGGCCTTGTATGGGCAAGTGTCCGGGACGTTATGCCAATCGTATAGCCGGGGGTCGACTTCCCATCGGCGAGAAGGTATATCAACTTGATTGCAACCTGCCGCCCAACCATCTTCATGGAGGCAATACCGGTTTTCAGAATCGACTCTGGACACCCCGCGTAGTCGAAGATGGGGTGGAGTTTACATATATTTCCGACGATGGCGAGGAGGGTTATCCCGGGCTTCTTCAGGTGATGATACGCTATCGTTGGAGCGATGATTGCCGTCTTTCGATCGTATTTACAGCCACGACGAATGCAGAGACTGTGGTCAACCTTACCAACCATTCCTATTGGAATCTGCGTGGTGCGGATGCCGGTATGGCGCTCGACCATGAGATGCAACTCAAGGCATCTCGCTGGCTACCTACTGATGAGACCCTTGTGCCGACCGGAGCATTGGATCCGGTGGAGGGTACGCCGATGGATTTCCGCACGTTCAAGTCTTTGGGACAAGATATCAAGGCAGACTTCCCGGCGCTGAAATATGGCAAAGGATATGACAACTGCTGGGCGTTGGATGATTGGCAACCGGGCGAGGTGGTGGAGGATGCCGCCATACTTCGCGACCCGAAGAGTGGCAGAATGTTGGCGATAGACACCGACCAGCCCGGTCTTCAGGTCTACACCGGCAATTGGCTCGCCGGATGTCCGCAGAACCATTCGGGGCGTTCCTACGAAGATTATGATGGCGTAGCGATCGAGATGCAGGGATTTCCCGATGCTCCCAATCAAACCGGCTTCCCATCGCAAACAGTTACTCCCGACGCCCCCTATCGTCGCGTCATCACCTTTAAGTTTTCGACTTTCTGATCGCCAGATTTTCCTCGACGATCGGATGTAAATTCCTTTCTTATTTAGGTATTAATTCCTTTCCTTAAATAATGGTATGCAATCTGTAGGTGTCGTAATCCCCATGTACAATCGGCGCGATCTGATCTGCCGCTGTCTCGACAGTGTGAAGGCGCAGACATGGCGACGGCTTGAAGTGGTGGTGGTCGACAATAATTCTTCCGACGACTCGGTGGCGGTGGTACGCGACTGGTGTGAACGCCATCAAGTCACCGCCGATTCACCCGACTTTCGGCTTAAGTTGCTCTCCGAGACAAAGCCGGGAGCGGCAGCGGCGCGCAACCGTGGTCTCGAGGCTATAACGTCGGAGCATATCCTCTTCTTCGACTCCGACGATGAGATGCTTCCTGACTTGGTGGAGAGTGCGATGCGTGAGATCGGCGACCGGGATGTGGTGTGCTGGGATGTCGAAGTAGTGGGGCTTGACGGCAATGTGACTCACAAGCCATGCCGCCACGGAGATGTGATAAGGCGACAATTCATCAATGCCATCTTCTCGACTCAGCGATATCTGGCACGCACCGACTTCATCCGCCGCATAGGGGGCTGGAACGACGAGTGCATGGTGTGGAATGATTTCGAGCTTGGCACGCGCATAGCCTTAAGCGGATGTCGTTTCACCCGTCTGCGCCGCACGTTGGTGAGGATCTATGCTCAAGCGGAATCTATCACCGGCACCTCCTTCACACGTCGCGCCGGAGAGTGGGAGAAGACACTTGGCATAATAGAGAGGACAATATCATCGGGCGATTGGAAGGATAAGAGGAGAGCACTGCGATTGGTGTACTATCGACGTGTCATCCTCGCCGCACACTATAAGAGGGAGGGGTCAGCGGAGTTAAGCCGTCGGCTCTTGGCAGAGGCGTTGGAGGGGACACACCTATCCGGCATCGACCGTCTTTGGCTCCGATGCCTGCACGCCTACACCGTCCGGGGAGGCAGGGCTGCCTACCTCCTCTGGCATTAACTCCATATTAGGGAATTACTTCACATTGAGCTTTGCTTTGCCGGAGGCGTTGGTGACTATCACAACGCCGTGGGGTGCAGTCTCTATCTTGGCATAGCCGGTAGCATCAGCTTTCACTGTTTTGATTACTCTTCCGAGGAGGTCGCAGACATTGACGATGGTCAGCGGTTCGGTGCCTGTGACTATGATATTGTCGCCATCAGCCTTGGCGCGCAGAGCAGGAAGAGAGTCGATGCCGGTGAGCCCGACGCCTGTTTTTCCGGGCAGCACAATCTCTTGGGTGACAGTCTTATAGTTGCCGATGGCATCTGATAGGGTAAGACGATAAGTAGCCACGACGGGTGTTGTAGAAATACCGGCGGTATAATCTTCTAATTGCTGCAGCTGTTCCTTGTTTAGATAAATATAGTCATGCTCGAAATATCGAGTCGCCTCATATTGGTCATAAACACCCTCATTGCTCAGGTCGAAGGGTTCTTTGACCAGTTCATCATTTACGAGGGTAGTGTTGGCGTCATACCACACATTGCCATCGATGCTATATTCCAGCATAAAGTGATCGAGTCCAAGGCGAGCACTTTGCTCGGCAGCATGCATCGTATCGGAAGAGGGGATGCTTTTGCGACCATAGAGGGTAAGATCCACAGCAAAGACTCCGTCAGTGACAGGAGTAATATCCCCGATAGTGAGTTCGGGTATGAGATGATTGTCAGAAGTTTCATTGCCGACTACCACCCAGTTATTGACCAAATAATTTTGTAAGGTGTCACCCTGTTCATCCAAGATTACACGGCGGTAGAAGACTTGTCTGCATTTATACTGATAATCCACACTCTTGACGGCGGGCACAATGCCACCCATAGTGGTAGATGCGCTCCAAGTGTCAGTTCGAGACCATGTTTTGTGGAATACATGTCCCGCTTTCGCACCTACATTGAAAACCTTAGCAAGAGTACAACCGAACGATGCTTGAGTATCTGTGGTTATACCACCCCCTTCAGTAGTACCGGTAGCATCGGTGAAACCAATCTGAACGGTAGATTTACCGGCATCACCGGGGACTATGTCGGCTGCAGTATAGCCGATGAGTTTATCCTCTTCGATATTAAAGAGGTTGCAAAGTTCTTCTTTGGTAAAGTTGGGGTTGATGTGACGATAACTACCGATGTTACCCGGCTCGTGAGGGAGCAAACTATTGTCGATAGAAGGCACGCCTGTGCCATAGAGGCGTTCGTTGAATGTATCAAGACGCCAAGTAGAACTGAGAGGTTGGTCACCTCGTGAATTATACATATACAACATCGAACCGGGTTCGACTGTCGGATCGTCAGACGACGTTACTCTATAAGCATATCTATCGATAGGGATGTAGGAGAAATACACGCCATCATAACCACCATCCACACGGAAGTCTTGCATATATGTTGTGGAGTGGGTTTTTGAAAAAGCATCATTCCACTCGTGAGTCACAGTTTCATCGACACCTGCTTTACAAATTTCAAGGAATTCCCAAGAAGCGGAGAGGCCCCATTTGAAAGAATGAGAAACGGACTTCTTATTATCCTCACCCGTAGTAGTAGAGACCGTGCAGAAAGAGGAAGCACTTGAACCGCCGTCCAAGGCTGTATGTTCATTGAAGGGAGGTGCTGCTAAAACTCCAAAGATAGTAGGATTGGAAGCAGTAATTTCACATCCGGCATATTCGAGTACAACGCCCTCCTTATATCGGAGAGGAACGGAAGCGAAGCCCGTAGCACACTCTTTATCGCCGTTTAATAAAATCGAAGCGCTACATTTCGATTCAGTGGCTGAGGGTATTTCAACAAAATCACAATCGTAAGTATAACGATACAGATGAGCCTTAGACTGATTCTCATAACGGAGGACACAGCAAGAAGGCTTCGGGATCATGATTTCCTGTTCCTGATCCTCACCCCTCGGGTCAAATCTATCGAAGTGAATATCAATCACATTGGGGACTTCGTCGGTTGTAGGATACACTTGAGTGCTTGTTTTTAAATCGGCACTATACACTCTGTTCCAATTAGTAATGATGAAAGGGGGTTGATCGAAATTAAGTCCACCATCATACACCAGCTCCATCTTCGCTTTCCAATAAAATTCATATTGACCATTGATAGGTTTGCCCTTATTTGCGTAAGTGTCATCTTCACGCATTATCTTGTCAAGCAAGGGAACACGATCTTCATAATCCATAGAATCATCCCAAAGATGGCTTGTCTCGTTGTTTATCTCGATGCGCCGATAAAAAGATCCCTTCCAAACCTCAAAGAATACTCCATCCTCATGCTCTACCACATAGGTAATTGTGTTTAGAGGAGTTAAAGCAATATATAGATAAGGAGCAAACTCTCTCCCTTCAGGATATACAATCGAGGCACAAACATTAATGGGACTTTGAATCAACCTTATGCTACCATCATCGTTATAACCAGTCATTTCAAGTTTGTAAATATCCTGTTCTATATTATTGCTGTCCGATAAAAATCGGGATTTTGATTAAATCTGTTGGTTAACTG